>NZ_CP169531.1:560000-895000 GCF_041950555.1 Zobellella sp. DQSA1
CTGCTTCCAGGAAAAGCCTCTAAGCTTCAGATGTGTGTGAACCGTACCCCAAACCGACACAGGTGGTCGGGTAGAGAATACCAAGGCGCTTGAGAGAACTCGGGTGAAGGAACTAGGCAAAATAGTACCGTAACTTCGGGAGAAGGTACGCTGGAGCGGGTGAAGTCCTTCGCGGATGGAGCCTGAGCCAGTCGCAGTGACCAGGTGGCTGGGACTGTTTATCAAAAACACAGCACTGTGCAAACTCGCAAGAGGACGTATACGGTGTGACACCTGCCCGGTGCCGGAAGGTTAATTGATGGGGTTAGCCGCAAGGTGAAGCTCTTGATCGAAGCCCCGGTAAACGGCGGCCGTAACTATAACGGTCCTAAGGTAGCGAAATTCCTTGTCGGGTAAGTTCCGACCTGCACGAATGGTGTAACCATGGCCACGCTGTCTCCACCCGAGACTCAGTGAAATTGAATTCGCCGTGAAGATGCGGTGTACCCGCGGCTAGACGGAAAGACCCCGTGAACCTTTACTACAGCTTGGCACTGAACATTGACCCTACATGTGTAGGATAGGTGGGAGGCTGTGAAGCGGTGACGCCAGTTGCCGTGGAGCCGACCTTGAAATACCACCCTTGTATGTTTGATGTTCTAACGTTGCCCCCTTATCGGGGGTGCGGACAGTGCCTGGTGGGTAGTTTGACTGGGGCGGTCTCCTCCCAAAGAGTAACGGAGGAGCACGAAGGTTGGCTAAGTACGGTCGGACATCGTACGGTTAGTGCAATGGCATAAGCCAGCTTAACTGCGAGACGGACAGGTCGAGCAGGTGCGAAAGCAGGTCATAGTGATCCGGTGGTTCTGAATGGAAGGGCCATCGCTCAACGGATAAAAGGTACTCCGGGGATAACAGGCTGATACCGCCCAAGAGTTCATATCGACGGCGGTGTTTGGCACCTCGATGTCGGCTCATCACATCCTGGGGCTGAAGTCGGTCCCAAGGGTATGGCTGTTCGCCATTTAAAGTGGTACGCGAGCTGGGTTCAGAACGTCGTGAGACAGTTCGGTCCCTATCTGCCGTGGGCGTTGGATGATTGAGGGGGGTTGCTCCTAGTACGAGAGGACCGGAGTGAACGAACCGCTGGTGTTCGGGTTGTCATGCCAATGGCACTGCCCGGTAGCTAAGTTCGGAATCGATAACCGCTGAAAGCATCTAAGCGGGAAGCGAGCCCCGAGATGAGTCATCCCAGAGGTCTAGAACCTCCTAAAGGGCCGTTTGAGACTAAGACGTAGATAGGCAGGGTGTGTAAGCGCGGTGACGTGTTGAGCTAACCTGTACTAATGACCCGTGCGGCTTAACCATACAACACCCAAGAAGTGTGAGGCCTTGCAGGTCGAGAACGAATTCATCAGGCAGAGAATTGCTCCTGCATTTTCTGCATTGCCGCCATGCCTGGCGGTGAGCTTTTCCGGATTAAAGTTTATGCCTGGCGGCGATAGCGTTGTGGTCCCACCTGACTCCATGCCGAACTCAGAAGTGAAACGCACCCGCGCCGATGATAGTGTGGCAGCTGCCATGTGAAAGTAGGTCACTGCCAGGCACCCAATTAAAACCCCGACACCCTGGTGTCGGGGTTTTTTCGTTTTATGATTCTCTGACTTCCTTCAGTACCTGGTGTGGCGTCAGGGCAAGCGCTGTTCTGCGCCAGGCAGTTTGCTTCTGCTTTTCCCCTCGACCTTTATCCTGTCCCATCCGGGGCTTGATGGCCCTTCCCCCATAAATATTTATTTCATTACTGTACACAATGTTGATGTGCTATGTTTTGTTGATGATGGTGCATAAGCTACGGTTCTTGTGTTCATTGACTATTTTTATGGGTACGACAAAGATCACATTGTGTTTATTTTTGTGTACAAACTCATCACATAAATGTAACGCATGTGTTTTTTTTGCGGTATTATCTCTTTAGCTCCTCACTTAGCCCAGGCTTTGCAGGGGAGTATGGAGGGGAGTGCCAACCGTCTTTACAGGATGTTGGCCAATAAAACAGCAGTCTGTTTATGTCTGCACATTGGCAACGATTAACAAAGGGATCTGTTATGACCCAGGATGTAAAAACAGCACAAAGCAAGAACCACGACCTGCTTTATTCGCTGCACGATAAACCGGGCTTCTGGCCTTCCTCTTTCGCCGCTTTACAGCATGTGCTGGCCAGTCTGGTGGGAGTCATAACCCCGACTCTTATTGTGGGCGGAGTGCTCGGCTTGGGCGAGCATGTTCCCTACCTCATCAGTATGGCGTTGATGGTGTCCGGTGTGGGTACCTTTATCCAGTGCCGGCGTATCGGCCCTGTCGGGGCCGGCATGCTGTGTCTGCAGGGCACCAGCTTCGCCTTTCTCACCGCCGTGCTGTCGGCAGGCATGATCGTCAAGAGTCGCGGTGGGTCACCGGAAGATATTCTGGCGACCATTTTCGGGGTCAGTTTCTGCGCCGCCTTTATCGAAATTTTTCTGAGCCGCTTTGTCCACAAGTTGCAGAAGGTGATCACCCCGGTGGTGACCGGCACCATCATCATCCTGATCGGTATCCCCCTGATCAAGGTGGCCATGACCGATATCGGTGGCGGCTTCGGAGCCCAAAACTTCGGTGCCCTGGATAACCTGATGCTGGCCGGCATCGTACTGGTGACGGTGATACTGCTAAATCGCTCCCAAAACCCTATGATCCGCCTGGCCGCCGTGGTGATTGGCCTTGTTCTGGGTATGGTTGCCGCCTTCTTTATGGGACGCCTGGATTTCTCCCACCTGAGCAGCCTACCGGTCATTTCGGTACCGGTTCCCTTCAAGTTCGGCTTCCAGTTTGATCTGGCCGCCTTTATTCCCCTGGCGATTCTGTTCTGTGTCAGTGCTATGGAAACCACCGGTGACCTGACTGCCAACTCCACCATTTCCAGGGAGCCGGTCAAGGGGCCCGTCTACATCAACCGTATTCGTGGCGGTGTGCTGGGCGATGGCGTCAATTCCATGATCGCCGCCGTCTTCAACAGCATGCCGTCCACCACCTTTAGCCAGAACAACGGCGTTATTGCCCTGACCGGGGTAGCCAGCCGCTTCGTAGGTATCTACATCGCTGCCATCCTCTTTATCATGGGTCTCTTCCCCATCATCGGTGGTGTGCTGCAGCAGATGCCGAAACCGGTGCTGGGCGGGGCCACCCTGATCATGTTCGGCACCGTGGCCGTCGCCGGGATCCGGGTACTCTCTCAGGCCAACCTGGACCGCCGCAACATGATGATCATTGCTATCTCTGTCGGTATGGGTATCGGCGTGTCTACTGTGCCGGACGTGCTGCAGGAGCTGCCGAAGACGGTCTCTAATATCCTGAGTTCGCCGGTTGCCATGGGTGCCATCACCGCCATCCTGCTGAGTCTGATACTACCTGAACAGAAAGGAGTAGAAGAGGAGTCGATTACAGAAGCGGAAGAGGCTGATGTCGAGGCGGCCAAAAAAAAATTAGGTGAAGTCAGTTAAGGCTCACTGTCGTATTGTCGCCTGAACGGGCGCAATCCCCTGGCGTACCTTCCCGGATTGTACGTCAGGGGTTTCTACATCCGGGGGATGCCAACTTTCATTTGCTAACGGAGTCGAAAGTCTGATGCAAAACCCCAAAACACTCTGGATAAAACAACCTCTCGCCACTCTCGATCCTGCCTGTGCCGGCGGCCTGGTGGTAGAAGGAAGCAACATTATCGAGCTGCTGGCCCTGGGGCAGTTACCCTCGAGGCCTGTGGATGAGGTGTTTGATGCCGGCCGGCATGTGCTGTTGCCCGGCCTGGTGAATGCCCACCACCACTTTTATCAGACCCTGACCCGAGCCCATCCCGTGGCGCTCAACAAGGCGCTGTTCTCCTGGTTGACCTCTTTGTACCCGGTCTGGGCCCGGTTGCAGCCGGAGATGGTGGCGGTGTCCACCCAGATAGCCCTGGCCGAGCTGTTGCTGTCGGGTTGTACTACCGCCAGCGATCATCATTATCTTTTCCCCCAGGGGTTGGAGGAGGCCATCGATCTGCAACTGGAGCAGGCCCGGCGGCTGGGAGTCAGGGTGCACCTGACCCGGGGCTCGATGAGCCTGGGCAGGGACCAGGGCGGCTTGCCGCCCCAGTCGACGGTACAGTCGGAAGAGATCATTCTGGCCGACAGCGAACGCCTGATCCGGCGTTATCACGATCCGGCCGACGGCGCCATGAGCCGGGTGGCCCTGGCACCCTGTTCGCCGTTTTCGGTCAGCACCGAGCTGATGAAGGCCTCCGCCGTACTGGCGGAGCAGCATGATGTTCAACTGCATACCCACCTGGCAGAAACCCACGACGAGACCGAATTCTGCCTGAATATGTTCGGGATGCGGCCGGTGGACTATCTGGAGTCGGTGGGCTGGCTCAGCGGCCGGGTATGGCTGGCCCACGGCATTCATTTCAATGAAGAGGAGATTCTCCGCCTGGGCCGGGCGGGCGTGGGCATCGCCCATTGTCCTTCCTCCAATATGCTGCTCGCTTCAGGTATCTGTCCCACTCTGGAGTTGGAGGCTGCCGGTTGTCCCGTCGGCATTGGCGTTGACGGCTCCGCCTCCAACGACGGTTCCAATATGATCATGGAGGTACGTCAGGCGCTGCTGCTGCAGCGGCTGCGTTATGGCGCCAGGCGCATTACCCATCAGCAGGTGCTGGACTGGGCGACCCGCGGTTCGGCGGCCTGTCTGGGGCGGCACGATATCGGTGAGATCGCCGTCGGCAAGCAGGCGGATCTGGCCCTGTTCACCCTGGACGATATCCAGTTCGCTGGTGCCGGAGATCCCCTGGCCGCCCTGGTACTCTGCGGCGCCCGGCGGGCGGACAAGGTCATGGTGGCGGGCCGCTGGCGGGTGATTGATGGTGCCATATGCGGCCTCGATATCGAGGCTCTCAAGGCACGACAACGGGAACTGTCGGTGTTGCTGCGTTAACCATTAGGGGCGCCGTCGGCGCCTCTTTTCTGTGATTCGACCTGCAATTCTTTTCCCCATCTGGTATAAACGGCCTCATCTAACGGAGGACGATGTCACCATGCAATGGGATCTCAAAGGCTGGGCTGCGCTGCACGCCCTGGCGCTGTTGTTGTTTTTTTCCTGGTTTTTCGGCTATTGGCAGGGGCTGGACGAAGGGGTGTTCTGGTTGTTCAACGGCTGGCTGGTGACGGTGCCCGGCTGGGCAGAGTTCGTCGCCTTCGTCAACCAGCGCTGGATCGACGGCGCCGTGGCCCTGCTGATGGCCCTGTTCGTGTTCCACCACGCCTGGAGGGTGTCCGGCCGGAAGCGGGCCAGGATCTGCTGCCTGCTGCTGATCATGGCCGGCTGTTTTTCCATCCAGGCGGCGGCGGGCAAAGCCGTTCCCATAGAGCGCCCCAGCCCCACCCTGGTATACGAGCAGGCGGAGCGGGTCAGCCAGCTGGTGCCCCATATCAAGGCCAAGGACGCCTCCGGTGACTCCTTCCCCAGCGATCACGGCATCGGCTTCGCCACCTTCCTGCTGTTTGCCGTCTACCAGTTTCCGCGCCGCTATCTCTATGTGGTGGTGCCCCTGGTGCTGGCCCTGGCCATGCCGAGGGTCATGTCGGGGGCGCATTGGTTTACCGATTTCCTCTGCGGTTCGGTGCCCCTGGCCCTGATCACCGGTGCCTGGCTGTTCCATACCCCCTTGGCCAACAGGGTCATCGAGCTGGCCACCGGCCTGCTCGAGGGGCTGCTGCGGCGCCTGCGCCTGATTGGCTAGGGCTCAGGAGGGCAGGGTAACCCGTTCGCTGCAGGGCAGGATATCGTAGTCGATCATCACCTCCTGGCCCTGCAGGTGCCGGCGCAGCATGTCCAGTGCCACGAACGCCAGCAGGCGACGGCGGGACAGGGGATCGCGGAAGTGCAGTTTCAGGGTCTGCACCTGGCAGGCCTGCTCGGTGAGCAGGGCCACCGGCACGCCATCGGGACCTTCCGCTCCTATGGCCAGAGCCAGGGGGCGGGCGCTGCGCCGCAGCCAGAGACCCAGGTCCTCGGCGCTGTCCGGCAGGCCGCTCAGATAATGCCCCTCGAACTCGGTCGTGATGGTGCTGATGGTATCCGTCAGCCGGCCGCCGCTGGCCTCCTCGAACAGGGTCAGCGCCTGCTTGTACAGCAGGGGACCCAGGCTGGCGGTGAAATTCAATTCATCCCGGGCTACCAGATGGGCGCCCACTTCTTCCAGTAACTGGGCCTCTGCCGCGGCGGTGGCGGCCGAATCATCCCGCTCGATAATCAGCTTGAGCTCTATGGTTGGCAGGCTGGCCCGGTAGCCCAGGGTGATGCCGGGCGGCCAGGACATGTGGTCGAGTCGGTCGCTCAGACCCGACTCCGACAGCCCGAACAGGAAGAAGCGGCGCACCTGACTGCTGCCTTTCTGGCCAAAACGGTGGCGCAGCCGCGGCAGTATTTCATCCTCTACCATTTTCTTCAGTTCGGAGGGAACGCCCGGGGTAAAGATAAAGGTGGCCCTGTTGAGCTTGATTGCGAAGCCGCAGGCGGTGCCGACCGGATTGTCCACCAGCTCGGCGCCCCGGGGCAGCATGGCCTGCTTGATATTGCTCTGGGGCATGATCCTGTTGCGGCTAGCGTACTTTTGCGCCATCACCGCCAGCCAATGTTCGTTCGGCTCCAGGGGGACGCGGGCCGCCGCCGCCATGGCTTCGGCACTGATGTCGTCCGAGGTCGGTCCCAGGCCACCGTTGACGATTACCAGGTCCGCATGATGGCTGCGCTGTTCAAACAGCTCGACCAGATCCGCCTTGTCGTCGCCGAGGGTAAAACGGCGGCGTACCTGCCAGCCCTGCTCCAGCAGGCGCTGGGACAGCCAGGCCGCATTGGTATCCACAATCAGTCCGGTCAGCACTTCATCACCGGTACTTACCAGCTCAATCACAGGTTCCATATCGTTTTTCCTCGAGATGCGTTACCGGGATTCTAACGTAACTTCCGCTCCCGGCCCACGCCGGGGATGACAAGCACCGCCGCTTTGTTGTAGATTTCTAGATGTCTAGACTTTCTTACCGATACTGTGCATGGAGTAAGCAAATGCCCATCAGAATTCCGGATCGCCTGCCTGCGGCCGATGTCCTGTCTCAGGAAAATATCTTTGTGATGACGGAAACCCGGGCGGTCAACCAGGATATCCGCCCGATGCGGGTGCTGCTGCTCAACCTGATGCCGAAGAAAATTGAAACCGAAAACCAGCTGCTGCGGATGCTGTCCAACTCGCCGCTGCAGATAGGGGTGGATCTGCTGCGCATCGACGACAGGCCTTCCAAGAACACCCCGCAGTCTCACCTGGAGCATTTTTACTACGATTTCGAACAGGTGAAGGACGAATTCTACGACGGCCTGATCATCACCGGCGCCCCCCTGGGCCTGACCGATTTTTGCGATGTGGTCTACTGGGACAAGATAGAGCAGGTGGTCGAGTGGGCCAAGAGCCATGTGACCTCGACCCTGTTCCTGTGCTGGGCGGCCCAGGCCGGGCTGAAAATCCTGTACGGGCTGGATAAACAGACCCGTCTGGAAAAATTGTCCGGCGTCTATGAGCACCGGAACCTGGCCCAGTTCGAGCCGCTGGTGAGGGGGTTCGATGATGTCTTTCTGGCGCCCCATTCCCGTTATGCCGATTTTCCGCTGGAGCTGGTTCGGCAACACACGGATTTGAAGATCCTGGCCGGCTCGGAGCAGGTTGGGGTCTATTTGGCGGTCAGTCCGGATCGACGGCAAGTGTTCGTAACCGGCCACCCGGAATACGACGCGGACACCCTGCACCAGGAATACATGCGGGATCTGGCCGCCGGGATGGAGCCACGGATGCCGGAAAACTATTATCCCGGCAATAATCCGGATCAGGCCCCTCGGGCAAGCTGGCGTAGCCACGGTCACCTGCTGTTTTCAAACTGGCTGAACTACCATGTCTACCAGTTGACCCCCTACGACCTGCGTACCCTCAGCGCGGCCGGCGACACCCTGACCAAGGACTGGGAAGAATAAGGAGCGATAGCTCCTTTTCTTAGTCTTACCCCTTACTCGATGGGGAAACCCGCCCTCTCCGCTTCGTTGGCCCTTTTGATCAGCGAGGTGATGGTCATGCCTTGCACCAGTATGGAGAAAATCACGCTGGCGTAGGTCATCATCAGGATCAGATCCCGCAACTCCACCTGACCGCCGCTGCCCAGCTTGACCCCGGCGGGAATGGACAAGGCCATGGCCAGCGACAGGCCGCCGCGCAGCCCACCCCAGGTGAGGATGCGTACCGAATACTTGTTATAGGATCTGAAGCAACGAAACACCATGTAAGGGGCCGATACGCTGATAAAGCGTCCGGCAATGACCAGCGGGATGCTGAGCAGCATCAGCAGCCAGGCCTGCCAGTGGAAGCCGACCAGCAGCATGGCCAGACCGATCAGCAGGAATACCAGGGCGTTGAGGAACTCATCCAGCAGGTGCCAGAAGTGATCGAGGAAGTGTTTGCTCTGCTCGGAGAAACCGGTGTGGCGGGTCCAGTTACCGATCATGATGCCGGCCACCACCATAGCCAGGGCGCCGGAGACCCCCAGCACATTGGCCATGGCAAAACCGGCGGTGGGAATACAGAGGGTCATCAGCAGCTCCATGGAGCCGTCATCGGTGGCGCTGATCATCACATGGGACATCAGCCCCAGCAGGGCGCCGAAGATGATGCCGCCGATAGCCTCGTGGGCAAACAGGGCCATGACCGAACCGAAGGTGGTTTCATTGCCGCTGAAGGCCACCGCGAAGATGGTCAGGAACACCACCAGGCCGATGCCGTCGTTGAACAGGGTTTCGCCTTCCACCTGAATGGCAATCTGCTCCGGGGCGCCGAGCTTCTTGACGATGGCCAGTACCGCGATGGGATCGGTAGGAGAGATCAGGGCGCCAAATAGCAGGCAGTACACGAAAGGCAGGGGGATGGCGACCACATAGGACAGCAGCCACAGGCCGGAGCCGATAATCACGGTGGACAACGCCGTCCCGACGGTGGCCAGGATGGTGATTTCCCACTTTTGTTTTTTCAGCGCGGGCAAGTTGATTCCCAGGCCGCCGGCAAACAGCAGAAAACCCAATATGCCTTGCAGCAGGAACTCGCCGAAATCCACGGTTTTGATCACTTCCACCGCGTGTTGCTGCAATTCCGGCCAGGTGGTTTTGCCCAGGAGCAGCATCAGGATGGAGATGGCCAGGGCCCCGGAGGTAATGGCAATGGTGGTCTGGATTTTCATGATGTATTGGTTGACGAAGGCAATGGTGATCGCCATGGCCGCCAAAAAACACAGAGTGTAATAGACGCTCATAAAGGCACTTCCGACAGTGATTGTATTTTTGCAAGCTGGAGTAGGTTGGCCGGTCTTCGCCGGTTGGGCATAGTTTGCCTAACCGCGGCCATTTTCCCTAGTGAAAACTGTGGTTAAATGACCTCTTTTCAGGAAGTTTTGACGGGCCTTTATCGACCAGCCTTGTAGATGGCTGGATTTCTAATGGACCGTTTTATGGTAGCATGGATGCCGCTTACAGGAATCAGTCGTAACAGGAGTCAAAAGTGTCTATATCCCCGGTCTTTTCCCAGCTTGAACAGGCACTCGCCGAACGTATTCTGATCATCGACGGCGGCATGGGCACCATGATCCAATCCTACCGACTGGATGAAGAGGCCTACCGGGGGGAGCGCTTCGCCGATTGGCCCTCGGATCTCAAGGGGAACAACGATTTGCTGGTGCTGACCCAGCCCGAAATCATTGCCAGGATCCACAGCGACTATTTCGCCGCCGGTGCCGACATCATCGAGACCAATACCTTCAACGCCACCACCATCGCCATGGCCGACTACCAGATGGAGTCCCTGGCGTCGGAAATCAACCTGGAAGCGGCCCGGCTGGCACGCCGGGTGGCCGATGAATGGACGGCCAGGGAACCCCACAAGCCACGCTTCGTGGCCGGGGTACTGGGCCCGACCAACAGAACCGCCTCCATCTCGCCGGACGTGAACGACGCCGGCAAGCGTAACGTCACCTTCGATCAGCTGGTCGAAGCCTATACCGAGGCCGCCCAGGCGTTGATCGAGGGTGGCGCCGACCTGCTGATGATCGAAACTATTTTCGATACCCTCAATGCCAAGGCGGCGGTGTTTGCCCTCGAAACCCTGTTCGACAAGCTGGACCTGCGCCTGCCGGTGATGATCTCCGGTACCATTACCGATGCGTCCGGCCGGACCCTGTCGGGCCAGACCACGGAAGCCTTCTATCATTCCCTGCGTCATGCCAAACCCATTTCTTTCGGCCTCAACTGTGCCTTGGGCCCGGATGAGCTGCGCCAGTATGTGGCCGAGCTGTCCCGGATCAGTGAAACCCATGTGTCGGCCCACCCCAATGCCGGTTTGCCCAACGCCTTCGGGGAGTACGATCTGGACGCCAGGGAGATGGCCGGCCATATCCGCGAGTGGGCCGAGAGCGGCTTCCTCAACCTGGTAGGCGGCTGTTGCGGCTCTACGCCTGAGCATATCCGCGCCATGGCCGAGGCGGTAGCCGGCATCAAGCCGCGGGTACTGCCCGAACTGCCGGTGGCCTGCCGGCTGGCCGGCCTGGAGCCGGTGCTGATCACCCCCGAGAGCATGTTCGTCAACGTCGGCGAGCGCACCAACGTCACCGGCTCCGCCATGTTCAAGCGGCTGATCAAGGAAGAGCAGTACGACAAGGCGCTGGAAGTAGCCCTGCAGCAGGTGGAGAACGGCGCCCAGGTGATCGATATCAACATGGACGAGGGCATGCTCGACGCCGAGGCCTGCATGACCCGCTTCCTCAACCTGATCGCCGGCGAACCGGACATCGCCCGGGTGCCGATCATGATCGACTCCTCCAAGTGGGAAGTAATCGAGGCCGGCCTCAAGTGCATTCAGGGCAAGGGCATAGTCAACTCCATCTCCATGAAGGAAGGGGAAGAGAAGTTTATCGAGCAGGCCCGGCTGGTGCGCCGCTACGGCGCCGCCGTGATCGTGATGGCCTTCGACGAGGTGGGCCAGGCCGATACCCGGGCGCGTAAGTTCGAGATCTGCCAGCGGGCCTACCGGGTGCTGGTGGACCAGGTCGGCTTCCCGCCGGAAGACATTATCTTCGACCCTAACATCTTTGCCGTGGCCACCGGTATCGATGAGCACAACAACTACGCGGTGGACTTTATCGAGGCGGTGAAGGACATCAAGGACCACCTGCCCCACGCGATGATCTCCGGCGGCGTGTCCAACGTGTCGTTTTCGTTCCGGGGGAACGACGCGGTGCGCGAGGCCATTCATGCGGTGTTCCTCTATCACGCCATCAAGAACGGCATGGACATGGGCATCGTCAACGCCGGTCAGCTGGCGATCTACGAGGACATCGAGCCCGAACTCAAGGCCAAAGTGGAAGCGGTGGTGCTCAACACCCATGACGGCGGCACCGAGGAGCTGCTGGAGATCGCCGAGCGCTACCGGGGCAGCGGTGGCCAACAGACGGACGCTCGGGATCTGGAGTGGCGCAGCTGGCCGGTGAACAAACGGCTGGAGCATGCCCTGGTCAAGGGCCTGACCGACTTTATCGAGGACGATACCGAGGAGGCGAGAGCCCAGGCGTCCAGGCCGCTGGAGGTGATCGAGGGGCCGCTGATGGACGGCATGAATGTGGTCGGTGACCTGTTTGGCGAGGGCAAGATGTTCCTGCCCCAGGTGGTCAAGTCGGCGCGGGTGATGAAGCGGGCGGTGGCCTACCTCAATCCCTTCATCGAGGCGGGCAAGGAAGCGGGCCAGACCAACGGCAAGGTGGTGATGGCCACGGTCAAGGGAGATGTGCACGACATCGGCAAAAACATCGTCGGGGTGGTGTTGCAGTGCAACAACTTCGAGGTGGTCGATCTCGGCGTCATGGTATCCTGCGAGCAGATCCTGAAGACTGCCCGGGAAACCAACGCCGACATGATCGGCCTGTCCGGCTTGATCACCCCGTCGCTGGATGAAATGGTGCACGTGGCCAAGGAGATGCAACGCCAGGGCTTCAAGATCCCGCTGCTGATCGGTGGCGCCACCACCTCCAAGGCCCATACCGCGGTCAAGATAGAGCAGAATTACGACGAGCCGGTGGTCTATGTGGCCAACGCCTCCCGTGCCGTGGGCGTGGTACAGACCCTGCTGAGCGCGGAAAACAAGCCGGCCTTTGTGGAACGGCTGAACAAGGAGTACGAGGTGGTACGGGATCAGCATGCCCGCAAGCGTCCTCGTACCCGGCCCGTGCCCCTGGCCGAGGCCCGGGCCAACCGGATGGTCATCGATTGGCAGGCCTACACTCCGCCGGTACCGGCCAAGCCGGGCATTCACGAATTCCACGATGTGCCGATTTCGGTGTTGCGCGAATATATCGACTGGACGCCGTTTTTCCTTACCTGGTCGCTGGCGGGCAAGTACCCCCGTATCCTGGAAGACGAGATCGTGGGCGAAGAGGCCAAACGGCTGTTTGCCGATGCCAATGTCCTGCTCGACCAATTGGCGGCCGACGGCGAGCTGCGCTGTTCCGGGGTGATGGGACTGTTCCCGGCCAACAGCGTGGACGACGACGTGGAAGTCTATACCGACGAGTCCCGCAGTCGGGTGTTGCATACCCTGCGCTTCCTGCGTCAGCAAACAGAGAAAAAGGATGGCTTTCCCAATTATTGCCTGGCGGACTTCGTGGCGCCCAAGGGCACCAGGCCCGACTATGTCGGTGCCTTCGCGGTAACCGGCGGCATCGGCGAGGATGACATCATCCGCCGTTACAAGGAGGCCCATGACGACTACAACGCCATCATGGCCAGTGCGGTGGCCGACCGGCTGGCGGAGGCCTTCGCCGAATACATGCACCTGCTGGTGCGGCGGGAATACTGGGGCTATGCCCCGGACGAAGCGCTCAGTAACGACGAACTGATCCGTGAGAAGTATCGTGGTATTCGCCCGGCTCCTGGCTATCCGGCCTGCCCGGAGCACACCGAGAAGGGGACCCTGTGGCAGTTGCTGGACGTGGAATCACGCATCGGCATGAAGCTGACCGAGTCTTTCGCCATGTGGCCAGGGGCGGCGGTGTCCGGCTGGTATTTTTCCTACCCCGATACCCGCTACTTTGCGGTGGCGCAGATCCAGGAGGATCAACTGCTGGATTATGCTGCCCGCAAGGGCATGAGCCGGAGCGATGCGGAAAAGTGGCTGGCGCCCAACCTGAGCGAGTAAACACCGAAAAGGCGCCGGGGGCGCCTTGCTGCTAAATATTGTACCGGACCGACTCCCCGTGGAGGATACCGGCGTGTATGCTGTAATTAATGAAGCCGCCAGTACGGTGAGGGTGCTTTCGGATGGGCGGTTGCGGGAAAGGCTGGACAGAATTCGGGCGATAACGTAGCTTCTGCCGGCTTTGTTTAATCTCTGGGAGGAGCCTTCCATGTTTGCTGTAAAAAACGCCGGAAAAACGGGATTTTTATTCCTGGCTGTTTTGCTGATGTACTCCCTGTTCAACCAGGTGCAGGCCAATCCGCGATACGCCTCTATCGTGCTGGACGCGGACAGTGGTGAGGTGCTGCATGCCTCGAATGCCGACGCCACCCGCTATCCTGCCTCGCTCACCAAGATGATGACGCTCTATATGTTGTTCGAGGCGATGGACAAGGGCTTGATGACCCTGGATACCGCCATGCCGGTGTCGGCCCATGCCGCTTCCATGCCGCAAACCAATATTTCATTGAAGGCGGGGGATCGGCTGAAAGTGCGGGATGCGATTCCGGCGTTGATCGTCCGCTCCGCCAACGACGTGGCGGCGGTGGTGGCCGAAGCCCTGGGCGGCACCGAGAGCGGCTTTGGCCGCATGATGACGGAAAAGGCGAAGGCGATGAAGATGACCGCCACGACCTTCCGTAATGCCTCCGGCCTGCCCAATGCCGCCCAGACCAGTACCGCCCGGGATCTGGCGATACTGTCGGTGCGGTTGATGAAGGATTTTCCCCAGCATTACCATTATTTCTCTACCCAGTCCTTCACCTACAAGGGGCGTACCTACAACAGCCATAACCGCATGGTACGCAACTATCCGGGAGTCGATGGCATGAAGACTGGCTATATCCGGGCTTCTGGCTTCAATGTGGCCACCTCCGCCGCCAAGGGCGAGCGGCGACTGATCGGGGTGGTCATGGGCGGCCAGACGGCGCAGTCCAGGGATGCGCATATGGCATCTCTGCTGGATCGCGGTTTCGAGCGGGCGACCCAGCTTGCCAGGGTGTCACCCGAGGCGGTCAAACCGGCCGGCAAGCTGGTGGTCAGTACCGATACCGTACGCCAGGTAGCCAGACAGGAGCCGGTGACCCGGGCTCCGGCGGTATTGCAGCGTACTTCCCAGACCTTTCCGGCCCAGCAGGTCATGATCACCGGCGAGTTGGGCTGGGCGGTGCAGATTGGTTCTTTCCGGGTGCCGGAGCAGGCGAGGGATCGGGCTTCCGATGCGGCACAGCGGCTGGATGATATCGATTTGGCCCAGATAACGGTGAGCGAGGTGGAAATCAGCAATCGCAAGCTGTTCCGCGCCCGGCTGGTGGGACTGCAGGAAAATCAGGCGAAAAACGCCTGCCAGCGCCTGTCCCGCCAGGGCATGGACTGCCTGGTAGTCAAACTGACCGGTAGCTGAACCAAGGGGGGCTGCCGCCGGGGAGCTGGCGGCAGGGATGCTCGGGGCAAAGCCAGGGCTCTGTTCCTTGACCGACAAACAAAGAAAAAGGGGGTGACATCATGTCACCCCCTTTTTGGGTCGTCTTAGCGGTTTAGTCCCTAAACCAAATTGCTCCCTGCAATCCCTGACTTCACCTTGATCCTTAAGGTCATCCTCTTCCCGATCCGTCGGTGTGTCCATCTGGTCATCCTGACCGCGTATCGTCCTGACTCGCGTGACCATCTCCATCCTGGGAGGTGTCCGTTACCGCATCCAGCGGGGTTCCCTTTGCCTTTCCTGGCGGCCCGTCATCCTGACCGGCTCCCTCGCTCCTTGCGGGAGAGATAATAGCCCAAGTGCCGCCTAGCTCAAGTCGGGTAAATTTGCCCGCAACTGAACGTTATCCGGGTGTTTATTTCAAGGTATTGATATATATGATTAAATTTATCATTGGCGGTGAAGTTCTCGCATGGAAAACGTTTTCTCTGTCGCTATCTTGAGATATCTCTTACAAAGGGATGGGCTTATCTCCCCGTTTTCTTCCGGCCGGCTTCGTGCTGCAACAGCCAGGCCTTGCGTTCCAGGCCACCGCCGTAGCCGACCAGCTTGCCGTTGGCACCGATCACCCGATGGCAGGGGATGATGATGGAAACGGGATTGCGGCCATTGGCCAGGCCCACGGCCCGCACCGCCCTGGGGTTGCCGATACTCTCGGCAATGTCTTTGTAACTGCGATGCTCACCGTAGGGAATCGCTTTCAGGGCCTGCCAGACCTGCAGTTGAAAGAGGGTGCCGCGGGGAGCGAGCGGCAACTCGAAATGCTTCAGGGTGCCTGTGAAGTAGGCGGCAAGTTGTTCGCAGGCGGCCTGCAGCAGCGGGCCGGCCGGCGGGCGGGGGGCGAGTTCGTCGTCCCGGAAGTCCACCTCGACGATGGCGTCGTCACTGGCGGCGATATAGAGGGTGCCCAGCGGGCTTGGCAGGGTGCAGTACATAAGGGCTCCGGCTTGATAAAGGAATACTCCGATTGTATCCCTATTTTGGCCCGGAAGGGCTACAGGCTGGTCAGGTGCCAGGCATCGAAGGCGGGCTCTTCGTAGGGATGGGCGGCACGCAGGGCGGCGACGGCGGCCCTGATCAGATGATCTTCACACACCAGCTCGACCCTGACCTCGGCCACCTTTTCCAGCGCGCCGGCCTGACCGATAAAGGGACTGGCGCCGGCCAGGGGACGGAACTGGCCCTGGCCCCGGGTTTCGAAGCAGCACTGGTCGTAGTCGCCGATTTTGCCGGCGCCGGTGGCGAACACCGCCGCCTTGACCGGCTCGAGGTGGGACTCGGGCACGAAGAAGACCAGTTTGTACATCATTGCTCCCTGGCAGGGTTCTTTCCTGCGCCAGTTTGTTGACAAAGTTGTTTGTCCCGACCGAAGAGGCTGGCCACAGGGCCAACTCCGCCAACAGGCTTCAGGCACCTCCCTGTGACGGTAGGCGGAGCCGTTCCCCTTGCCCGCCAGTCTAGGAGTGGGCGTTGCGGGTGTAAGCCAGTATGAAGGTTTGCCAGCAGCCAGCAATCAGGCTTTTTTCAGGAATCTGGCCACCAGCACGATCTGCACTCCATTGACCTTGCCTTCGATATGCTCCGGATTGCTGGTCAGGCTGATGTTCTTGACCAGGGTGCCGCGCTTGGCGGTGAAGCCCGCGCCCTTGACGTCAAGATCCTTGATCAGGGTGACTGAATCACCGGCCTGCAGGCGGCTGCCGTTGCTGTCGAAGGTGGGAGCGCTGTCGTCGTCTTCGGCAGCCAGGCCGGCTTCGGCCCATTGCTGTATTTCCGGCTCCAGGTAGAGCATGTCCAGCAGGTCCCGGGCCCAGACTTCGCTGGAGAGCCGTTTGAGGGTGCGCCATGCCAGTACCTGCACCGCCGGCACCGGGCTCCACATGCTGTCGTTGAGGCAACGCCAGTGGTTGTGATCCTGGGGATGGTCCAGCTCGGCCTGGCAGTGGGCGCAGAGCAGGGCGCAGTGCTCGGCACTGTCGGCGGCTCTGGGAGCCACAGGGTGCAGGCTGAGAGCATCGCTGGCGCCGCACAGTTCACAACGGCCGCTGCTGCGTTCCTGCAGTTGTTGTTCTATGGTCATGATTCGGACTCTTGTCGCTACGTAAAAGTGGCACAGATCCTAGCATAAAACCGGGCTCGGGTTGTGGTTATGTATCGGATGGCTGACAATGGGGGTCTCGTATGAGTTTTCTTACCACGCAAGCAGGTCCGAACAAGATGACAGCCCTTCTGATCCTGGAATCCGGCTCCGAACCCTGTGCCCGCCTGCTCGGTGCCTGGACCCTGCCCCATTACACGCAACTGGCCCGGCGGCTGCCTCCGACAACGCCCGTGGCGCGGCTGGATGCCGCCGGTCTCACCGAGCTGGACACCGCCGGCGCCGCCCTGCTGGTGCGCTGGCTGGGAGCGGAGCGACTCGGGCAACTGATTCCCGAAGCCCGCGGGCTGTCGGACGAGCGTCGAGCCCTGCTGCTGGCGGTGGCCGAGGCCATGGCGGGTCGGGAGCCGCCACCGATACCGGTGCGGCGCTGGAGCGACGACCTGGCCCGGCTGGGCAGCCTGATGGCCGGCGGCTGGCGGCAGTGGCTGCAACTGCTCGGTTTTATGGGACTGACGCTGTTGACCCTGGCGGCCCTGCTGCCGAAGCCGGGTCGCTGGCGGTGGACCGCCCTGGCGGCCCAGGCGCAGCAATGCGGCCTCAATGCGGTGCCTATCGTCGCTCTGCTGACCTTTCTGGTGGGTGCCGTGGTGGCCTTTCTCGGCGCCACCGTGCTGGCCAACTTCGGGGCGACCATCTACACCGTGGATCTGGTGGCCTATTCTTTCCTGCGCGAGTTCGGGGTGCTGCTTACCGCCATCTTGCTGGCCGGCCGTACCGCCAGCGCCTTTACCGCCCAGCTCGGCGCCATGAAGGTCAACGAGGAGCTGGACGCCCTGCGTGCCCAGGGACTGGATCCGGTGGAGCTGCTGGTGCTGCCGCGGCTGCTGGCGCTGCTGATCACCCTGCCGTTGCTGACGTTCATCGCCATGTTGTCGGGCATGACGGGAGGAGCCGCGGTGGCGCTGCTGTCGCTCGACATCTCCCTGGCCCAGTACCTGGCCATAGTGCAGGAAGTGCCGGTACGGCACCTGCTGGTGGGACTGGGCAAGGCGCCCCTGTTCGCCCTGCTGATCGCCTTGATCGGCTGCCTGGAAGGCTTCAAGGTCGGTGGCAGCGCCCAGTCGGTAGGCGAACACACGACTTCCAGCGTGGTGCAGTCTATCTTCGTGGTGATACTGCTGGACGCCATCGCTGCCCTCTTCCTGATGGAGATGGGCTGGTGACTCGGGAAGTGGTGATCCGCATCCGCGGCCTGGGCAACCGCTTCGGCAGCCAGGTGGTGCATGAAAACCTGGATCTGGACGTCTACCGGGGGGAGATTCTGGGGGTGGTGGGTGGCTCCGGCTCCGGCAAGTCGGTGCTGCTGCGCTCCATCGTCGGCCTGCGCCGGCCCAGCGGGGGTGAAGTGAGGCTGCTGGGGCAGGATTTGCTCGCCCTGCCGGAGCGGGAAAGGGCGCGGCTGGAGCGGCGCATGGGGGTGTTGTTCCAGAACGGTGCCTTGTTCTCTTCCCTGACGGTGACCGAGAATATCGCCCTGTCGTTGGTCGAGCATGTCGGCCTGTCCCGGGGAGAGGCCGAGTATCTGGCCTCGGTCAAGCTGGCCCTGGCCGGATTGCCGGCCGGGACGGGAGAGCGTTACCCGACGGAGCTGTCCGGCGGCATGGTTAAGCGGGCGGCCCTGGCCCGGGCGCTGGCGCTGGACCCGGACATCCTGTTCCTGGACGAACCCACCGCCGGTCTGGACCCCATAGCGGCGGCGGCCTTCGACCGCTTGCTGCTGACTCTGAGGGACGCCCTCGGGTTGACGGTGTTCCTGGTCACCCACGATCTCGACACCCTCTACAGCAGCTGCGATCGGGTGGCGGTGCTGTCCCGCAGGAAGGTGCTGGTGGCCGATCGTCTGGAGGTGGTGGCCGCCACCGAGGACGACTGGATCCGCGATTATTTTCACGGTCCGCGCGGGCGTGCCGCCCGGGCCGCGCAACAGAAGGAGTAACCATGGAAACCCGCGCTCATCATGTGTTGATCGGGGCTTTTACCCTGGTGGTCGCCACGGCCATGCTGCTGTTCGCGCTCTGGCTGGTCAAGTCCGGCAGCGAGCGTGATTCGCGCCGCTACGACATCCTGTTCCGGGAGCCGGTATCCGGCCTGTCGGTGGGCAGTGCCGTGCAGTACAGCGGTATTCGGGTGGGGGAGGTGGAAAGCCTGACCCTGGATCGGGAGGACCCGCGCCAGGTCTGGGCCCGGGTACGCATCGCCGATGATGCCCCGGTAAAGACCGACACCCGCGCCCGGCTGGCCCTGGCGAACATCACCGGTGCCGCGAACATCGAATTGAGCCAGGGCTCGCCGGAAAGCCCGCTGCTGGCGCAGGATGACAGTATTCCGGTGATCGTCGCCGAGCCCTCGCCCCTGGCCCAGCTGCGGCTCAACAGCGAAGAGCTGCTGCTCGGTATCACCACCCTGGTGGACAACGCCAACCGTATGCTGTCGGAAGACAATGCCCGTCATTTCGGCCAGGTACTGGCCAACCTGGACGCCACCACCACTACGCTGGCGGCCCAGCAGGACAGCCTCGCCGCCGGCCTGCAGAGCCTGGCCGGGGCCGGCGACCAGTTGCAACGGCTGCTGGCCCGGCTCGACGCCCAGGTTGGTCGCCACGGCGAGCCGATGCTGGCCAATGCCGCCTCCGCCATGGCCAACCTGGAACAGCTGAGCCGCCGCCTGGATGCCCTGCTGGCCGACAACAGACCGGCCCTGGACGGTGGCCTGCGGGGCCTGGCCGAGCTGGGACCGGCAATCCAGGAACTGCGCAGCACCCTGACCATCCTGGGTGATATTGCCCGCCGGCTGGAACAAGATCCTGCCGGCTACCTGCTTGGCCGCGACGAAATCAAGGAGTTTAAGCCATGATCCGTGTCCTGCTTTTCCTGTCCCTGTCCACCCTGCTGGGGGCCTGCAGCGTGTTGCCCGAGCCCACTCCCGTGGCCCTGTACCGGCTGCCCCCGTCCGGCCAGGCCGCCACCGGGGCCGGGCCGCGGTTGACGGAGCTGCGGCTGGCCCGGCCCGTCGTCACCGATGCCCTGGGTAGCAACCGCCTGCTGGTGCTGGCGGCGGACCACAGTTACCAGGCTTATCCCCGGGCCCGCTGGGCTGCACCCGTGCCGCTGTTGTGGCGGGACTGGCTGCTGGATGCCTTCTGGCGAGACGGTCGGGTGAGCCGGCTCAGCAGCGACGGCGACAACCTTCAGGCCGGGCTGGAGTTGGGCGGGGTGTTGCGGGCGCTGAATGTAGAGGTCCGGGGTGGCAGCCTGGTGGCGGTGATCCGTTATGACGCCCGGCTGGTGGATGCCGGCAGCCGGCAGATCCTGGCGAGCCGGCGTTTCGAGGCCGAGGAGCCGATGGCCGGAACCGCGGAGGAGGAGGCGGTGGCAGCCCTCGGTCGGGCGGCGGAGCGGCTGTCCCGTGCCCTGTTGGACTGGACCCTGGCCGAGGCCGGATAACCGGTGAGCTAGGGCGCGGCCAATTGAGCGAGGGCCTGCCGGGCCTGGGTCTGGAAGGGGCCTTCCAGCTCGGCGGCCCGGGCGAGGGCCTCGGCGGCTTCCCGCGGGTGGTCGAGGGCGGACCAGAGCAGGCCCAGGTTGAGCCAGGCGGCGGCCAGCTGCGGATCCTGCTGCGTCGCCCGTCGGAAGGCCGCAACGGCGGCGTCATTGCTCCCGCTGTCATGATGGGCGTTGCCCAGGGCGAACCAGCCCGGGGCATAGTCGGGCCAGCGGGCGACCAGCGCCTGCCAGCTCGGCAAGGCGGCCTCGGCTCCGGCCACCGGCTCGAAGGCGGCGATGCTCTCCGCCGCCTGGGCCGGCCCCAGGGTCGCCGGCAGTGTGCCGGGGGGCAGGGCCACCATGGCCCAGCGGCCGCTGCGGGCCCAGGTGGCGTCGAACCGGCCCATGGCAATGGGCTGCCGGGCCTGCTCGCCGCTGTGGTGGATTAGCAGTTGCCGGTCCCTGTCGTAGCCGGTGACCACGGCGTAATGCCACAGGGGCCAGGCGGGCAGGGACAGGTTTTGCAGCACTACCACCGGATGGCCGGCGGCCAGCTCGCCGAGCAGGTTGTCTAAGCCGCCCGGGAGAGGGTAGCCGATCCGGCCGTGTCGCCGCACCGTAGCCAGCATCTCCGGTTGTACGCTCCCCTCGCGCCCGGGCAGGAATACCTGGGGGATCAGTTCGTCGACCCCGACCGGTACTCCGCTGGCGTTCAGTACCATGGCGAGGGAGGCCGGGCCGCACTGGAAATCGCGCTGGCCGTGGAAGGGGACACCGCCGACGTGGGCGCTGGCCGGCAGACGGTGGCTGGCCTCGGGGGAGAGCACCGGGGTGCCGGCACAACCGCTCAGCAGCAACAGCAGAACGCCCGCGAGACGGGCGTTCCAACGGTTCAGGGGAGTTTTCATCAGCGGGTGAAGGGGAAGACCTTGGTCAGCCCCAGCAGATCGGTGACCAGCAGTATGATGAAGACGGTGAGCAGGGCGCCGATCACGGCGTTGGCACCGGCCGGCATGTTGTCCAGCTGCTCCGCCATCTGCCGGACTTCCTGATCGGACAGGGCGGCGACCCGGGCTGCCACTTCGGCCGGCTCGACACCCAGCCCGACCAGTTGGTCGCGGACTTCGGTGCGGGCCAGCAGTTCCTGGATCCGTTCGCGGTCGGCGTTCACCTGCTCGGTGGCCAGCAACTGCTGGGTGGAGACCAGGGCGACCGGTTGCGCCTGGAGCGCCAGCGGCATGCTGCCCATGACCAGCGACAGGATCAGGACAGGGTTAATGATTCGGCAAATTCGTTGCATCATGGGTGTTCTCCTTGAAGGTAGTGATGAGAGCAGTGGCGTGTCCGGGCGGAATGACAGTCCGGGTTCGGTTCCATGCCGTCTCTTGATCAGTAGTATAGTCGTAGTGGACGAGTCGGATTCTGATGAATACAGCCGGGAAAGCAAGAGGCGGGGAGCCGGCGTTGGAGGCCGTCCTGTTTCCCGGACCGTACCGGCCGCGGTCTGGGCTCTCTGCCGGCCTGTGGTCGTGTTTTTTCAACCCGGTGCCACTGCGACAGCAATGGACCGAAGGACGCCGTTAAGGAGGAAGCATCGGTGAGCATCAAGCGGCCTGAAGGGGCAAGCGAGCAGGATAAGCCGGGCGGTTGCCCGATACCGGGCACGTCGGCGCCGCTCCGGCTGGCCGGGCTGGTGGTCGGGGAGCTGGCGCCGGTGTCCCTGTCGGTGGAGGCCGGGGAAATTCTCTGCCTGTCCGGGCCCTCGGGCTCGGGCAAGAGCCGCCTGCTCAGGGCCATCGCCGATCTGGATGCGCACGGCGGTGAAGTCTGGCTGGGGGAGCAGTCCCAGGCTGGGGTTAGGGGGCATTGCTGGCGCGGCTGGGTGATGCTGGTACCGGCCGACAGCCAGTGGTGGGACGAACGGGTGGGGGAGCACCTGGCACAGGATCTGGGCGGGCAGGGTGCGGCGCTGGGTTTCGAGGAACCGGTGGCGGACTGGCAGGTCAGCCGGTTGTCGTCTGGCGAAAAACAGCGACTGGCGTTGTTGCGGGCCTGGTCCCGGCAACCCCGGGCGCTGCTGCTCGACGAACCCACCGCCAACCTGGATCCCGGCCTGACCGAGAAAACGGAAGCCTGGATCCGGGCTTGGGCCCGGCGGGCCGGTTTGCCGGTGATCTGGATCAGCCATGATCCGGCCCAGATAGCCCGGGTGGCGGATCGCCACTACCGGATTCGGGGCAGCGTGCTGGAGAGAGTTGATGGGAGTCATTGAACTGAACTGGTGGCAACTGGCCCTGGCCGCGCTGATGGTAGTGGCGTTGGCCGCCTGCACTCTGGTCGGCCGGCTGGGGGTGGCCCGCAGCCTGCTGGTAGCGGCCCTGCGTACCGTGCTACAGCTGGCCTTGATCGGCCTGGTGCTGGAGGCCCTGTTCGCTACTTCGGCGCTGCACTGGGTACTGCTGATGGCCACCGCCATGCTGCTGATCGCCGGGCGCGAGGTCATGGCCCGGCAGAAGCGACGGCTGACCGGCGGCTGGACCCTCGGCGTCGGCACCCTGGCCATGTTCGTGTCTTCCTTCACGGTGACGGTGCTGTCCCTGACCCTGATCATCGGGCCGGAGCCCTGGTATACCCCCCAGTACGCCATCCCCCTGCTGGGCATGATGCTCGGTAACACCATGACCGGGGTGGCACTCAGCCTGGATCGACTGACCGACGGTGTCTGGCGCCAGCGGGCCCTGATCGAGGGACGGCTGATGCTGGGCCAGCGCTGGCAGGACGCGGTGGGGGAGCTACGGCGGGACGCCATGCGTGGCGGCCTTATCCCTACCATCAACGGCATGGCGGCGGCCGGCGTGGTCAGCCTGCCGGGCATGATGACCGGCCAGATCCTGGCGGGCAGTCCGCCGGCGGTGGCGGTGAAATACCAGATACTGGTGATGTTCGCCATCACCACCGCCACCGGCTTCGGCACCCTGGTGGCGGTGGCCCTGGCCAGCCGCCGGCTGTTCGACGAACGGGAGCGACTGCGCCTGGACCGGCTGGCGCCGCCCGGGGGGATCTGATGAAGGCGCTGCCGCTGTTGCTCTGTACTCTGTTCGGGTTGACCGGAACGGCCCTGTCCACACCGGTCGAACGGCTGGAGGTCGAGGTGCTGGCGGTGCTGCCCCACGCCCCCGATGCCTTTACCCAGGGGTTGCTGGTGCACCAGGGACGTTTTTACGAGAGTTCCGGCCGTTACGGCCGCTCCAGCCTGCGGGAGCTGGAGCCGGCCAGTGGTGAGGAGCTGCGCCGGGTGGATCTCGCCGACAGTCTGTTCGGCGAAGGCCTGGCCCTGGTCGAGGATTGGTTGATCCAGCTGACCTGGCGCGAGGGCGTCGCGCTGGTTTATCGGCTGGATGATTTTGCCCTGATCGGGGTGCACCAGTACGGTGGCGAAGGCTGGGGCCTCTGCTACGATGGCGAGGCCCTGTGGATGAGTGACGGCTCCGCCGCTTTGCAACGCCGGGACGCGGTGGATTTCTCCCTGCTGGAACGGGTGGAGGTGACCCTGGACGGCGAGCCGCAATATCGGCTCAACGAACTGGCCTGCGTGGGAGAGCATGTTTACGCCAATGTTTGGCATGATCACCGCATACTGCGCATCCACAAGGCGAGCGGCCGGGTCGACGCGGTGATCGACGCCGCCGCCCTGTTGCCCCTGAGCCGCCGGCCTGCAGAGCGGGAGGCGGTGCTGAACGGCATCGCCCACGATCCTGCACAAGGGGTGTTCTACCTGACCGGCAAGCTCTGGCCCCGACTGTTCAAGGTGCGTTTCGTGCCCGAGGCGGAATAAAGGGCCGGGAGTTATCCCCCCTTCAGCATGGGCCGTAAAAACCGGGCCGTATGGGATTCCTGGTGTTCGGCCACCTGTTCCGGGGTGCCGGTGACCAGGATGCGGCCGCCGCCGCTGCCGCCCTCGGGGCCCAGATCCACGATCCAGTCGGCGGTCTTGATCACGTCCAGGTTGTGCTCGATGATCACCACCGTATTGCCGTGATCCCGCAGCCGGTGCAGCACCTGCAGCAGCAGCTGGATATCGTGGAAATGCAGGCCGGTGGTGGGCTCGTCCAGGATATAGAGGGTCTGGCCGGTGTCGCGTTTGGACAGCTCCCGGGCCAGCTTGACCCGCTGAGCCTCGCCGCCGGAGAGGGTGGTGGCCGACTGGCCCAGACGGATATAGGACAGGCCCACGTCCATCAGGGTCTGCAGCTTGCGGGCGATGGCCGGTACCGGTGCGAAGAAGTCGCAGGCCTCTTCCACCGTCATCTCCAGCACCTCGTGGATGCTCTTGCCCTTGTAGCGGATCTCCAGGGTTTCCCGGTTGTAGCGCTTGCCCTTGCACAGATCGCAGGGCACATAGACGTCGGGCAGGAAGTGCATCTCCACCTTGATCACGCCGTCGCCCTGGCAGGCCTCGCAGCGGCCGCCCTTGACGTTGAACGAGAAGCGGCCCGGCTTGTAGCCCCGGGAGCGGGCCTCCTGGGTGCCGGAGAACAGCTCGCGGATGGGGGTGAAGATGCCGGTGTAGGTGGCCGGGTTGGAACGCGGGGTACGGCCGATCGGGCTCTGGTCGATGTCGACCACCTTGTCCAGCCTGTCCAGGCCGTGGATCACCCGGTAAGGGGCCGGCTGGCTGACGGTGGCCTTGTTCAGCTCCCGGTGTGCCAGTGGGAACAGGGTGTCGTTGATCAGGGTCGACTTGCCCGAGCCGGAGACCCCGGTGACGCAGGTCATCAACCCCAGCGGCAGCCTGAGATCCACCTCCTTCAGGTTGTTGCCGCGGGCGCCGTTCAGTTCCAGCCAATGGTCGCCCGGCGGGGTACGCCGCTCGGGGATGGCGATTAGCTCCCGCCCCGAGAGATAGGCGCCGGTGAGCGAGTCCGGGTTGGCCATCACCTCGGCGGGAGTGCCCTGGGCCACGATTCGGCCGCCGTGCACCCCGGCGCCGGGGCCGATGTCCAGTACATAATCGGCGGCACGGATGGCGTCTTCATCGTGTTCCACCACTATGACGGTGTTGCCCAGATCCCGCAGGTGGGTGAGGGTGGACAGCAACCGTTCGTTGTCCCGCTGGTGCAGGCCGATGCTGGGCTCGTCGAGCACGTACATCACCCCCACCAGGCCGGCGCCGATCTGGCTGGCCAGGCGGATGCGCTGGGCCTCGCCCCCGGACAGGGTCTCGGCGCTGCGCGACAGGCTGAGGTAGTTGAGGCCCACGTTGACCAGGAAGCCCAGTCGTTCCACGATTTCCTTGAAGATTTTGTCGGCAATCTGCGCCTTCTGGCCGGTCAGTTCCATGCGGGTGAAGAAGGCGTGGGCCTCGCCGATGGCCATGTCGGTGACCTGGGGCAGGTTGTGATCGGCTACGAACACGTGGCGAGCCCCTTCCTTCAACCGGGTGCCCTGGCAACTGGGGCAGGCACGGTTGGTCTGGTACTTGGCCAGTTCCTCGCGCACCGAGTTGGACTCGGTTTCCCGGTAGCGTCGCTCCATGTTGTGCAGTATGCCCTCGAAGGGGTGTTTGCGCACCAGCACATCACCCCGGTCGTTCATGTATTTGAACTCGATGCTGGTGCGGCCCGAGCCGTACAGCACCGCCTTCTGGATGTCCTTGGGCAGTTGTTCGAAGGGCTGCTCCAGATCGAAGTCGTAGTGCTCGGCCAGGGATTTGAGCATCTGGTAATAGTAGTAGCTGCGTTTATCCCAGCCTCGTATGGAACCGCCGGCCAGGCTCAGTTCCGGGTTGCTGATTACCTTGTCGGGATCGAAGATCTGCTGTACGCCCAGGCCGTCGCAGCTTTCGCAGGCGCCCGCCGGGTTGTTGAAAGAGAAGATGCGTGGCTCCAGCTCGGCGATGGAATAGCCGCACTCGGGGCAGGCGAAGTTGGCGGAGAACACCAGCGGCGCCTCGTCAGGCCCGTCCATAGCCACCACCGAGGCGATGCCGCCGGACAGTTCCAGCGCCGTTTCGAAGGATTCCGCCAGCCGCAGCTGCAGATCCTCGCGCACCTTGAAGCGGTCTACCACCACCTCGATGGTATGTTTCTTCTGCAATTCCAGGGCGGGGGGATCCGAGAGATCGCACACCTCGCCGTCGATACGGGCACGGATGAAGCCCTGGGCCGCCAGGTTGTCGAGCAGCTTGCTGTGCTCGCCCTTGCGGTTGCGCACCACCGGTGCCAGCAGCATCAGCTTCTTGCCTTCGGGCTGTTCCAGCACCTTGTCCACCATCTGGCTGATGGTCTGGGCGGTGAGCGGCAGGGCGTGGGTGGGGCAGCGAGGCTCGCCCACCCGGGCGAACAGCAACCGCAGGTAGTCGTAGATTTCGGTGATGGTGCCCACGGTGGAACGCGGGTTGTGGGAGGTGGATTTCTGCTCGATGGAAATGGCCGGAGACAGCCCCTCGATATGGTCTACATCCGGCTTCTCCATCAGTGAGAGGAACTGGCGGGCGTAGGCGGAGAGGGATTCCACATAGCGGCGCTGACCCTCGGCGTAGAGGGTATCGAAGGCGAGGGAGGACTTGCCCGAGCCGGACAGGCCGGTGATCACGATAAGCTTGTCCCGGGGCAGTTCCAGGCTGATGTTCTTCAGGTTGTGGGTGCGCGCCCCGCGAACTTCGATTTTATCCATCTGCAGCATGACCTTGGTGTAAATTCGACCGGCTAGTATGGCACTGGATGAATAGACAGCCAAGGGGACAATAAGGATTAATCTTGACAGTGCCTCCGTGCTAAACTAGCCGCCTTTTGATGGTCTTGATGGCGGAAGGATATTCATGAGCGACGAGCAAGGCTTCAGCCCCGGCGAGCGGCGGGCCTCGTTGACCCTGGCGGGCATTTTCGGCATGCGGATGCTGGGTTTGTTTATGATCATGCCGGTATTTGCGCTCTATGGTCAGGATTTGATCGGCTTCTCCCCGTTATGGGTGGGTATCGTCATCGGGGCCTACGGCCTGACCCAGGCCGTGCTGCAGATCCCCGCCGGCTGGCTGTCGGACCGTATCGGCCGCAAGCCGGTGATCTACGCCGGCCTGGGTCTGTTCGCGGTCGGATCCGTGGTGGCGGCCCTGTCCGAGTCGGTATATGGCGTGGCCATCGGCCGGGTGTTGCAGGGCAGCGGCGCCATCGCCGGCGCCATACTGGCGCTGGCCGCCGATGTTACCCGGGAAGAGCATCGCACCAAGGCGATGGCCATTATCGGTGTGTGCATCGGCATTTCCTTCGCCGTGGCTATGGTGGCCGGTCCCCTGCTGGCAGCCCTGTTCGGTCTGTCCGGGGTGTTCTGGACCACGGCCCTGCTGGCGCTGGTGGGCATGGGAATGGTGCGTTTCATGTTGCCCGAGCCCGCCCATCGCGGCCAGATCCGGGATGTGACCGCGGCGCCCGAGCTGTTCGGCCGGCTGCTGAAAGACCGGCAACTGCTGAGGTTGGATTTCGGCATTCTGCTGCTGCATATGACGCTCACCGCGGTGTTCGTGGCCTTTCCGCTCACCCTGCTCGATGCCGGGCTGGCGGCGGAGCGCCATTGGTGGCTGTATTTGCCGACCCTGCTGCTGTCGTTCGTGCTGATCATCCCCTTCCTGATCCTGGGGGCCCGGCGCAATATGAACAAACAGCTGTTCCAGGCTTCCATTTTGGTGATGATGGTGGCATTGGTGCTGATGGCGACGGGCAAGGGGCAACTGTGGCTGCTGGCATTGGCCATGCTGCTTTATTTCACCGCCTTCAACTTCATGGAGGCCTCGCTGCCTGCTTTTTTGTCGATGCTGGCGCCTGCGGGGGCCAAGGGCACCGCCATGGGCATTTATTCCACCAGCCAGTTCTTCGGCGCCTTCCTGGGCGGGGTACTGGGCGGCTTGCTGTTCCAGCAACTGGGGGGGGCCGGGGTGTTTCTACTGGTTGCGTTCAGCATGGCATTCTGGTTCTGGCTGGCGGCGGGCATGGCCAATGTCAGCCAGGTGCGGTCTCATATCCTGCCCATCGGTGTTAATATAGAAAGCAAGGATGTTCGCGAGCAGTTGCTACAGCGGCTGATGGCCCTGCCCGGCGTACATGAAGCCCTGATCATCCCCGAGGAAGGGGCCGCCTATCTGAAGGTGGACGGGAAAATTTTTGAACTGGATCAGGCCCGGCGCCTGATCAACTTGTGAGTACGGAGCGAGTTATGGCCAATAGAGGCATCAATAAAGTCATCCTGATCGGCCACCTGGGCCAGGATCCCGAAGTGCGTTATATGCCCAATGGCAATGCGGTGGCCAATATTACCCTGGCCACCAGCGAGACCTGGCGCGACAAGCAGACCGGCGAGCAGAAAGAGCGTACCGAGTGGCACCGGGTGGTGTTCTTCGGCAAGCTGGCGGAAATTGCCGGCGAATACCTGCGCAAGGGCTCACAGGTCTATGTGGAAGGCCGGCTGCAAACCCGCAAGTGGCAGGATCAGGGCGGCCAGGATCGTTACACTACCGAAGTGGTGGTGGACATGGGCGGCGTCATGCAGATGCTGGGCGGCCGGCCCCAGGGCGGTGGGGCCCCCCAGGGGGGTGGGCAGGGCGGCTGGAACCAGGGGCAACCCTCTGCTGGGCAGCAAGGCGGCCAGGCCGGTTGGGGTCAGCAAGGGGGGCAGCCTCAGGGCGCGCCACAGGGGCAGCCCCAATATGGCCAGCCGAGCCCGCAGCCGGCCGGCAAGCCGCAAAGCCAGCCGCCGGTTTATAATGAACCGCCGATGGACTTCGATGACGATATCCCGTTCTGAGGTTTAGCTCAGGCTGGAGTCATCAATTAAAGAATACAATGCCCTGTTTTTACAGGGCTTTTTATTTTCTAGCGGCGATGCTCCGGATCTTCACGAGTCTTGTTTTTCGGGTTGAGCTACGATAATGGAAAACTCCTGTTGTATCTCCGTCCCAGTGTCTGCGATAACAACAGCATAATAAGGAAAAACCGGGTCATCCGGACTTTATCAGGGATAAGAAATGAAATTTACCAATCAGTTTATTGCCACTATCACTCTGTGCGTGCTGGCGGCCGTGCTGATGGTGCTGGTGGGAGCCGGGATCAGCTTTTACCAGATGGGGACCGCCTATCAGAAGCGGCAGGTGGACGCGGTGGTACGGCTGGTCAATGAAGGCTGGCGGGCCGGTGCCGAACAGCAGGAGAGCATCGATCGCTGGTTGCCCGCGCTGCTGGACGTCAACGACATCATCGACTTTTCGGTGCTGGACGGCCAGCGTACCCTTTATCGCTATCAGTCGGACAATCGGTTGTCGGCCAGCGAGCTGTCTCTGGAGTACCGGCGCAACCTGACGGCGCACCGGGGGCTGAGCGTGCGACTGGTGCTGCGCCCGCCCTTCTATGAGATCGATCACTCCCTGGCGGCGGTGTCGGGACTGACCGCCGCCATCCTGCTGGTGTTTATCGGTTTGCTGTTCAGCCTGCGCTGGTTTCGCCGCCAGCTGCGTGGCGCCGAACTGCTCGATTTACGCGGCCAGTTGATCCTGGACGGTAAACTCGGCCTGCTGCAGCACAATCCCCAGGAAGAATGGCCGCACCATGCCAGCCAGGCGCTGGACAAGTTGATTCGCGATCTGAAAGATGCGGGCAAGGAGCGCAGCCGGTTCGATACCTTTATCCGCGCCAACGTGTTCGTGGACAAGAAAATTCGTATCGGCAACCGGGTGTTCTTCGATAACCGGCTGGACGCGGCGCTCAACGATCCGGCCAGCCATTCCGGCGCCCTGCTGTTGGTGGAGTTACAGGACCTGGAATATATCAACTACAACCTGGGTTACGAGCGGGGCGATGAGCTGTTGTTGTCCGCTTCGGTCTATCTGGGACATTTGATCCGCCGCTATCCCGGCGCCCTGCAGGCCCGTTATACCGGCAACACCTTTGCCCTGTTGTTCCCCAACCTGGTGGAAAGCGAGGCGCTGGAGGCGGCGCGGCAGGTGATGAAGTTGCTACAGCGGCTGCACTGGCCCGATGATATCCGCGAACCGGCACTTTTCATCGGCGGGGTCTGTTTCCGTTTCGGCGAACCGCTGACCCAGGTGGAGGAGGAGGCCGAGCTGGCCCTGCGCAGCGCCGCACTGCAAGGCGGAGATGGCTATTTCATGTATTACAAAGGAGTGACCGAAGAAAGCAGTGGCAAGGGGACGGTACGCTGGCGCACTCTGCTCGGTCGACTGCTGGAGCAGGATCTGGTCAGGCTCGACCGGCAGGGAATCTACACCGGTGAGCATCAGGAGCCGGTGATCTATGAACTGTTGGCCCGGATCCGGGATGAACAGGGGCGAGAACTGTCGGCCGGACACTTTATTCCCATGGCGGAAAAATGCGGCCTGTTGCAGGAGCTGGACAGGGCCATTCTGCTGCGTTGCCTGACCCTGTTGCAGGAAAGCGATCGGCGCTCCACCCTGGCGGTGAACATTTCGGCGGCTAGCCTGCTCAACCGGGGCTTTCACCGCTGGCTGATCTTCGAATTGATCCAATTGCCCAAATCCCAGCTTGCCGAATTGGTGATCGAGTTGTCCGAGGCCCAGGTGAGTCGCCATTTTCAGGCGTTGATCAAGCCGCTGCGGGCGCTCAAGGCGCTGGGTTGCCGGCTGGCGGTGGACCATGCGGGTCAGGACGTGGTCAGTACCCAGTATATCAAGGACTATGAGCTGGACTACCTCAAGCTGCACCCCAGCCTGGTGCGTGACATCGATCACAAGCCGGTCAACCAGATGGCGGCCAGAAGCCTGGTCGGCAACTGTGCCGGAGGCCGGACCCGGGTGATTGCGGTTGGGGTGGAGACCACCGCCGAGTGGGAATGTCTGAACCAACTGGGCGTTTATGCCGGCCAGGGCTATTACTTCGCCCGGCCCGAGCGGTGCGAACTGCTATAGGCCGTCGCGGGCACCCTGCAGACCGCCGGTGTGCAGGAAGATGAGGCGACTGCCGGCCGGGTACATACCGGCTTCGATATCCCGGAACAGCCCCAGCATGGCCTTGCCGCTATACACCGGCTCCAGGGGGACCGCCAGCGCCGAGGCGAGACGGACGATTCGTCCCCGATCTTCGCTGGAGCATTTGGCGTAACCGCCGCCATGATGGTCCAGTTGCAGTCGCCAGCCGTCATCCCCTGCGGCCGGGGGATGCAGTTGTTGCACCGTTGCAGCCAGCCAGCCATGGCCTTTGAGCACCGCGTAGCCGGTGAGGCGTACGCCGGCCGGGCGGGCCGAGAGCAGGCCCGCCAGGGTGCCGCCGCTGGCCACCGGCAGTATCAGTTCATCCGCGACGGGCAATTCCCGCCACAGCTCCGCCACCCCCGGCAGCGCCAGTGGCTCGCTACCGCCTTCGGGGATCAGCCTGTAACCGGGATGACGGTCGGCCAGGGCGGCCAGCCAGCCCGGATCCTGGCGACAGCGGTATTCCGAGCGTTCGACGAACTCCAGCGTCATGCCCCAGCGTCGGGCATCGCTCAGGGTCGGGTTGGTGGCGCTGTGTGGTTCGCCACGTACCAGGCCGACGGTAGGCAGTCCGAGCCGTCGGCCGGCTGCGGCCAGGGCATGCAGGTGGTTGGAGTAGGCGCCGCCGAAGCTGAGCAGGCCACGGGCCTGCTCCGTCAGGGCCTGGCGCAGTACATACTTGAGTTTCCGCCATTTATTACCCGAAATATACGGGTGCAGCAGATCGTCCCGCTTGATGTGCAAGCTGATGCGATGGCGCTCCAGCAGCGGATGGCAGACCTGTTGTAATGGCGAGCGGTTCGTCTGCCGGTACAGTCGTTGCCAGGCATGGAATGAAGACACAAGAAAAAATAAAAAAGGGCGATGAGGGCAAGTGTAAGGAACTTATCACTTTATTAAAACTCCTATCCGCCGGTGGGCGGCTTTAGCTGTGGTTGCGCCTTGCTACGAACTGGCTGCATTGGTAAAGTTAGCCGAATTTTCCGGTTTCTCAATCCAGGATCCCCTTCAGCATATGTTTAAGAAGCTCAGAGGCATGTTCTCCAACGATCTGTCGATCGATCTGGGAACGGCCAACACCCTTATTTATGTCAAAGATCAGGGCATAGTCCTGAACGAGCCCTCGGTCGTGGCCATTCGCCAGGAAAGATCCGGCTCGGCACAGAGTGTTGCCGCCGTCGGTCATGCCGCCAAACAGATGCTGGGACGGACTCCCGGCAACATCGCGGCCATCCGCCCGATGAAGGACGGGGTCATTGCCGATTTCTATGTCACCGAAAAGATGCTGCAGCATTTCATCAAGCAGGTGCACGACAACAATTTTTTCCGCCCCAGCCCCCGGGTACTGGTCTGTGTGCCTTGCGGCTCCACCCAGGTGGAGCGCCGTGCCATCAAGGAGTCCGCCCTGGGCGCCGGTGCCCGCGAGGTCTATCTGATTGACGAGCCGATGGCGGCCGCCATCGGCGCCGGTTTGCCGGTGTCCGAAGCGACCGGGTCCATGGTGGTGGACATTGGTGGCGGTACCACCGAAGTAGCCATCATCTCCCTCAACGGCGTGGTCTACTCCCAGTCGGTACGGATCGGCGGGGATCGGTTCGACGAGTCCATTATCAATTACGTGCGCCGCAACTACGGCTCCCTGATTGGCGAGGCTACGGCTGAGCGCATCAAGCATGAAGTCGGTTCGGCCTATCCGGGAGATGAGGTGCTGGAGATCGAGGTTCGCGGTCGCAACCTGGCCGAAGGCGTTCCGCGCAGCTTTACCCTTAATTCCAATGAAATTCTGGAAGCCCTGCAGGAGCCGCTGAGCGGCATCGTCAGCGCCGTCATGGTCGCGCTGGAGCAGTCGCCGCCCGAGCTGGCATCCGACATCTCCGAGCGGGGCATGGTGCTCACCGGTGGTGGTGCCCTGTTACGGGATCTGGATCGGTTGCTGATGGAAGAAACCGGGATTCCCGTTGTCGTGGCCGACGATCCCATGACCTGTGTGGCCCGTGGCGGCGGCAAGGCATTGGAAATGATTGACATGCACGGCGGGGATCTGTTCCATTACGATTGATGACAAGGCCGGGAGCACCGGCCTGCCTATTCCCTTATGAAACCGATTTTCGGCCGTGGTCCGTCCTTACCTATCCGCCTGGCACTGGCGGTGGTGGCCGCTTTGGCGCTGATTGTCGCCGATAGTCGCTATCACAGTTTTACCGAGGTCAAACTGTACCTCAATTCCCTGGTCAGCCCACTGCAGTATATGGCGAACAGTCCCCGTATCCTGCTCGATTCCGCCTCTACCCAGTTGATGTCTCGCAAGGCCTTGCTGACCCAGTCCCAGCGGATGGAGCAGGAACTGTTTTTGTTGCGGGATGATCTGCTGCGGTTGCGCCACCTGGAACAGGAAAACCAGCGCCTGCGGGATCTGCTTGGCTCTCCGGTTCGCTATGATACCCGCCGTATGGTAGCGGAGATCATGGCGGTGGATACGGACCCCTTTTCCCATCAGGTCGTGATCGACAAGGGCAGCCTGCAAGGGGTATTCGAGGGGCAGCCGGTGCTCAATGAGCAAGGGGTGGTCGGACAGATTGTTTCGGTCGGCAAGACCACCAGCCGGGTGTTGCTGATCACCGACATTAGTCATGGCATACCGGTGCGAGTGGCGCGCAACGACATCAGGGCCATCGCCAGCGGCAGCGGCCAGCTCGACAGGCTGCTGCTGCACAATATCACCCGCAACACCGATATCCGGGAAGGGGACGTCTTGCTCAGTTCCGGGTTGGCCGGGCGTTTTCCGGAAGGCTATCCGGTGGGACGGGTCAGCCGGGTGGGCTATGAAGAAGGCCAGCCTTTTGCGGATATCCGGGTGCAGCCCTTTGCCGCCCTGGATCGCGTCCGTTATCTGCTGTTGCTGTGGCCCGAGGCCAGGGTGATCGATGTGGATGGCCCGGCGTCACCGACGGAGGAGTCCCGATCATGACTGCCTTTTCCCTGAAGGGGCGGCTGGTTATCGGCATCAGCCTGCTGTTGGCGCTGATGTTGTCCATATTGCCGCTGCCGGAACTGATAGCGCCGTTCCGGCCGGACTGGCTGCTGGTGACCCTGATTTACTGGGGCATCGCCCTGCCGCACCGGGCCAATGTCGGTACCGCCTTTTTCGCCGGCCTGCTGCTGGATCTGTTGCTCGGCTCGGTGCTGGGGGTGCATGCCCTGGCGCTGGTGATCCCGGTCTACCTGGCCGCATCTCAGTTCCAGCGCATGCGCAACTATTCCGTGTGGCAGCAGGCCTTCGTGGTCGGCGCCCTGGCCATGCTCAACAAGCTACTGATTTTCTGGGCGGCCTATATGAACCGCGATATCCAGCTTGAGTATCATTATTTCTGGTCCATCGTCAGCAGCATGGTATTCTGGCCCTGGATCTTCCTGCTGCTGCGCAAATGCCGGCGGCAATTCGCCCTGTCGTGAGCCCGTCCATGTCTGCCGTACTTTATCTCGCTTCCGCCTCACCCCGCCGCCGCGAACTGCTGGCCTTGCTGGAGCTGCCGTTCGAGCTGGTGTTGCCCCAGGTTGAAGAACGGCGCCGGCCCGGTGAAACCGCGGCGGAATATGTCCGGCGCCTGGCGCGCGACAAAGCCCTGGCCGGTGCCGCGATGGCTCCCCGGCCGCTGCCGGTGCTCGCCGGCGACACCATAGTGGTGGTGGACGGCGAGGTACTGGAGAAACCGGAGAACGAAGCCGACGGGCTGGCGATGCTGCGCCGGTTGTCGGGCCGCCGTCACCAAGTGATGACCGCGATGGCACTGACCCATGGTGATGACTGCGAGGGGGTGCTGGTGATCACCGAGGTCAGCTTTCGTCCCCTTACCGAGGCGGAAATGGTGCGTTACTGGGCCAGTGGCGAACCGGCGGACAAGGCCGGCGGCTACGGCATTCAGGGCCTGGGCGGACGCTTCGTGGCGCGTATCGACGGTAGCTACAGTGCCGTGGTGGGGCTGCCACTGGTGGAAACCGAGTCATTGTTGCGTCAAGCCGGGGTTTTGTCGGGCTGATCCCCTCTGTTACCGACCATTCTGTGATAGTTTAGAAGCAATTTTATTCTCCTGATGGGCGGAGTGATCATGTCTGCAGAACTGATAATCAATATGACCCCCGCGGAAACTCGGGTGGCGCTGGTGGAAAACGGTATCCTGCAGGAAGTGCACGTGGAACGTCAGGCCCGGCGCGGTATCGTCGGCAATATCTACAAGGGTAAGGTCAGCCGGGTGTTGCCCGGTATGCAGGCCGCCTTTGTCGATATCGGCGGCGAGCGGGCGGCTTTCCTGCACGCCTCCGACATAGTGCCCCACACCGAGTGCGTGGATACCAAGGAACAGGCCCACTTCCAGGCGGGCAACATCGCCGAGCTGGTACGCCAGGGGCAGGACATCATGGTGCAGGTGGTAAAAGATCCGCTCGGCACCAAAGGCGCCCGCCTGACCACCGACATCACCCTGCCGTCCCGCTATCTGGTATTCATGCCCGGCAGCGCCTACGTGGGCGTGTCCCAGCGCATCGACTCGGAACAGGAACGGGAGCGACTCAAACAGCTGGCGGCGACCTATGTGGACGAACTGGGTGGCTTTATCATCCGCACCGCCGCCGAGGGCATCGGCGAGTCGGAGCTGGCCCAGGATGCGGCTTTCCTCAAGCGGTTGTGGCGCAAGATCCTGGAGCGGCGCGGCAAGTATCCCTCCTGCTCTATGCTGTATGAAGACCTGGGGCTGGCGTTTCGCATCGTGCGTGACTTCGTCGGGGCCGAGCTGGACCGGATCAGGGTCGACTCCCGCAGTACCTGCGAGTCGCTCAAGGCCTTTGTCGACGAGTTCGTGCCCGAGCTGTCCGGCAAGATCGAGTACTACCAGGGCGAGTCACCGATCTTCGATCTCTATGATGTGGAAAACGAAATCCAGCGCGGTCTGGACCGCAAGGTGGAACTCAAGTCCGGCGGTTACCTGATCATCGATCAAACCGAGGCCATGACCACGGTGGATATCAACACCGGCGCCTTCGTCGGCCACCGCAACCTCGAAGAAACCATCTTCAACACCAATATCGAGGCTACCCAGGCCATCGCCCGCCAACTCCGGCTGCGTAACCTGGGGGGCATCATTATCATCGATTTCATCGACATGTACGACGAGGATCACAAGCGACGGGTGCTGCACAGCCTGGAGCTGGCACTAAGCAAGGACAGGGCCAAGACCAACGTCAACGGCTTCTCCCAGCTCGGGCTGGTGGAGATGACCCGCAAGCGTACCCGGGAAAGCCTGGAGCACGTGTTGTGCGGCGAATGTCCCGAGTGTCTCGGCCGGGGCCGGGTGAAAACGGTGGAAACGGTCAGCTATGAGATACTGCGTGAGATTACCCGGGTCAACAAGGCCTATGATGCCGACAAGTTCGTGGTCTATGCCTCCAGCGCCGTGGCCAGCGCCCTGCAGGAGGACGAATCCCATATGCTGGCGGAACTGGAAGTGTTTATCGGCAAGCAGGTGAAGGTGAGCAGCGAGCCCCTTTATAACCAGGAACAGTTTGACGTGGTGATGATGTAGTGATCAGGCGGGGACTAAGCTGGGCCTGGCTGGGCCTGGCGGCGTGTGCGGTGGTGCTGGCGGTGCTGGTGACCTTGCTGCGTTTCGGCTCTCCCTGGCTGGCGGCCTGGCAGCAGCAGTGGCTGGATCGGCTGCTGAGCGAGCAGCAACTGACCCTGGAAGTGGGGCAACTGGGCCTGTCCTGGCAGGATTATGGTCCGCTGCTGGTGGTCGACGAGGTCAGCCTGCACCGGTCCGAGGGGCCGGCCATTACCCTGCGCCGTGCCTTGGTGGACCTGCATCTGTGGCAGAGCCTGCGCCGGTGGCGACCGGTGCTGAACGAACTGACCCTGGAAGGCCTGCGGCTGCCCCTGGACCTGACCGCCGGCGAAGCCGCCGACCGCCACACCGATCTGGCGTTCCTGCGCCGGCTGGCACTGGAAGGTGTGGAGCGCTTTTCCCTTCACGATGCCTTGCTGGTGGTGACCGCTCCGGAGCAGGATTTGCTCGAACTGCATGTTCCCGCCCTGCACTGGCATAACCAGCCCGGTCGGCACCAGGGGCAGGGGCGGCTCGGCTTCGGACCTGACGGAAGCCAGCAATTCACCCTGAAAGGGCACTTTGAAGGGCCTGCTGACCGACTGGACGGTGGTCTTTACCTGCAGGCGGACCGGGTGGATGCGGCCTCCACCATTGCCCGCATCCGGCCCGACGACGACCACATCGGTGCCGACCTGTCCTTCGAACTCTGGCTGGATTGGCGCCAGGGCCTGCTTGATGCCGGTCTGCTTCAATTGGGTGAAAACCGCCTGCGCTGGGGGGATGACCACCAGATCGCCGTGGACGGGGGGCGGATACAGTGGCAGCCGACCCAGGCCGGCTGGCAACTGGCCAGCAGCGGTATCGACATCAGCGTGGACGGTGAAGCCTGGCCCAGTTGGCGGATACAGCTGGATCGGCAAGACGACAGGATGCACGGCTACCTGGATCGGCTGACCTTCGCCGACCTGGCGCTGTTGGCCCAGTGGGGCGAAAGCTTCTGGCCCGGAGCCGCTCGCCAACTGGCGGGAATAGCGCCCGGGGGCGAGCTGTCCGGCCTGTATTTTTCCGCCCGGCCGGACGGTGCCGACTGGCTGGTCCGTGGCGAACTGAACGATGTCAGTACCCATCCCTTCCAGTGGGTACCCGGCACCCGGGGGCTGCAGGGTGACTTCCTGTTGACCCCGACCCGAGGCCGGTTGAGTCTGCGTCAGCAGGAAGCCGCCGACTGGGTATACGAATCGGCGTTCCGGGCGCCCTGGCCAATGCAGCGGCTGGATACCGAGCTGAATTGGCGGCGGCAGCCGCAAGGCTGGTTGTTGTGGAGCGATCGGGTACAACTGGAGACCCGGGACCTGGCATTGCAGGGCTGGTTCAGCCTGCAACTGCCGCAACGGGGTTCGCCCCTGCTCAGCGCGTCGGCGGAAGTGGATCTGGCCAGGGCAGAGCAGGCTTTCACCTATTTTCCCGAGCCCTTGATGGGCTCGCCCCTGGTGGATTACCTGCAGGGCGCCATCCTGGCGGGAAAGGCGGAACAGGCCGAAGTGCTTTGGTACGGCCGGCTGGACGGTTTCCCCTACGCCGACGGCAGCGGCCTGTTCCAGGCCCGGGTGCCCCTGCGCGAGGCCGAATTTCGTTTCGATCCTGGCTGGCGACCGCTTACCGATCTCAGCCTGGATCTGCTGTTCGAAAACGACGGTCTCTATATGACAGGCACCTCCGGCAAGCTGGGAGAGGTGGATGCGGCCGACATCGATGCCCGCATCGCGCCCCTGAACAAGGCGGCCAGCCTGCAGCTCAGTGCCGGCATCAGCGGGGAAGGGAAGGCGGTGACCCGTTACCTGCAGCAGTCGCCCCTGGCCGGTTCCGTGGGCAAAACCCTGCAGCAGGTGCAGGTGGCGGGCCCGCTTGAGGGGCGGCTGGCGCTCGATATTCCGCTCAACGGGGGGGAAGTCGGGGTGGAAGGGCAGGTTGACTTCGTCCGCAACCGGGTTCAGATCTCGTCGTTGGGGTTGCCGTTGAGCGAGGTGTCCGGCCGGCTGTTGTTTGACGAGCGGCAAACCCATTTTGAGGCGCTGCAGGCGGAATGGGCCGGGCAACCGCTGGAACTGGATTACCGGGGCCAGGTGACGGAGCAGGGATATGAGGTCCGCCTGGATATGCGTGGGCGGATCCTGGCCCCGGTGTTGGCCCGGCAATATCCGCCGTTACAGGCGCTGAACGGAGAAGCCGCCTGGCAGGGCCGGTTGTGGCTGACCCTGGCCGAGCAGGGAGAGTTCAGCTATCGCTTCGAAGCCGATACCGAATTGCGGGGCATGGCCAGCCGGTTGCCGGCCCCCCTGCACAAGACGGCCGAACAGCCGCGGCCGGCCCGCCTCATGTTGAACGGTAACGACCGGCAGGCGGAGATTGCGTTGAGCCTGGAGCCGGATATCCAGGGGCAGGCGGAACTGCGCTTTGAGAGTGGGGGGACTCGGGTTTCCCGGTTGTGGTTGTCGGCCGGCGAGGCCGGGCCGGCCGCGGCGAGGGCGCCCTTCGATATCGCCCTGCGGCTGCCTGAGCTGCCGCTGGACGACTGGCTGGCATTGCTTGGCGCCGACTGGCAGCAGGGGGAGGCTACGGCGGCGCCCCAACTGCGTTGGCCGGAGCCCTTCCGGGTGGTGATTCAGGCTACCGAGGCCCGGCTCTGGCGGCAGCCTTTCAATCAACTCCGGCTGCAACTCGAACCCGATGGGGAAGAGCGTCTGCGACTGGCCTTTCGCGCCGAGCAGGCCGAAGGCGAGCTGGCGTGGGGCGGTACGACCCCGGCCCGGGCGGAACTGCGTCGGCTGTGGCTGAGCCCGGCGCCAGGCGACGACAGGCTGGCGCAGCATGCCGCCGATATCAGCCCGCGGCTGGTGCCGGCGCTCGAGGTCGAGTGTCAGGACTGCCGTTGGCGGGAACTGGCCCTGGGTCGGCTGAGCTTCCGGCTCGAGCCCCAGCCTGAGCAGAATGGGGTTCGTTTGGTCGATTTGCGGCTGGATGGGCCGCTGTTGCAGGGGACGGCCGAGGGCCAGTGGCTACAGCACCAGAGCGGCAACCTGAGCCGGCTGGAATGGCAGGCCCGTACCCCTTCCCTGCAGCGGCTGTGGCAGGGTCTGGGCCAGGAGTCGCCATTCAGCGAGACCCAGGCCAGCCTTACTGGCCAATTGCGCTGGCTGGATCTGCCCTGGCGCCCGGACCGGGCCAGCATGAGTGGCAGCCTCGGCGCCGAAACCGGTGCCGGGGTGCTCACCGAACTGAATGACCGAGGGGCCGGTCTGCTGTCGGTATTGAGCATGGAGTCGGTGTTGCGCCGGCTGCGTCTGGATTTTCGCGATGTGTTCGAACAAGGCTTCTACTTCGATCGCATCGGTGCCAGCGGTGAACTGCGGAACGGGGTCTTGCACAATGATGACTTCGTGCTCAACGGGGCCGCGGGGGATCTGCGCGGGCGAGGGCAGCTGGATCTGGTGGCGGAGCAACTGGATTACCAGTTCGATTTCACCCCCAACCTGACCGGCAATCTGCCGGTGCTGGCGGCGTTTGCGGTCACCCCGGTCACCGGCCTTTACGTGTTGGCGCTGTCCAAGGTGCTGGGCCCTGTGGTAGATGTATTCACACGCATTCGTTATCGAGTCAGTGGTCCCCTGGCACAGCCGCAGGTCACCGAGCTGGTTCGGGAGCAGGAGCGGGTGAACCTGCCCCGCAATAATAAGGAGTAAGCCATGGAACTGGTGGCGATACAGATGAATGCCGGGCCCGACTGGCCGGCCAATAAAGCCCGGCTGGAAAAACTGCTGCAGCAATTACCCCCGAGCCGGCCCCTGCTGGTGCAGCTGCCGGAAAATGCGGTGGTATTCGGTAATAGAGACGCGGCCCTGCAACTGGCCGAGCGCCTGGGGGAAGGCCCGGTGCAGGACAGCCTTGCCGCATGGGCTCGGCAGTTCGGGATCTGGCTGGTGGTGGGATCCATGCCGACTCGTATCGAAGGTAGTGGCAAGCTGCATTCCACCTGTCTGGTCTATGATGATCGGGGCGAACGGGTGGCCCATTACCACAAGGTGCACCTGTTCGACGTGGAAGTGGCCGACGGCCATGGTCGCTATCAGGAGTCGGCGACCTATGCCCCCGGCGACGCGCTGTGCGTTATCGACAGCCCTTTCGGCCGCCTGGGACTGTCGATCTGTTATGATTTACGTTTTCCCGAGTTATATCGGGCCTTGCGGGAACGGGGGGCCGAGATCCTGATGGTACCCGCCGCCTTTACCCGGGTCACCGGCCAGGCCCACTGGCAGCCCTTGTTGCAGGCACGGGCCATCGAGAACCAGTGTTACGTACTGGCTGCGGCGCAATATGGTGATCATGGTGGCGGCCGGCAAACCTGGGGCCATTCCCTGATCCTCGATCCCTGGGGGGAGCTCCAGGCCTGTTTGCCCAAGGGCGAGGGCTTGATTATTGCCCCGCTGGAGGTCGAGCGCCTGGCCAGGATCCGGAGCCAGATGCCGGTGGCCCAACATGCCCGCCTGACCGCGGTTTGGAGAGACAAAGCATGAGTATTGAACAGATTAACCGCAGCCTGCTGGCCCCGAATGAACTGGACATGGCCCTGCTGGATGCCCAACTGGCCCGGTTGTGCCGGCACCAGATCGACTTTGCCGACCTCTATTTCCAGAACAGCGTGCACGAGTCCTGGGTGCTGGAGGATGGCATCGTCAAGGATGGCAGCTACAACATAGAGCAGGGCGTGGGGGTGCGGGCCGTCAGCGGCGAGAAGACCGGTTTTGCCTATTCCGATGAACTGACGGCCTCGGCGCTGGATCAGGCGGTAAGCGCCGCGCGCGGTATTGCCGAACGGGGAGGCGACGGCCGCTTCCAGATTGGCCGCGAGCAGCCGGTCAAGGCCCGTTATCTGGGGTTGAATCCCCTCGACAGCCTGGGACGGGAGCAGAAAATTGCCCTGCTGCAGCAGATGGATGCGTTTGCCCGTAGCCTGGAACCGGCGGTGACCCAGGTGATCGCTTCCATTTCCGGGGTCTACGAGGAGATTCTGGTGCTGGCGACCGACGGGACCCTGGCTACCGATTTGCGCCCCCTGGTACGGCTGAACTGCTCGGTGCTGGCGGAACGCAACGGCCGGCGCGAGCGGGGAGGCAGTGGCGGCGGCGGTCGGGTCGGTTACGACTATTTCCTGGAGGAGGTGGACGGCCAGCCCAGGGCCCTGGGCTATGTGAAGGAGGCGGTGCGCCAGGCGCTGGTTAACCTGGAGGCGGTCGACGCCCCGGCCGGTACCATGCCGGTGGTGTTGGGGGCCGGCTGGCCCGGCGTGCTGCTGCATGAGGCGGTGGGCCATGGCCTTGAAGGGGATTTCAACCGCAAGGGATCTTCCGCCTATGCCGGCCGCATCGGGGAGCAGGTGGCTTCCAGCCTGTGCACCATAGTGGACGACGGTACCCTGGCCAACCGGCGCGGCTCGCTCTCCATCGACGATGAAGGCACCGCCAGCGGCTACAACGTGCTGATCGAGAACGGCATTCTCAAGGGCTATATGCAAGACAAGCTCAATGCCCGGCTGATGCAGATGGCGCCGACCGGAAATGGCCGCCGTGAGTCCTATGCTCATCTGCCGATGCCGCGCATGACCAATACCTACATGCTGCCGGGCGACACGCCGCCGGAAGAAATCATCCGCAGCGTGAAAAAGGGCATCTATGCGCCCAACTTTGGTGGCGGACAGGTGGATATTACCTCCGGGCGCTTCGTATTTTCGGCCTCCGAAGCTTATCTGATCGAAGATGGCAAGCTGACGGCCCCGATCAAGGGCGCGACCCTGATCGGCAACGGCCCCGAGGCCATGAGCCAGGTGTCCATGGTGGGCAATGATCTGGCTCTGGACACCGGGGTCGGTGTCTGTGGTAAAGATGGCCAAAGTGTGCCGGTGGGAGTAGGGCAGCCGACCCTCAAGCTGGATCGCCTGACCGTCGGGGGGACCCAGTAACGTCGGGGCAATTATTAACCGTTGGTGAAAAGCCTTTTTCTGTGCGATCGGGATGGGGGGCGGGGTCTAATCATTGTTGCTGCAGGCGCAGCAGCAAATGGGAGGCCATAAAGATGAAAACCTTGCTATCGATAGCCTTTGCCTCTGTCCTTGGGTTGATGTTGATGCCGGCGCAAGCCGGAATAGTGCTGGATATGCAGCAGCCCGTAGTGCAGGAAATGGCAACAAGGGGCGACGGTGTAGATAACCGTGAATGTGCAGTACAGAAACGAATGGGCAAGAAGCCGGCGGATATGTGTTTCTAAGTGCCGGTGCTCCATAGACAACAACGGGAGCCGAGGCTCCCGTTGTGCGGTTCAGGGTTCCAGATGCTGTTTCAGGTACTGGAACAGTTCCCGGTAGGCTTTGGGCGGCAAGTTGGCGGCCAGCTCCTTGCGGCTCTGGCGGGCCAACTGCCGTAGCTTCTGCCGATCCAACTCCCGGTATTCCGCCAACAGGGCATCGACGCCCTTGTCCCCTTCTTTGATCAGCCTGTCCCGCCACAGCTCCAGTTTGTGGAAATGGGCATTGGCCACCGCACTCTTGTGGTCGAAGGCCGCCAGCGCCTCCTGGATGGCGGACACATCCCGACTGCGCATCAGCTTGCCGATGAATTGCAGGTGCCGGCGTAATGCTTCCCGCTTGTTGCCGAGTTTGTGCGCCAGGGCGATGGCATCCTGCAGCTCTTCATCCAGGGGCACTTTGGCCAACTCGCTGGGTTTGAGCCTGACCAGGGACTCACCCAGCTGTTGCAGGGCATGGCTTTCCCGTTTCATCTCACTCTTGCTGACCCACTCGATCTCATCATCGTGCTCGGGGTGCTCATCATGGTGGCGCATAGCTTTTCCGTCTCAACAAAGATTTACATATATATTACCAGCTTCTCCCAAGGGGCGCAGGGGTCTGTTATGCTAACTCCAAACAGAGCCAGCGATTCCATTATGACCCCAGCAGAAATTCAAATCGAACAGCGCCAGCTTGAGCTGGCGGTAGAGCAAGCCCTGGATAGCGCCAAGCGACTGGGTGCCGAAGCGGCGGAAGTGTCCATCAGCAAGCAGACCGGCCTGTCGGTGAACACCCGCAACGGCGAACTGGAAAACATCGAGTTCAATAAAGACGGCGCTCTCGGTATTGCCGTCTATCGGGAGGGGCGCAAGGGCTCGGCCTCGACCTCGGATCTGCGTCCCGATGCCATCGCCCGTACCGTGGCGGCGGCGCTGGATATTTCCCGTTACACCACGGTCGATCCTTTCGCCGGTATCGCCGAGGCCGCCGAGCTGGCCTGGAACGCACCCGAGCTGGAGCTGTGCTTCCCCCAGCCATTGGAGCCGGCGGACGGCATCGAACTGGCGCTGCGCTGCGAGCACCATGCACAGGGCCGGGATCCACGTATCAAGCAGTCGGACGGCGCCAGCTTCTCCAGCAACCTGGGGATAAAGGTCTACGGCAACAGCCACGGCTTTATCAAGGGCTATGCGGGTACCCGTTTCGGGTTGAGTTGCGTGCTGATCGGTGAGCAGGACGGTGACATGCAGCGGGAGTACGGCTATACCTCGGCACGCAGCTTCGCGGATCTCTGGACACCCGAGCGGGTGGCCGACGAGGCCGTTAGTCGTACCCTGGGCCGTCTCGGTGGCCGCAAGATAGGTACCACCCGGGCACCGGTGCTGTTTCATCCGGATGTGGCCTCCGGCCTGTTCGGCCATCTGGTGATGGCGATCAGCGGCGGCAACCTGTACCGGCAGTCCTCCTTCCTGCTCGATGCCCTGGGCAGTCGGATCTTCCCGGACTGGCTCAGCATCCATGAGCAGCCGCACCTGGACAAGGGACTGGCCAGCGCGCCCTTCGACAACGAGGGAGTGCGTACCCATGAGCGTCATATCATTGAGGGCGGCGAGCTCAAGAGCTACCTGCTGACCAGCTACTCGGCACGCAAGCTGGGGCTGCCGCTCACCGGCCACGCTGGCGGCATTCACAACTGGCAAATCTCAAGCAGCGGCCACGACCTGGCAGCGTTGCTGAAGATGATGGGCTCCGGCCTGCTGGTGACCGAGATGATGGGCCAGGGGGTGAACATCGTCACCGGCGACTATTCCCGCGGCGCCGCCGGTTTCTGGGTGGAAAACGGCGAAATCGCCTACCCGGTGGAAGAGATCACCATCGCCGGCAACCTGAAACAGATGTTTGCCGGCATCCAGGCCATCGGCACCGACGTGGAAACCCGCTCCAGCCTGCAGACCGGTTCGGTGCTGATCGACGACATGAAGATCGCAGGGCAATAAAGCTGGAAGCCAGAAGCCGAAAGAGGGGCCGCCTATGTGCGGCCCTTTGTGTTTTTGAACCAGTCCTGTATCTGCCAGAATGGCGTTGTGATGACGGCCTGCGACGGGTTTAGTTCAGCAGGATCAGCGTCGCCAGGCCGAGGAAGGACAACAGGCCGACGATGTCGGTGATGGTGGTCAGGGCCATGGAGCCGGCCAGGGCCGGGTCTATGTTGAGCTTGCGCATGGCCAGGGGGATCATGGCGCCGGCCATGCCGGCCACCGAGAGGTTGATAAACATGGCCGCGGCGATCACCAGGCCGATTTCCCAGCTGCCTTTCCACAGGCTGACCACCACGGCGATCATCAGCGCCCACAGCATGCCGTTGATCAGACCCACCAGGGCTTCCTTGGTCAGCAGCCAGCGGGCGTTGCTGTCGCCGATATGGCCCACCGCCATGCCGCGGATCACCAGCGCCAGGGTCTGGTTACCGGCGATGCCTCCCATGGAAGGTACTATGGTCATCAGGATGGCCAGGGTGGCCAGCTGGGCCAGGGTCTCCTCGAACATGTTGGACACGCTGGCAGCGGCCAGGGCGGTGCCCAGGTTGACGGTGAGCCAGACGGAACGGCGGCGGGCACTGGTCAGCACCGGCGCAAAGGTGTCTTCATCGTCGTCCATCTTGGCCATGCCCATCATGGAGTGTTCGCCTTCCTCCCGGATGATGTCGACCACGTCATCGATGGTGATCCGGCCCAGCAGGCGGCGTTCCTCATCCACCACCGGTGCCGACAGCCAGTCGTGCCGTTCGAACAGGTTGGCCACCTCGGTGTCCGACATGGACAGCGGTATGGCTTCCACATTGGTATCCATGGCTTCCGCCACCGTGGTGGTAGGTGCCTGAACGACCAGGCTGGCCAGTGAAATATCCCCCAGCAGGCGGTTGTATTGGTCTACCACGTAGAGGGTGTCGGTGCCTTCCGGCAATTCGGTATGGCGACGCAGGTAGCGCAATACCACGTCGATGGTGACGTCCGGACGCAGGCTGATGAACTCGGTGTTCATCAGGGAGCCGGCGGTATCCTCCGGATAGGACAGGGCCTGCTCGGCTCGCTGCCGGTCCTGTTCATCCATCCGTGTCAGTACCTGGTTGAACAGCTGCTCGGGCAGATCCCGCAGCACATAGGCCAGGTCATCCGATTCCATGTCTTCCAGGGCGATGGCCAGCTTGTCCGGATCCATCAGCCGGATGATGCCATCCCGCACCTCTTCCGACAGCTCCTCCAGGATTTCACCGTAGTCATCGGGGTCGATCAACTGCCACAGCACCTTGCGGCTGGGGGAGGGGGAGGATTCGAGCAGCCAGGCCACGTCACCGGGGCGCATCTGCTGCAACATGCGCCGGACGTGCACAAACATGCCGCTGTTCAGGGCCTGGGTGATGCTGTCCAGCTGGTCCGGTGTCCTGGGGTGGTCTAATGGCTCGGTCATCCGGGCTCCAGAGCGGGGCGAAGAGGGGGTATTATTCTGACTCGTTGAAACGGTCGGCCACCAGCCGGGCCACGGCCGCCATCGCCGCTTCCGCGTCCGGCCCTTCGGCCACCACGCGAATGGCATGACCCTGCGCGGTTTCCAGCATCAACAGGCCCATCACGCTGTTGGCCAGGGCCTGTTTTTCCTGATTGCAAACGGTGACGGTAGCATCGAATTGTTGCGTTAATTGGACCAGTTGGATGGCGGCCCGGGCGTGCAGGCCCAGTTTATTGACGATTTCCAGGTCCCGTTCAATTTTCGGCATTGCGTTTTTCCAGTGTTCGGTGGCGAAGTTGCACGCTTTTCCCCATCTGCCGGAATACCCGGGCCAGTTGCTCGGCGATAAACACGGAGCGGTGCTGGCCGCCGGTACAGCCGATGGCTACGGTGACATAGCTGCGGTTGTTGCGCTCCAGATGAGGCATCCAGGTGATCAGCAGGTTTTCTATCTGCCAGAGGTATTTCATCACCTCCGGCTGGCCAGCCAGGTAGTCAGCCACCGGCTCGTCGAGACCGGTGAAGGGACGCAGCTCGGCAATCCAGTGGGGGTTGGGCAGGAAGCGGGCGTCGAACACGAAGTCGGCATCCTTGGAGACCCCGTATTTATAGCCGAAGGACTCGAATACCCAGTTCAGTTCCCGCTCCTTCTTGCCGAGGATCCGTTCACGGATGATCTCGCTCAGATCGTGGATGCTGAGGCTGGAGGTATCGATACGCAGGTCGGCATCCGAGGACAGGGGGGCCAGCAGATGGGTTTCTTCCCGAATGGCTTCGTCCAGGGTCAGGCTGTGGCGGGACAGGGGATGCAGCCGGCGGGTGTCACCGAAGCGGCGGATCAGCGCCGCATTGTCGGCATCGATAAAGATGCTGGAGAGGGACACCCCTTCCATCGCCCTGACCTCGGCCAGGCAGGCCTCCAGCTTGTCGGAGCTGTCGGGCAGGTTGCGTACGTCTATGCTGACCGCCACTTCACCGGGCTTGTGCCGGCGCATCTGTACCAGATCGGGCAGCAGCTCGACCGGCAGATTATCGACGCAGTAATAGCCCAGATCTTCGAGCACCCGCAGGGCGACCGTTTTTCCCGAACCGGAGCGACCACTGACGATGACCAGCTGCATCTTGCTTCCCTCAGGCTGAAATCATGATGTGATAAAGCTCGTCATCGCTGCCGGCCTGACGCAACTGCTTGCATACCTGCTTGTTGCTGAGCTTTTCGGCGATCAATGACAGTGTCTTGAGATGCTGTTTGCACTCCTGCTCCGGCACCAGCAGGGCAAAGACCAGGCCGACCGGCTGGTTGTCGATGGCATCGAATTCCACCGGCTCGGCGAAGGTGAGTAATACGGCGGTCGCCTTGTTGTCATTGCTGATACGGCCATGGGGGATGGCGATACCGTTGCCAATGCCGGTACTGCCCATTTTTTCCCGGGCCAGCAGGCAGTCGAACAGTTGCTGGCTGTTGATGTTGAGGTGCTGTGCGGCCAGCTCACTGATGATTTCCAGGGCTCGTTTCTTGCTCGTGCAGGGAACTGCACTGCGGGTGCAGTCCCTGCTCAGTATATCGGCGACTTCCATGGTTATTTTTGCTTGAGTTTCTCTTTGTGTTTGATGATCTGGCGATCCAGCTTGTCGATCAAGCTGTCGATGGCCGCGTACATGTCTTCATGCTGTGAATTGGCGAACACTTCACCACCGCTGACGTTCAGCTTGGCTTCGGCGATTTGTTGCAGTTTTTCCACGTTAAGGATGACGTGCGCATTGGTGATATGATCGAAGTGACGCTCCAGCTTGGAAAATTTACTGTTCACATAGTCACGCAATGAGTCGGTGATTTCTACATGGTGTCCAGTCAGGTTTATTTGCATAACGTCTTCCTTCTTGGTCTGCCTTTAAACCAGGCGTTTACGCTGATTGGAAGGGGGAATGGCCAGCGACTCCCTGTACTTGGCGATGGTACGCCTGGCCACTTGTATCCCCTGTTCGGCCAGCAGTTGGGCGATTTTGCTGTCGCTCAGCGGCTTGGCCGGGTTTTCCGCACTGACCAGTTTTTTGATCAGGGCGCGAATTGCCGTCGAAGAGCATTCACCGCCATCATCGGTTCCCACATGGCTGGAGAAGAAATATTTCAGCTCGAACACCCCTCGGGGTGTGTGCAGAAACTTCTGGGTGGTGACTCGCGAGATGGTGGACTCATGCATTTCCACCGCCTCGGCCACGTGATTCAGCACCATGGGCTTCATGGCCTCTTCGCCATACTCAAAGAATGCCTGTTGTTGCTCGACAATACAATTGGCAACCTTGAGCAGGGTCTCATTTCGGCTTTCCAGACTCTTGAGAAACCACTTGGCGTCCTGCAAATGGTTGCGGATAAACTGGCCGTCTTCGCTGTTCCTGGGCTGACGGGCCATGGCGGCGTAGGTCTGGTTCAGCTTGACCTTGGGCATCGCCTCCGGATTCAGTTCCGCCGCCCAGACGCCCTGGCGTTTGCTCACCACCACATCGGGAATCACATACTCGGAACTGCTTTGGAGTACGCTGTTGCCGGGCCTGGGCTCCAACTGCTGGATCAGTGCCAGCACCTCCTTGAGCTCCTCTTCCTTCAGCCTGGCCTTGCGCTGCAGGGTGCGGTAGTCCCGGTTGCCGAGCAGGTCCATATGCTGGGCGATGACGGCGCGGGCCTCGCTCAACCAGGGAGTAGCGGCGGGGAACTGCTCCAGCTGAATACGCAGGCATTCCTGTACGCTGCGGGCGGCGACCCCGATGGGATCGAAGTGTTGAACCCGTTTCAGCACCGCCTCCACCTCGTCTGCCTCGATGTCCAGCTCGTCACCGGCCACGGCCTCCAGGATATCGTCGATATCGATGGTCAGATAGCCGGCATCGTCGATGGCATCTATGATGGCCATGGCGATGGCCTGATCGGTATCGCTGAAGGGGGTGAGGCGCATCTGCCATAACAGATAATCCTGCAGGGTCTCGGTGGTTTCCCCCTGGTAGACGGTGTCTTCGGCGCCATCCGGCAGGCTGCCGCCGGTACCGGAAGAGGCGGTATAGACATCATCCCAGTTGGTGTCCATGGGTAACTCGTCGGACAGCTGGCTCTGCTCCATGGCGGTGTCGGCCGCCATCTGCTCTTCGTGGCGGGGCTCGGCCACGTCGATGGTTTCCGGCTCTTCCTGCTCCAGTAACGGATTGCTTTCCAGGGCTTGTTGGATTTCCTGCTGCAGTTCCAGGCTGGACAGCTGCAACAGGCGTATGGCCTGCTGCAGTTGGGGCGTCATGGTCAGCTGCTGACCCAGGCGTAACTGAAGAGTTGGCTTCATCTGTTCGAAAAGTCCTTCTATATCAACCGCAAAATAGATTGTTGCGGGCCTGCTCAGAGGCTGAATTGTTCACCAAGATAGACTTTCTTGACCTGCTCGTTATCGAGTATTTCCGCCGGGGTGCCGGCGGCGATACGATGGCCATGGCTGACGATATAGGCCCGTTCGCACACATCCAGGGTTTCCCGCACATTGTGATCGGTGATCAGCACACCCAGTCCTCGGTCCCGCAGGTGCAGGATGATTTTCTTGATGTCGATCACCGATATCGGGTCGACCCCGGCAAAGGGCTCGTCCAGCAGGATAAAGCGCGGATCGGCGGCGAGGGCCCGGGCGATCTCCACCCGCCGCCGTTCACCGCCGGACAGGCTCATGCCCAGGCTGTTACGGATATGAGTAATATTAAACTCTTCCAGCAACTGCTCCATTTTCTCGTCGCGCCCGGCGGCATCCAGCTCCTTGCGGGTTTCCAGTACCGCCATCAGGTTGTCGGCCACGCTCAGGCGACGGAAGATGGAGGCTTCCTGAGGCAGGTAGCCGATACCGGCCCTGGCGCGGATGTGCATGGGCTGATGACTGATGTCCTGATCGTCGATGGTAATGCTGCCCGCATCCCGTTGCACCAGGCCGACGATCATATAGAAGGAGGTGGTCTTGCCGGCGCCGTTGGGGCCGAGCAGACCGACGATCTGGCCGGTGTTGACGGTCAGGCTGACGTCAGCCACTACCTGGCGGCCCTTGTAGCTTTTCTGCAGTCCGCGTGCTTTCAGTGTCGCCATGGCTCAGTCCTGGCCCTGCGGGTTATCGAGGTTCTGCAGTTGCTCGGGCAGGAAGATGGTGGTGACCCTGTCCTGGCCGCCCTGGCTTTCCGCTTCCATCTGTTCCTGATCGATGTGGTAGCGGATGCGGTAGCCGGTGACGATATTGTCGTTCTGCGTGAGCTTGGCGTCCTGCAGCAGGGTGATGGTGCGGGTGCGCATGTCGTAATGGATTTCCCGGGCCTCCGCGTGCACCGGCTGACCATTGTCCAGGGTCTGCTGGTAAGTAGCCGGGCTGCCGTGGGCGGTCATCGACTGTAACCCCTGCTCGGTGCGGATCACCACCAGCCGGTCGGCGCGCACGTCTATGGTACCCTGCTTGACCACTACCCGGTCGCTGAAGGTCACCTTGTTATCCGCCAACTCGACCAACTGACGGCCGGCGTCGATGGTGACCGGCTGGCGAAAGTCCGATTCCCTGGCTTCGGCCAGGCCCAGGCTCAGGGCCAGTAGCCCGCCCATGCTAAGGATTGAAGTAAGTTGCCCGGGTTTCATGCAGTAGTTCCACCGTTTGTTGTTCAAGCTTGCCCAGCAGACCCTGGCCCTGGGCCTGGTAGTGCGGACTGCTCAGCTGCACATCCCGGTTGGAGCGCAGCTGGTTGTTGATAAAATCCAGTTCCAGATATTCGGTGGTCAGGGTTTCCACCAGGGCGTCCGGTTGCAGCCCCCGGCCGATCACGCTGCCGACCATCACCGCGTTGTCGTCGGTGTTGATGATGCCCTCATCCCCCTGCAGCCGCCACTGGGGCTGGCCGTCGGGCGAATAAAGCAAGATAACAGGTTTTTCCATCAGGGTCATGGAGAGCGGATCGTAGTACTCCGCATAATCCGCATCCAGTCCCCGGTAGGGCAGGCCCAACTGGTTGTATTGCAGGCTGGTCAGTTGCCTGGCGATAAAATCCGGCTGGTAATCCTGTTCACTGGCCGGGCTATCGGGGGCGGGTCTGAACCACTGCCAACTGACCAGGGCAAACAGGAAGAGGGCGGCAAACAGCCAGCTCTGGCGGCTCATACGCTCATGCCCTTGGCGTCGGCCAGTGCGCCCCGCGCTTCCAGGAGCAGGTCGCACAGTTCGCGCACTGCGCCATGGCCGCCGTGGAGTCGGGTGATGTAGTCGGCACCGCGCAGCACCAGGGGGTGGGCGTCACAGACTGCGACGCCCAGGCCGCAGTCGCGCATTACCGGCAGATCGACCACGTCGTCGCCGATGTAGGCTGCCTGCTCGGGCGCGAGCTTGAGGGTATCCAGCAAGGCCCGGTAGCTGTGCATTTTGTCGCCCTGGCCCTGATAGACGTGGCGCACCCCGAGAGAGGCCATGCGTTCGCTGACGATGTGCGAGTCCCGTCCGGTGATGACGGCGACCTGGATACCGGCATTCAATAATGCCTTGATCCCGAAACCGTCCTTGGTGCAGAAGCTCTTGTATTCCTCTCCCTGGTTGCCGAGGTAGATCATGCCGTCCGACAGCACTCCGTCCACGTCACAGATCAGCAGGCGGATGTGGCCCAGTCGCCGCCACAGGGTGGTGGACACGGGGCCGTACAGGGTCTGTTGTTCCATCAGATCACTCCCGCCCGTAACAGGTCATGCATATTGAAGGCCCCGACCGGCTGGTTATGCTCATTCACCACCAGCAGGCCGCTGATTTTCTTCTCTTCCATCAGTTTGACGGCTTCCGCCGCCAGCATCTGGACCCTGGCGGTGGTGCAGTGCCGGGTCATGACCTGGTCGATGGTGGTGTGGTGGACGTCGATTTTATGGTCCAGGGTCCGCCGCAGATCCCCATCAGTATAGATGCCGACCAGTTGCTGCTGCTCATCGACCACGGCGGTAAAGCCGAGTCCGGTACGGCCGATTTCCAGCAGCGCCTCGATGATCAGGGTGTTGAGGCCGACTTTGGGCACCCGCTCGTCCTTGTGCATCAGGTCGCCGACCCGCAGCAACAGGCGCTTGCCGAGGGTGCCGCCGGGATGGCTAAGGGCGAAATCGTCGGCGGTAAAGCCCCGGGCTTCCAGCAGGGCTACCGCCAGGGCGTCGCCCATGACCAGGGTGGCGGTAGTGCTGGCGGTCGGTGCCAGGCCGAGCGGGCAGGCTTCCTGCTCGACCCGGGTGCACAGGTGTACATCGGCCTCCCGGGCCATGGTGGAGTCGGGATTGCCGGTCAGGCAGACAAGCTTGAGGCCGCGACGCTTGAGCACCGGCAGCAGGGACAGGATTTCATCGCTTTCACCGGAGTTGGACAGGGCCAGCACCACGTCATCATGGCCGATCATGCCGAGATCACCGTGGCTGGCTTCGCCGGGATGGACAAAAAAAGCCGGGGTGCCGGTGCTGGCCAGGGTGGCGGCAATTTTGTTGGCGATGTGTCCCGACTTGCCCATGCCGGTCACGATGACTTTACCCCGGCACTGGAACATCAGCCGGCAGGCCGCATCGAATTCCTGATCGAGATATTGATAAAGGCCGTCGATGGCCGCCTTTTCAATATCCAGCACACGCTGGGCGGTTTTACGGTAATCAAATTCGACTGACATAACTCTCTCCACACCTTAGGCGGCGCCATTATAGAAAAGCTCGGACCGATAAGCGACTGGTGCGGCGAGGATTCATGGACAAGGCCTGGCCTCCGGATGCATTCGGGACAGGGAGTGGCGCAGAGGGACAGGAAAAAGCATCAGCTTGGTTGCCCATCGATCGGGGAACCCATACAATTCTTTCTTTTTGCGGGGGATCAGTTTGAGCAAGAGCCTTGTCGAAATCCGGGACCTTTGTTTCAGCCATGGGGAGCGGACCCTGTATGAGCGGATCAACCTGCAGATCCCCCGAGGCAAAATCACCGCCATCATGGGGCCGAGCGGTATCGGAAAAACCACTTTACTGCGTCTTATCGGCGGACAGATCAAGCCTGACAGCGGCGACGTGCTGTTCGATGGCGAGTCCATTCCGTCCCTGAGCCGCAACCGGCTGTACCGGGTGCGTCGGCGCATGGGGATGTTGTTTCAGAGCGGCGCCCTGTTTACCGGCCTGTCGGTGTTCGACAACGTGGCTTTTCCGCTGCGCGAGCACAGCGGACTGCCCGATGCCATCGTCCGAACCCTGGTGATGATGAAGCTGGAGGCGGTAGGCTTGCGCGGGGCGGCGAGGATGTTCCCGGCCGAACTGTCCGGTGGCATGGCCCGGCGCGCCGCCCTGGCTCGGGCCATTGCCCTGGATCCGGATCTCATCATGTACGACGAGCCCTTCGCCGGCCAGGACCCGATCAGCATGGGGGTGCTGGTGAAGCTGATCGCCGAACTGAACAAGGCTCAGGGGCTGACGTCCATCATCGTGACCCACGATGTGGACGAAGTGATGGGTATTGCCGACTACGCCTATATCATCGCCAACAAGCAGGTGGTGGCGGCGGGCACTCCGGCCGAGTTGCAGCGACATCAGGATCCCCGGGTAATCCAGTTTTTGCAAGGCCAGGCGGACGGGCCCGTTCCTTTTCATTATCCGGCCCCTGCATTCAGAGAGTCGTTAGCTTATGTTGATTGAACTGATCGGGCGACTGGGGCGTCGGGGAGTGAGCGGGGTGACCAGGGTCGGTCGTGCCGGTTTCATGCTGTTACATGCCCTGGTGGGGCGCCCCCAGCCGAAGAAGCATTTTCCGCTGCTGGTGCAGCAACTGCAGGTGGTGGGCGTGCAATCGGTGGCCATTATCCTGGTGTCCGGCCTCTTTATCGGCATGGTACTGGCCCTGCAAGGGTACAACGTGCTGGTGGACTTCGGTGCCGAGGGCAGCCTGGGCCCGCTGGTGTCGCTGTCGTTGCTGCGCGAGTTGGGCCCGGTGGTGACCGCCCTGCTGTTCGCCGGTCGGGCCGGCTCGGCACTGACCGCCGAGCTGGGACTGATGAAGGCCACCGAACAGCTTTCCAGCCTGGAGATGATGGGGATAGACCCCTTGCGCCGGGTAGTAGCGCCGCGCTTCTGGGCCGGTTTTATCAGCATGCCGCTGTTGGCCTTCATCTTCAGCATCGTCGGTATCTGGGGCGCCAAGCTGGTAGGCGTCGACTGGCTGGGGGTGGACGAAGGCGGCTTCTGGTCCGCCATGCAGGCCGCGGTGGACTGGCAGGAGGACATCATGCAGGGCTTTATCAAGAGTCTGGTGTTCGCCCTGGTGGTGACCTGGATAGCCCTGTTCAACGGTTTCGATGCCAGGCCGACGGCGGCGGGCATCAGCGAGGCCACCACCAAAACCGTGGTGCATTCATCTTTGGCGGTACTGGGGCTCGATTTCGTCCTGACCGCCGTCATGTTCGGGTAGACAATAATGAAATACAGCAAACTGGAATTCAGCGTCGGCTGCTTTATGCTGGCCGGAATAGGCGCTCTGCTGCTGCTGGCATTCAAGGTGGCGGGGGTGAGTCTCAATAATCAGGGGGAAACTTATACCCTCTATGCCAAGTTCGATAATATCGGCGGCCTCAAGGTCCGCTCTCCGATCAAGGTGGGCGGCGTGGTGGTGGGCCGGGTCAGCCAGATCAGCCTGGATCCCCGGGATCAGGTGCCGGTGGTGACCCTGGTACTGAATCGGGACGCCGGCGAGTTCGCCGAGAGCAGTACGGCTTCGATTCTTACCTCAGGCCTGCTCGGCGAGCAGTACCTGGGGCTGAATCCCGGCTTCGCCGACGAGGACATGGGCATCGGCATGCTGAGGGATGGCGACACCATAGACCACACCCAATCGGCGCTGGTGTTGGAGGAGCTGATCGGCAAATTTATTTATTCCATCGGCAACAACTGATTCATGGGGCAACCCTGAGGAGTGATGATGAAGAAACTACTGATTACCTGGCTGCTGGCCCTGGGCACACTGTGGGCGCCACTGACCGCCTCGGCCACCTTTTCCGACCCCTACGGCCTGATGGGCGAAGTCGCCCAGAACACCTTCGATCGCCTCAACCGGGAACAGGCCAGGATCAAATCCGATCCCGAGTACCTGCGCACCATAGTGCGGGAGGAAATGCTGCCGGCGGTGGACGTGCGCTTTTCCGCCTTCCGGGTGATCGGCAACCAGCTCAACAGCACCACTCCGGAGCAGCGGGAACGCTTCGTGGACGCCTTCAGTGATTACCTGGTGGTGACCTATGCGGATGCTTTGGCGGCTTATAACAATCAGACCCTGGATATCGGCAGTGGCCGGGTAGCGGAAGGTGAGCGGCTGGTGACGGTGCCGGTGACCGTGAAGGAACCGAACAAACCGGACATTATGGTGGAATTCAAACTGCGCCAGAATACCCGCACTGGGGAATGGCGGGTGTTCGATATGGTGGCCGAAGGCATCAGCCTGCTGTCCGCCAAGCAGACCGAACTGAGCGGCCTTATCCGCCAGAATGGCATCGATGCGGTGACCCGGCAGCTGCAGGAGCACACCAAGAAGCCGGTGACCCCGCTGGAACGGCCTGAATGAAGCTCGAGCGCGCCTTGACCAGGGACGAGCTGCCGGCCTACTGGGCCGAGCGGGGGACCCTGTTCACCACAGAGCTAGCTGACCTGAGCCACGTGGAACAGCTGGACTCGGTGGGCCTGGCGTTCCTGGTGCAATGGAGCCAGGCCCTGGCTGCGATGGGGAAGGGCCTGACCCTGCTGTCGCCGCCGGCCAGTTTTTATCCCCTTGCCGATTTATACGGTGTCGGTTCCCTGTTCGAACTGACAGACAACCCTTCCGGGAGCAAAAATGGATCTGAATAACGAAGTTGAGCGTTTACTGCGGCAGGCCCTGCCCCTGGACGAGCTCTATGTCAAAAGTGAAGGCAGTCACTTCGACGTGATTGCCGTGTCCGCGGATTTTGCCGACATGAGCCGGCTCAAGCGACAGCAGGCGATCAATGGTCCCCTGATGGACTTGATTGCCCAAAATGCCATCCATGCCCTGACCATCAAAACCTTTACTCCCGAGCAATGGGCCCGGGAGCGAAAATTTATCATGCCGTCCTGATTAGGAGCCGAAATGGACAAATTCAAGATTCAGGGACCTTGCCGTCTGGCGGGCGAGGTCACCATTTCCGGCGCCAAAAATGCCGCCCTGCCGATCCTGTTCGGTACCCTGCTGTGTGACGAGGCGGTGCACCTGAGCAATGTGCCCCGGCTCAAGGACGTGGACACCACCCTGCAGCTGCTGGCTTCGATGGGGGTAAATGTGAGTGTGAACGGTGATGTCACCGTGCTGGCAGGAGCGGTCAACAGCCATATTGCGCCCTATGAACTGGTGCGCACCATGCGTGCTTCCATTCTGGCGCTGGGTCCTTTAGTGGCCCGCTTCGGTGAGGCGGACGTGTCCCTGCCCGGCGGCTGTGCCATCGGCGCCCGGCCGGTCAACCTGCACATCCATGGCCTGGAGCAGATGGGGGCCATCATCAAGGTGGAAGACGGTTATATCAAGGCACGGGTCGACGGCCGCCTGAAGGGCGCTCATATCCTGATGGACATGGTCAGTGTGACCGGTACCGAGAACCTGATGATGGCGGCAGTATTGGCCGAAGGCCGTACCATTATCGAAAATGCCGCGCGTGAACCGGAAGTGGTGGATCTGGCCCACTTCCTCAACGCCCTGGGCGCAAAGATCCAGGGTATCGGCCAGGACACCCTGATCATCGATGGCGTCGAGGCGCTGCATGGCGGCGATTACCGGGTACAGCCGGATCGCATTGAAACCGGCACTTTCCTGGTGGGCGCGGCCATTACCGGCGGCGATATCACCTGCCGCAACACGGATCCGCGGCTGCTGGAAGCGGTGCTGGTCAAGCTGAAGGAGGCGGGCGCCCTGGTGGAAACCGGCGAAGACTGGATCCGTCTGGACATGAGCAACCGGGTGCTCAAACCGGTCGACATCAAGACCGCACCTTATCCGGCTTTTCCCACCGACATGCAGGCCCAGTTCACCGTTCTCAACGCCGTGGCCAAGGGGGTGGGACGGGTGACCGAGACCATTTTCGAAAACCGCTTTATGCACGTGCCCGAGCTCAACCGTATGGGGGCCCATATCGAGCTGAATGGTAATTTGGCGATCTGTGACGACACCGAACAGCTGACCGGCGCCACTGTCATGGCGACCGACCTGCGCGCTTCCGCCAGCCTGGTGCTGGCCGGTTTCGTGGCTCAGGGCACCACCATAGTGGATCGCATCTATCATATCGATCGGGGCTACGAGGATATCGAAGCCAAGCTGTCCGGCCTGGGCGGCAGGATAGAACGGATCAAAGGCAACTAAAGCCGGAAGCCATCAGCTGCCCGAGTTGGCTGTTGGAAAAGTAAAAAGGGAAGACACCCATTGTCTTCCCTTTTTGATCAACTCAGCCTGATTTCTTCCAGCTTCCAGCTTCCAGCTTCCAGCTTCCAGCTTCCAGCCTGACTCTTAGTCACAAGTTTTTGTTGATTTTTGAACAGATATAAAACATCGGCCAAAGCGTACTCCTCCTCCGGCACGCGTAAACCCATCCCTGGGGGCTCCACCGCGCCTTCCCTGGTGCAGAGGGCCGGCGGAGCAGCACCCTTTGTCCTCACTATCACCTGCTGGCATTACCTTCAGGCGGCGTCAGGGCTTGAAAGAGGCAACAGGGATGGCCTCCGCCGACCGTCGCATGCCATGGATGGCATGTGCGAGCGTACAGGGAAGTATTTACAGCGTGTCGGCGGAGGCGGCCCTGCTGCCTTTCTTCTGCGTTAAATCAGACAGCCGGACTTGTGACTAAGAGTCCGGCTTCCTGCTCGTGTCAGCGCAGTCGCTGAAAGCGGCTGTCTTCTTCTATCAGCACCTTCAGGGGAAGGGTCTGTCCGGCCCGTAACAGGGTGACGCTGATCTCGGTCCCCGGCTTGGTTTCGGCAATCAGGTCCATGGCGTGACGGGCATTGATGATGGCTTTGCCATCGATTTCCAGCAGCACGTCTCCGCCCTGTATCCCCGCCTTTTCCGCCGGCCCGCCCGGATTGACCGCCTCCACATAGATACCGGAGCGCCCCTCCAGGTTGAGCAACTGGGCCATGACCGGCGGGATATCGGCACCACCGATGCCTAGGTAGCCGCGGATCACCCGACCGTGGTTGATCAGTTCCTGCATAATGCGCTGTGCCAGTGCATAAGGGATGGCGAAGTTGATGCCGTAGCTTTCCTGGTGGGCCAGGCTCTGGAAGGAGGCGGTGTTGATCCCTACGATTTCCCCGTACACATTGACCAGGGCGCCGCCGGAGTTGCCGGCATTGATGGCGGCATCGGTCTGCAGCAGATCCTGCCGGCCGTTGCTGTCCGGCCCCATGCTGGACAGGCCGGTGCGTCCGGTGGCGCTGATGATGCCCTGGGTAATGGTCTGGCCAACGTTGTAGGGATTACCGATGGCCAGCACTATGTCCCCGACCTTGGGGTTGAGGTTGCTATCCTGGGGGATCACCGGCAGTTGCCCGGCCTCGATCTTCAGCACGGCCAGATCCGTGGGCACATCGAATCCGGTGACCTCACCGGCAATGATACGGCCGTCCTGCAGCGCCACGATCACCTGATCCGCGTCGGCGATGACATGGTAGTTAGTGAGGATATGGCCTTGCTCCGACATGATGACCCCGGAGCCCAGTCCGGTGGCGCTGAGCTCCGGCGTGTCACCACCGCGCTGGAAGCTGCGGGTGTAGATGTTGACCACGGCGGGTCCGGCGCGGCCGGCGGCATAGGAAAAGCTGGATACCCCCACCTGCTGGTTGCGCCACCAGTGCTCGAACGGCTGGGTTCTCAGTTGGGGAAACAGCAACAGCAGGAGCAACGCCATCAGTACACCGGTCAGTCCGGCCTGAAGCAGAAACTTGAGAAAGGAGGGTAGCCGCATGAGTTGTTGTGATTGCCATGGAATGGTCCCAGCATAACATAAAGTGCTGGGGTTGGGAGTCTGCACCTGGGCAGACTCCCTGTGGTATCAAATGGTTATCTCAGCACCAGATAGATGGAGGAATTACCGCGCTGGATATTGAGCGCGATCACCTCGGGCTTGCCCTGAATGATTTGGCGCAGGTCGTTGAGGTTTCTTACCCGCTGACGGTTAACGCCGATGATGATGTCGTCTTTCTCCAGTCCGGAGGCGGCGGCAGGAGAACGGGTCGTCACCTCGGTGATCTTGACGCCCTGTACCGGATCACCACTGCCGGTATTGGCCAGGGCCGCTCCCTCGAGGGATTCGTGCAGCGTATCGGCCTGGACATTGTCGTCTTCTGCCCGGGTCAGGGTCACGTCCACACGTTGCTCCTTGCCGTCCCGGAACAGACCCAGGGCCACGGTTTTGTCCGCGCCCATGGTGGCAACCTTGGCGCGCAATTCGCTGAAGGAGCGGATCGGCTTGCCGTCCAGACTGATGATAATGTCACCGGCCTGCAAGCCGGCCTTGGCGGCGGCGGAGTTTTCCATCACCTGACTGACGAAGGCGCCGTGCTGGCTGCGATAGCCGAAGGTGCGGGCCAGCTCGGAAGTGAGCTCGCCGCCCATTACCCCCAGTACGCCACGGCGTACTTCGCCGTATTCGAGGATCTGATCGGCCAGGTTCTTGACCATGTTGGCGGGAATGGCGAAGCCGATGCCGATATTACCGCCGCCCGGGCCCAGTATGGCGGTGTTGATGCCGACCAGCTTGCCTTCCAGATCGAGCAGGGCGCCGCCCGAGTTGCCGGAGTTGATGGCGGCATCGGTCTGGATAAAGTTTTCCAGGTTTTCCACGTTGAGGCCGGAGCGGCCCAGGGCACTGATGATGCCGGAGGTGACGGTCTGACCCAGGCCGAAGGGATTGCCGATGGCGATGGCAAAGTCACCGACCTTGAGCTTGTCGGAGTCGGCAAACTCGATCTCCACCAGATCCTTGGCATCAACCTTCAGCAGGGCGATATCCGACTGCTTGTCGGCGCCGATAAGCTCCGCCTCGTATTCTTGGCCGTCAATCAGGGTGATCAGTATTTTGTCGGCGTCTTCGATCACGTGGTTGTTGGTGATGACATAGCCCTTGGTGGCATCGATAATGACCCCGGAACCCAGGGCCTGGAAGGGCCGTTCCTGCACCTGTTCACCGGGAGCATTGGGACCGAAGAAAAAGCGGAAGGGCTCGGGCAACACCTGCCGGCTTACCTTGTTGCCGGAGACCGAGATGTTGACCACGCCCGGGCTGACCTTTTCTACGACCGGAGCCAGGCTGGTCAGGGTGGAGCCGGCCCCGAAGGGCAGGGCGGCCTGTGCCACAGGCAGCAGCGCCAGCCCCAGGCTCAGGGCCAGGGTGGAAACCAGGGGGAGTCGACGTTTCATGCACATGCTCCTAACTCGATATGTGATTCAGGGAAATTGTTCAATCTGACCGGATCTGGGCAGCAAGAGTTCCGGTTCGGTCGCAATTACTTCATCTCCCCATTAATTGTGTTTTTTGCATGGAAGATCAAGTCCCTGCTGTCGGCCAGGGGTTGCTCAGGGAGGGACAGGGCATTTACACTGGGGGCCCCTATCGCTTTCATATACCCTAATGACCCCGAGCGAAAAATACCAGGCGGATCTTAGCCGCCCCGATTTTGTCCGCGATCCGGCCCAGGCCATGGCCGTGTCTCATCTGCAGCGGCTGTTTGATGACTTGCGGGCGCCCCAGGAGCAGCCCAGGCTCAGCCTGTGGCAGAAACTGACCGGCAAGCCGGTGCAGACGCGAACCATCAGGGGGCTCTACTTCTGGGGGGGGGTTGGCCGGGGTAAAACCTACCTGGTGGATACCTTCTATGATTGCCTGCCGTTCGACAACAAGCTCAGGGTACACTTTCACCGCTTCATGGGACGAGTGCATGACGAACTGAACACGCTGAAAGGGCAGTCAGATCCGCTCAGGCTGGTGGCGGAGCGCCTGGCCCGGGAGGCTCGGGTGATTTGTTTCGACGAATTTTTCGTGTCCGATATCACCGACGCCATGATCCTGGGCACCCTGTTTCAGTACCTGTTTGGCCATGGCGTCATACTGGTGGCCACTTCCAATATTCCGCCGGACGAACTCTATCGCAATGGCCTGCAGCGGGCCCGCTTCCTGCCGGCCATCGCCCTGATTAAAGAGCACTGTGAAGTGGTCAACGTCGACTCCGGCGTGGATTACCGGCTGCGCACCCTGGAACAGGCGGAAATCTACCACTCGCCCCTGGACGGCCAGGCCAAGACCAACCTGGAGCAGTATTTCGCCCGCCTGACCAATGAGCCGGGCAGTTGGGGAGCGAGCATCGAGATCAATCATCGACGCCTCAAGACCATTGCGGAAGGGGATGGGGTACTCTATATCGATTTCCGGGAGCTGTGCTGTACGCCCCGCTCCCAGTTCGACTATATCGAACTGGCACGCTGCTACCACTCGGTGCTGCTGGCCAACGTCATGCCCATGGGGCTGGACAGCGATGATGCCGCCCGCCGCTTTATCGCCATGGTCGATGAATTCTACGAACGCCATGTCAAGCTGATCATCTCGGCGGCGGTGCCCATGGAACAACTCTATGGCCAGGGCCGGCTCAATTTCGAGTTCAAACGCTGCCTCTCCCGGCTGACTGAAATGCAGTCCCACGAATATCTTGCCAGAGAGCACCTTCCTTAGTCACAATATGCGCCCCCGGGGTCTGGGCATGATCACGGGGAAGGGGCGGGCGGGCCGACTAATTTCAGTGGGCATTGAAATTAGCAGGTGATTTTTAAGGCAACTTTACCTATAATCGCCCGGCCCACGTTACACAGCTGTCGATAAGACAGCATCACAGTAAGCAGACTGGTGCTCGAAGGGGTGCAGGTCTGGTCGTGTTTTGCGCATGGTGCGCAAGTGTAGGATTCATTTTCAGTAATTTGGGTTTATCCATGAAAACTTTTGTTGCTAAGCCAGAAACCGTTAAGCGTGACTGGTATGTTGTTGATGCAGAAGGCAAAACTCTGGGTCGTCTGGCCACCGAGATCGCTCGTCGTCTGCGCGGTAAGCATAAGCCGGAATTTACTCCGCACGTTGACTGTGGTGATTACATCATCGTTATCAATGCCGAGAAAATTCAGGTAACCGGTAATAAAGCCGAAGACAAAATTTACTACTCTCACTCCGGTTTCCCGGGTGGCATCAAGTCCATCAGCTTCGAGAAGCTGATCGACCGCAAGCCCGAGATGGTAATTGAGTCTGCCGTTCGCGGCATGCTGCCCCGTGGCCCGCTGGGTCGTGCTATGTTCCGCAAGATGAAAGTCTTTGCCGGCAGCCAGCACAACCACGCTGCGCAACAACCTCAAGTACTGGACATCTAAGACGGGATTAGGCAAATGGCAGAAACTCAATACTACGGTACCGGTCGTCGCAAAAGCGCTACTGCGCGCGTATTCGTAAAGCCGGGTAGCGGTAACATCGTTATCAACAAGCGTTCACTGGATCAGTACTTTGGCCGCGAAACCGCCCGCATGGTGGTACGTCAGCCGCTGGAGCTGGTTGAAATGACCGGAAAACTGGATCTGTACATCACCGTTGCCGGTGGTGGCATCTCCGGTCAGGCCGGCGCTATCCGTCACGGCATTACCCGTGCCCTGATGCAATACGACGAAACCCTGCGCGGCTCGCTGCGTAAGGCTGGCTTCGTGACTCGTGACGCTCGTCGCGTTGAGCGTAAGAAAGTCGGTCTGCACAAAGCGCGTAAGCGTCCCCAGTTCTCCAAGCGTTAATTGGGATTGCAGTTTATATATCAAAGCCCGGGTTTACCCGGGCTTTTCTATAGGGGAACCCTCGGGTCGAATCCACTAATAATTTGTTGTTTTATAACAAATTATCTTGCTAAATAACGACTTTTCGGCCCTTTACCCGTCCTTGTAAAAGACCGCGCTTTTCTTTAGAATTTCGGGGTTTTTTTGTGGCAATTGAAACCATGATATCCGCCGCAGTTGTCACAAGCAGTCTCAATGCATGGAACGAACAATAAACGCGCGGAGACCAAATGGGAGAGTTTTTGGATGAGCAATGCGCCAGTTGATACCGGTCGCCGCAGATTTCTGACCTGGTCAACCACAGCCGTGGGTGGGGTCGGAGCTGCTTTTGTCGCTGTGCCCTTCATTAAATCCTGGAACCCCAGTGCCAAGGCAAAAGCGGCAGGGGCCCCGGTAGAAGTCGATATCAGCAAGATGGAGCCCGGTCAGTTGATCCGGGTTGAGTGGCGTGGCAATCCGGTGTGGATGGTCCGCCGTACCCAGGAAATCCTGGATACCTTATCCCAGCATGACAACCAGCTGCGTGACCCCGACTCCAGGGAGCCGCAACAGCCTGAGTATGCCCAGAATGCTTATCGTTCGATCAAGCCGGAAGTGTTTGTGGCGGTGGGGCTCTGTACTCACCTGGGATGTTCGCCCACCTACCTGCCCAACACCTTCGGTGAGCAGGTGCAGGGCGTGAGCGCCGGTTTCTTCTGCCCCTGTCACGGCTCCAAGTTCGATATGGCCGGACGCGTGTTCCAGGGTGTACCTGCCCCGCTGAACCTGGTCATTCCCCCCTATTACTATGTCAATGACACCACCATTCTGGTCGGTGAAGACAAGGAAGGAGCCTAAATCATGCTGGGTAAACTCGTAAGCTGGATTGACGAGCGGATTCCGATGACGGCGACCTACAACAAGCATGTAGGTCAGTATCCTGCGCCGAAAAATTTCAACTTCTGGTACTTCTTCGGCTCTCTTGCCATGCTGGTTCTGGTCAACCAGATCCTGACCGGTATCTTCCTGACCATGCATTATAACCCGTCTGGTGATGGCGCTTTCGCGTCCATCGAATACATCATGCGGGATGTGGAGTACGGCTGGTTGCTGCGTTACATGCACTCCACCGGCGCCTCCGCCTTTTTCGTCGTCGTCTATCTGCACATGTTTCGCGGCCTGATTTACGGCTCTTACCAGAAGCCCCGTGAACTGCTGTGGATTTTTGGCATGCTGATTTTCCTGGTACTGATGGCGGAAGCCTTCATGGGGTACCTGCTGCCTTGGGGCCAGATGTCCTTCTGGGGGGCCCAGGTCATCATCTCCCTGTTTGGTGCCATCCCGGTCATCGGTGACGATCTGACCCTGTGGATCCGTGGTGACTACGTGATCTCCGGTGCCACCCTGAACCGCTTCTTCGCGCTGCATGTCATCGCGTTGCCGCTGGTGCTGGTGCTGCTGGTGTTCCTGCACATAGTGGCGTTGCACGAAGTGGGTTCCAACAACCCCGACGGTATCGACATCAAGAAGAACAAGGACGAGAACGGCTGGCCGAAAGACGCCATTCCCTTCCACCCTTACTACACCGTCAAGGACGTGGTGGGTGTGGCCGGCTTCCTGTTCCTGTTTGCCTTCGTGATCTTCTTCATGCCCGAAGGTGGCGGCTACTTCCTGGAAGCACCGAACTTCGAGGCGGCCAACGGCCTGAAGACGCCAGAGCACATCGCGCCGGTCTGGTACTTTACCCCTTTCTACGCCATTCTGCGGGCCGTTCCCGATAAGCTGATGGGCGTTATTCTGATGGGCTTGTCGATTGCGGTGTTGTTCGTGCTGCCCTGGCTGGATCGTTGCAAGGTACGTTCCTTCCGTTATCGCAGCAAACTGCACCTGCTCAATATCGTGCAGTTCGTTATCTGCTTCATCATTCTGGGGATCCTGGGCGCGCTGCCGTCTACTCCGGCACTGACCCTGCTTGCCCAGGTGTGTTCGTTCGGCTATTTCGCCTTCTTCGTTCTGTTGTTCTTCTACAGCAAAAACGAAAAAACCAAGCCGCTGCCAGAGAGGGTTACGTTCAAATGAAGAAGTTAATCATAGCCGCATTGACCTTGCTGCCGTCGCTGGTGATGGCTGCTGGTCCCAGCGTCGCGCTGGACAAGGCCAACTACGACCTGCGTGACCAGGGCTCGCTGCAAAATGGGGCCAAGCTGTTCATGAACTATTGTGCCGGCTGCCACAACACCCAGTACCAGCGTTACAACCGGGTGGCGGAAGACCTGGGGATCCCGGAAGACATCATGCAGGCCAATCTGAACTTCACCGGTGCTCCCATCGGTGGACTGATGCACAGTGCCATTCCCGAGAAGGATGCGGCCAACTGGTTTGGTGCGCCGCCTCCCGATCTGACACTGGTGGCCCGGGTGCGTGGTGCCGATTGGCTCTATACTTACCTGCGCTCCTTCTATAAGGATGACAGCCGTCCCTTCGGCGTGAACAACCTGGTGTTCCCCTCCGTGGGTATGCCGCACGTACTGGAACCCCTGCAGGGCTCTGCCCGCCTGGAAACCATAGTACGTACCGTTGACGGTCATGAAGTGGAAACCCCGGTGGGCATCAAGGCCGACGGCAACGGCGAGATGGCCGCGGAAGAATACGACCATGCGGTGCTTGACATCGTCAACTTCCTGGTTTACTCCGGTGAGCCAGTCAAGCTGGAGCGTCAGCGTATGGGGTACTGGGTACTGGGTTTCCTGGCCATCTTCTTCGTCTTTGCATATCTGCTGAAGAAAGAATACTGGCGTGACGTACACTGATTAGACATCGTCTAAGCTAAACAGGGGAGCGGCAATGGGGCAAAAATGCTTCCATTGCCGTTCCCATTTATGATTTGCGGAGGATTCAATGGCAGTTGCGGCCAATAAGCGTTCTATCATGACGCTGTTTTCAGGTGCTGACGATATTTACAGCCACCAGGTGCGTATCGTCCTGGCGGAAAAAGGGGTCAGTGTGGAGATCAGTCAGGTGGAGCCTGACAGCCTGCCCGAGGACATGCTGGAGCTGAACCCTTACGGTACCGTGCCGACCCTGGTCGATCGGGAGCTGGTACTTTATGAATCTCGTATCATCATGGAATACCTGGACGAGCGGTTTCCCCATCCACCCCTGATGCCGGTGTATCCGGTAGCCCGGGGTACCAGTCGGCTGATGATGCACCGTATCGAGCAGGACTGGTACTCCCTGGTCAAACGCATTCAGCGCGGCGACAAGGCCGAGGATGCGCGTAAGGAGTTGCGTGAGGCTCTACTGTCCGTGGCCCCGGTCTTTGCGGAATACCCTTACTTCATGAGCGAAGAGTTCAGCCTGGTGGATTGCTATATGGCTCCGCTGTTGTGGCGTCTGCCTTCCCTGGGGATCGAGTTGTCCGGTCGCGGCGCCAAGGAAGTGAAAGCCTACATGATCCGGTTGTTCGAGCGGGAATCCTTCCAGGCCTCCCTGACCGAAGCCGAGCGTGATATCGGCGGCAAGGTATAATCATGGATGAGATGACGCCCAGCCGGCCCTATTTGCTGCGCGCTTTCTACGACTGGCTGCTGGACAACGAGCTGACGCCGCATCTGCTGGTGAATGCGGAGGTACCGCACACCATGGTGCCCCGGCAGTATGTCGAGGATGGCCAAATAGTGCTGAATATTGCGCCGAGGGCGGTGGTCGGCCTGCAGATGGATAACGAGGCGGTCAGTTTCAGCGCCCGTTTCGGTGGTGCACCGTTCCAGGTCTATATCCCGATGGCGGCCATTGTTGCCGTGCAGGCTCGGGAAAACGGGGCCGGTACCTTCTTCCCGCCGGAGCCCGCCTACGATGCCTGGCTGGCCACCGCCGACGAGGAGGGCGACGTTACCGAGCCACCGCCGGAAATGGACGAATCCCAGCCTTCGACGGGCAAGAAGGGCAAGCCCAACTTGCGGGTCATCAAATAAAAAACGCAGCCTCGGCTGCGTTTTTTATGCCGGTCGCGATTTGAGACTAAGGTGCCGCCTGTACGAATTCGAAAACGGTGACGACCTTGGCTACCCCGCTGATGGTTCGGGTCAGTTGCACGGCGATTTCCGCCTCTTTCTGGGTGACCAGGCCGATCAGGAAGACCTCGGCGTTTTCGGAGACCACCTTGATCTTGGTACCGTCGATGTTCTTCTCGGCCAGCAGGGTGCTTTTCACCTTGGAGGTCAGCCAGGTATCCTGGCTGCGCGCCGAAAGTGAGAGGGGCTGACCCAGACGGATCTCGTTGAACACCTCGGCCACCCCGGGCACGTTTTTGACTATCTCTTCCGCCTGCTGGCGATAGGCTTCGGTGGGAGTCTGCCCAATCAGCAGGGTCTTGGCGTTGGTGGTGATGACCGCCAGGCGGCTGTCGTCCCACAATGGCTTGGTTTCGCCCAGCCGGTGCAGGGCGCGCAGGTCGATGGCCTGGTCACTGACCTGGGTCGACACGGTACGGCGATCGGTAACGGCACCGACGCCGGTACCGGCGCCGGCGACCATGATACCGGCACACCCCTGCAGCAGGGTGAACGCCGCCAGGAGAAGCAAGAGTCGTTGTTTCATCATTAATCTTCCTGTTGGGGAAAGAGGGTTCGGTCTATCAAATCACAGAGGCAGTGCAGGGTCAGCAGATTGACTTCATGAATTCGCGGTGCCCGCAAGGCCGGAACCCGGATTTCCACGTCGTTGGGGCCGAGCAGACCGGCCAGCTCGCCGCCGTCGCCACCGCTCAGCGCCACTATGGTCATGTCCCGGCTCAGGGCCGCTTCGGCCGCCTTGATCAGGTTGCGGCTGTGGCCACTGGTGGAGATCACCACCAGTACGTCTCCGGCCTGGCCCAGGGCGCGGATTTGGCGGGCGTAGGCCTCATCGAAGTGCTGATCCACCGAAATAGCGCTGATACTGCTGGTATCCAGGGTGAGGCAGAGGGCGGGCAGGGCGGGCCGCTCGGTTTCATAGCGGTTGATTAACTCGCTGACGAACAGTTGCGCCAGGGCGTTGGAGCCGCCGTTGCCACACACCAGCAGCTTGTTGCCGTTAAGCAGGCACATCACCATCATTTGCGCCGCCGCCAGGATGTCGTCCGGCAGGGCTTCGGCGGCGGCGATTTTGGTTTGAATGCTTTCGGTAAAGCTGGCCTTGATTTCTTCCTGCATGAGGGTCCTTAAAAAGCGTTGGCGATCCAGTTAATGTCGGTCCCTTCACAGGCGACCAAGTCAAAACGACAGGACTGACGGGATTCGTTCAATCCTTTTGATTGCAAGTAGCTGAGCGCGGCGCGGCGCAAGCGTTGTTGTTTGGCCGGACTCACCGAGGCGGCGGCGCCACCGAAGTGGGTATTTTTGCGGTAGCGAACTTCGACAAATACCAGGGTGTCATCACTGCGCATGATCAGATCGATTTCCCCGAGCCGGCACTGGTAGTTGCGTTCTATCAGGCACAAGCCCCGGTCGAGCAGGAACTGTTCTGCCCGGCGTTCGTGCCGCTCGCCCTGATCGCGTTTACTGCCCGCCGGGAAGCCATGCGCCATTACGGTACTCCATCCATTGCAGCCTTCGCTGCAGCACCCCCTGTGGTGATGCGGTCAATTCCCCCGTGAGGGCCGGGACCGGGGGGGCTCCTTCCCTCATCTGGGACAACTGCGGGATCAGGGTCAGCGCATCATAGCCGAAGGCGAACAGCCGCTGCCAGGTGATCCCGGCATTCGGCCACAGCGTGGCCACTTCCTGCCTGAGTTGTGGGGCCCCGTCGAAAATCCAGGGCATGTCGGCCAGTTGCAGTCCGTTGAGCTCGCTCATCGGCGCGTCGTCATCCGGTACATAGCTGCGTGATGTCACATAGGTGGGCAGACGGGCGGCACGGCTGTCCCGTACAAAGTCGAAATAAGGCAGTATTACCCGGGTTTCGGTGGCGTTGGTGACCATAAAGACCGAGTCAATCGGCTGGGCCGCCCAGCCGGTATCGCCGAGCGGCTGTATGACGCCGGCCGCGGCGGGACGAGGGCTGCTGGCCAGCGCCCGGCGAACGTCCGACTCGATGGAAGACTGTCCGGCAAAATAGGCCAGAATAGCCGCTTGACCGCTCTGCTGCTGCCAGCGCTGGCCGAACTCGGTCGCCACCCGGCGACCGAGTTCGTTGTTGGGGGCAAACACCAGCGGCTGGCGGTGGCCCTGATCCCACATGTGGCGGGCTGCTTCGGCTGCTTCCGCTTCCGGCGACAGGGAGAAGTAGTACAGGTGCGGCAGGCCCGGCTGATAGGCGGGCACATTGAGTGCCAATACCGGCATGGCCGGATCCAGTTCGGTCAGGGCGTCCACGTCCTCCTTGAGCAGGGGGCCGAGGATGAAATCGGCCCCGGCCTGCTGCACCTGGTGATACAGGTTGGCCATGTCCCGGCCGTTGGTGTCGAAGAAACTGAGCCGGGATGCCTGGCCCTGGTGGGCACTCAGGATACCATTACGGATGGCGTCGGCCTGCTCCGCCAGGCGTCCGGACAGGGGAAGCAGCACGGCAATATGGGCGGGCTGGTAGGCCGAGATGACGACGGGCTCCGTTGGTGTGCCGACCACATAGGCCTGGCCGGGGTGGTCCGGATAGGCGGTACGCCAGGATTGCAGCTGCCATTGGCGCTGCCCGGGTTGGAGATTGTCGCTGTTCAGGATGGCCATCAGCCGGAACCAGCCGTTGGCCTGCGCACTGTTGCCGGGGCCCTGGGCCTGCCGCAGGCTCAGAGGGGAAAGGGGTTGCAGGAGACGATGGATATGCTCCCTGTTGCTGTCCCGATCACCACCGCCGAGCAGCTCCTGGCGTTCGACCAGTGCCTTGGCCGCCTCCAGCGGTTGCCGTTGCCGTTCCAGGGCGTTGGCCTGGAGCAGCAGGTAATAAATATTGCCGCCGCGGGAAAGCCGGGTTCTGTCGAGAGTGGCCAATTGCTGCAACGCCCCTGCCGGGTTGTCCTGGGTCAGCACCAGGGCCGCTTCCAGCAACCCGAGGGTGGATTGCTGCTGGGGTGAGGTCCGGCGCAGTACCTCCAGCTGTTGGCCGGCGGTGGCGGTATCTCCCTGCTGAAGGGCCGCCCGAATGGTCAGCACCCGCCAACTGAAGGCGTCGGGTTCGGCAGCCCGCTCGGCCAGGGTTTGGTACTGATCGGCCGGCCGGTCGATGATGCTGAACATGTCCGGCGCTGGCGGTGGGGCCACCAGAGGTGCCCTGATGCCGGTACCGCAAGCCATAAGAATGGATGAAAGCACCAGGGTGCACAGCAGCCGTGTTACACTGTCGCGTTGATATTGTGTCGCCAATCCCATTTATCCCAAGCTGAGTCATTCTGGTCCTAAGTGTAATAGGGCCATGACGGTGAAACAATTGCTTGCACAGGAGTCCCTATGAGCCAAGCGGCCGCACTTTATATTGTGCCCACCCCCATCGGCAACCTGAATGATATCAGCCAGCGCGCTCTGGAAACATTACAACAGGTTGATTTAATTGCCTGCGAAGATACTCGCCATACCGCGAAGCTGCTGTCTCATTACCAGATTAGTACGCCTACCTGGGCACTGCATGATCATAATGAACAATATAAGTCGGAGCAGTTGGTCACCCGTTTACTGGCGGGCCAGGCCATCGCCCTGGTCTCGGATGCGGGCACCCCCTTGATCAGCGACCCCGGTTATCACTTGGTCAACAGCTGTCGTGATGCCGGTATCCAGGTGATTGCCTTGCCTGGCCCCTGTGCCGCGATCACGGCGCTATCGGCGGCGGGCCTGCCGACCGACCGCTTTGCGTTCGAAGGGTTTCTGCCGGCCAAGGACAAGGCCCGCTTCGACAAGCTGGAAAGCCTGAAGGACGAAGCTCGTACCCTGGTGTTTTACGAATCCCCCCGACGCCTGCTCGACAGTGTTCGCGCGTTGGTCGAGGTGATGGGGGAAGAGCGGCGGCTGGTGGTGGCCCGGGAACTGACCAAGACCTTCGAGAGTATCCACAGCTTACCGGCTGCCGAGATGCTCGAATGGCTGAAGGGCGACGACAACCGTAGCCGGGGCGAGATCGTGCTGATGGTGGCCGGCCATCGTCCCGACGCGGATGACCTGCCGGCCGAGGCGCTGCGTACCCTGGGCTTGCTGCGGGCCGAGCTGCCGCTGAAGAAGGCGGCGGCGCTGACCGCCGAGATCCATGGGGTCAAGAAAAATGCCCTCTACAAGTACGGGCTGGAACATCTGGCATAAGGCGGCTGGTGTCCTCCATGGCATTGGTGTACACTCCGCCGCGGAGTTGGCCGGGTAATCGCTGCTTCGTCGTTGTGCTTTCGGGCAAACGGGCGGAGGGGAGGAAAGTCCGGGCTCCACAGGGCAGGGTGCCAGGTAACGCCTGGGGGGCGTGAGCCTACGACCAGTGCAACAGAGAGCAGACCGCCGATGGCCCGCAAGGGATCAGGTAAGGGTGAAAGGGTGCGGTAAGAGCGCACCGCGCGACTGGCAACAGTTCGTGGCACGGTAAACTCCACCCGGAGCAAGACCAAATAGGCCTCCTACAGGCGCGGCCCGCGCTGGAGGCGGGTAGGTTGCTTGAGCCAGCGAGCGATTGCTGGCCTAGAGGAATGATTACCAGCCGAGCTTGCTCGGCACAGAACCCGGCTTACAGGCCGACTCCGCTATTTTTTGAAAAACGCAGCTTCGGCTGCGTTTTTTATTACCGGCATCGGCCGAGTCATTCGGCGATGGCCGAATCGGCTGCTAGCAGTAAATTATATTTACACCATTTTTTTGCAAATTTTCTTATAAAGCAGTCGACTAGTTCCTCCATTGCCCCTGGTGGCCCTTCTTTGTCGTTATCTTCCGTTTCCTGGCTTGAAAAGCTTGAGTCCCCTCCTTACACTTGAGCGTGGTGGGAAAAAGTGGATTTTTGTGGAACAAAGTAGATCATAAGGACTCTGCATGCTGCGTGGTGCTCACGCCATCAGCCTGGATACCAAGGGCCGGTTGGCAATACCGACACGATTCCGGGATTCGTTGCGCGATGAGTGTGACGGGGTCCTGATCTGCACCATCGATATCAGCAACCCCTGCCTGCTGCTGTACCCCCTGGCCGAGTGGGAACAAATAGAAAAAAAATTGCGGGCCCTGTCGAGCACCAACCTGCAAGAGCGCCGTCTGCAACGGTTGTTGCTGGGGCATGCGGCCGAATGCGAGTTGGATGCTCAGGGCCGGTTTCTGATACCGGGCCCGCTCAGGCAACACGCAGGACTCGATAAAAAAATCATGCTGGTGGGTCAGCTCAACAAGTTCGAAATATGGAACGAAACCCGCTGGCAACAACAAATTAGCGATGATCTGCAGGCCCTTCCGGGGGAAGGCTGGGAATCATCGGAACGACTGCGGGACTTTGCGTTATAACATGAGTCAACAACAGGCACACATCACCGTATTGCTGGACGAGGCAGTGGCCGGCTTGAATATTAACCCGGACGGCATCTATGTCGACGGTACCTTCGGCCGGGGCGGTCATTCCCGTCACATTCTGTCTCAACTCGGCCCCAATGGTCGCCTGCTGGCCATCGACCGGGATCCCCAGGCCATTGCCGAAGCCAGGAGCATAACGGATCCCCGTTTCATGATATTGCACGGCCCTTTTTCCCGCCTGGCCCAGATGGTGGAAGCGGAAGGACTGACGGGGCGCATTGATGGCGTCCTGCTCGATCTGGGGGTGTCTTCCCCCCAGCTCGACCAGGCCGAACGTGGCTTCAGCTTCCAGAAGGACGGCCCGCTCGACATGCGCATGGATCCTACCTGCGGTCAGAGTGCTGCCGACTGGCTGGCCCACGCGGATGAAGCCGACATCGTCTGGGTACTGAAGACCTTCGGCGAAGAAAAGTTTGCTCGCAAGATTGCCCGTGCCATCGTCCACGACCGGCAACAGACCCCCTTTACCCGTACCCGACAACTGGCGGAGATGATCGCCCGGGTCAGTCCCAGCCGGGAGAAGAACAAGCATGCGGCCACCCGCAGTTTCCAGGCTATCCGCATCTACATCAACAGCGAGCTGGAAGAAATCGAACAGGCACTGAACGGTGCCTTGCAGGTGCTGGCACCCGGCGGCCGGTTGTCGGTGATCAGTTTTCACTCCCTGGAGGATCGTCTGGTCAAGCACTTTATCCGCAAACAGGAGAAGGGCCCCGAGGTACCGCCCGGTCTGCCACTCACCGAGGCCCAGTTGGCCGGTGGCCGGTTATTGAAGAGCATCGGCAGGGCGCAGAAGCCTTCGGCGGCGGAAGTGGAGGCCAATCCGCGGGCGCGCAGTTCGGTGCTGCGGGTGGCGGAGCGCCTGGAGACGTCGGCGTGATCGACGGGCGCATCAACCTGACCAGAGAAATCGGTCAGGATCTGTTACGGCACAAATGGCAGCTGCTGCTGGCGCTGTTGACTCTGGGGTCGGCGTTGACGGTGATAGTGGTGACCCACGGTACCCGCCAGTTGACCAGTGAATATAACGAGTTGATGGCGGAGCAGGATCGGCTGGATATCGAATGGCGGCACCTGCTGCTGGAGCAAAATACCCTGATGGAGCACAGCCGGATAGAAGCCTTGGCCCGAGACAAGCTCGGCATGCGTCGTCCGGCGCCGGCCCAGGAAAAACTGGTGACACAACGATGACACGGCGCAAGACAACCAAGAAAGAACCCATGCTGGTCGGATGGCGTTTCCTGACCGTCTGCGGCGTGATCCTGCTTGCCTTCGTGGCGCTCTTTGCCCGAGCGGCCTGGATCCAGGTGGTGTCACCGGATCGGCTGCGGATGGAGGGGGATTTGCGCTCCCTGCGTACCGCGGTCAGCAGTACGGCTCGCGGCATGATCATGGATCGCAACGGTGAGGAACTGGCCGTGTCGGTGCCGGTGCAGGCGGTATGGGCCGATCCCAAGCAGATCCATGAAGAGCAGAGTCTGCAGAAGGAACAGGCCTGGCAGGCCCTGGCCGAGGTACTGGGGGTGCCGAGAGAAACCCTGCTGGCCCGGGTACAGGATCCCAAGCGCCGCTTCGTTTACCTGCAGCGCCAGGTGACCCCGGCGGTGGCCGAATATATCCGCAAGCTCCGTCTGCCAGGAGTCCATTTGCGGCCGGAGGAGCGTCGTTTCTATCCCACCGGCGAAATCAATGCCCATCTGGTGGGCATGACCAATATCGATGGCAGCGGTATCGAAGGCATAGAACGCGGCTTTAACGAATGGCTGACCGCCCAACCCGGTGAACGCAAGGTACGCAAGGACAGGACCGGCCGGGTTGTCGAAGATCTGGGGGTGGTGTCGGAAGGACGCGAGGCCAATCACATTCACCTGACCATCGATCAGCGCATCCAGGCCCTGGCCTACCGTTCGCTCAAGCGGGCCTCGGAATTTCACCGGGCCACGTCCGCTTCGCTGGTGATGCTGGACGTGAAAACCGGGGAAGTGCTGGCGATGGTCAACACCCCCTCTTTCAACCCCAACAACCGGGGCCAGTACCAAAGCTTCCGGGCCCGCAACCGGGCGGTGACCGATACCTATGAACCGGGGTCTACCCTGAAGCCGCTGATCGTGGTCAGTGCCTTGGAAAACGGCATTGTCCGGGCGGACTCGATCATCGACACCAGCCCGGGCTGGGTGCGGCTGGGGGGCAAACGGGTGTCCGATACCCGCAACCTGGGCGCCATCAGCGTGGAAACCGTGCTCCAGCGTTCCTCCAACATGGGTATGGTGCGGATGGCGTTGCAGGAAACCCCCGAGCAGTTGCTCGATACCCTCTACCGCTTCGGCCTGGGGATCGATTCCGGCATGGGACTGGTGGGTGAGAGTACCGGTATGGTGCCCCAGCGCCGGCGCTGGTCGGATATCGAAAAGGCGACCCTGTCGTTCGGCTACGGAGTCACGGTGACGCCACTGCAACTGGCACAGTCCTACGCGGTGCTGGCCAATGGCGGGGTGCGTTACCCCCTGACCATCGTCAAGCGCAGCCAGCCGCCGGTGGGCGAGCAGGTGATACCACGCCAGCACGCAAACGACGTGCTGAACATGATGGAAAGCGTGATCGGACCGGGCGGTACCGCCCGCCAGGCGGCCATTCCCGGCTACCGGGTGGCCGGCAAGACCGGCACCTCGCGCAAGGCCATCGCCGGCGGCTATGGCAGCGACTACGTCGGCGTTTTCGCCGGCATGGCGCCGGTCAGCAACCCCCGCTTGGCGATGGTGGTGGTGATCAACGAGCCCCAGGGCGATCAGTACTACGGCGGCCAGGTGGCGGCACCGGTGTTTGCCGAGGTAATGAGCGGCGCCCTGCAGTTATTGAATATCCGCCCCGATGCGGCGACCCAGGAACAGTTCCAGCTGGCAGGACAGGAGGCGAAGCGTGGCCCTCACACTTAGAGATCTGGCGGTGCCCCTGGGGCTGTCCGCTCCGGCCATCGCCATCGACGCCATCAGTCTCGACAGCCGGGCTGTCCGGCCGGGGTGCCTGTTTATCGCGGTCCAGGGACTCAGTGTGGATGGCCGTCACTTTATCGAGCAGGCCCTGTCGCTGGGGGCGGCGGCGGTGATGTTTGAAGTGGACAGCCCGGAACAGGCCGGGCTGGATCACCGGGATCATCGGTTGCTCGGCGTCTATGAGTTGCCCCGGCAGCTGTCGTTGCTGGCCGGGGTCTTCTATGGCGACCCCTCCGCCGATCTGCAACTGGTGGGGGTAACCGGCACCAACGGCAAGAGCACCGTCACCCAGCTCATTGCCAACTGGAGTTGCCTGCTCGGCACCCAGGCCGGGGTCATGGGTACCCTGGGCAACGGGCTCTACGGTCGGCTGCAGCAGGCGATCAATACCACCGGCTCGGCACTGGAAGTTCAGGGCCAACTGGCTACCCAACTGGCGGCGGGTGCCAAGCGGGTGGCGATGGAAGTCTCTTCCCATGGCCTGCATCAGCACCGGGTGGCTGCGCTGGATTTTGACGTGGCAGCGTTTACCAACCTGAGTCGGGATCATCTGGATTATCACGGCACCATGGCCGAATACGGCGAGGCCAAGCGCCAGCTGTTCGAGCTCTGCCGCAAGGCCCGGGTGATCAACGCCGACGACGTGGTGGGACGGCGTTGGTTGCGTTCATACCCGGATGCCATTGCCTACAGCCTGCACGGCCGGTTGGCGGATTTTGGCGGCCGTCAGTTGGTGGCGGAGACGGTGCATTTTTATGGTGGCGGGTTGAAAGTGACCATTAACTCCGACTGGGGGAATGGTGTATTATCCGCCCCCCTGATGGGGCGTTTCAACGTGGCCAACCTGCTGGCGGCGATGGCGAGTCTGCTGGCCATGGGCGAGTCGTTTGAATCGCTGCTGTCCACGGCTCCCCGATTGTCCGGGGTAGCCGGGCGGATGGAACCCTTTAGCGCACCCGGCAAACCGCTGGTGGTGGTGGACTATGCCCATACCCCGGATGCTCTGGAACAGGTATTGCAGGCGCTGCGTCAGCATTGCCGGGGCCGTCTGTGGTGTCTGGTGGGATGCGGCGGCGATCGGGACAAGGGCAAGCGGCCGTTGATGGCCGCGGCGGCGGAAGCCGGCGCAGATGTGCTGCTGCTGACCGACGACAACCCCCGCACCGAATCGGCCGAGGTTATTGTCGAGGATATGCGCCGGGGATTGCTCGAACCGGGAGCGGCCCTGGTGATCCACTCGCGGGCGGAGGCTATCCGCCACGCCATCGAGCAGGCGGAGGCGGACGATATTATTTTGGTAGCTGGCAAAGGCCATGAGGATTATCAGATAGTGGGTACTCACAAAGTACATTACAGCGATCGGGAAACCGTGGCCGCCCTGCTGGGGGTGGTCGCGTGATCCCGCTCAGCCTTAGCCAACTGGCCCTGGCCTCCGGTGGCGAGTTACGCGGCGCCGATGGCGCCATTCTGGCGGTCACCACTGACAGCCGCCAGCCCATGGCCGCCGGCTGCCTGTTCGTGGCCCTGGCCGGCGAACGTTTCGACGGCCATGACTTCGCCGCCCAGGCGGCGGACCAGGGCGCGGCGGCCCTGCTGGTGGAGCGCTGGCTGGAGCTGAGTCTGCCCCAGATCAAGGTGGCCGATACCCGGCTGGCGCTGGGCGTACTGGGCGGCCAGGTGCGGGAGCAGAGCCGGGCACGGGTGCTGGCCATTACCGGCAGCTGTGGCAAGACCACGGTCAAGGAGATGGCGGCGGCGATACTGCGCCAGAAAGGCCTGGTGCTGGCCACCCGGGGCAACCTCAATAATGAAATCGGTGTGCCCCTGACCCTGTGCGAACTGACCCCGGACACCGAATTCGCGGTGGTGGAGCTGGGTGCCAACCATATCGGCGAGATCGCCTGGACCAGTTCGCTGACCAAGCCCCATGTGGCCCTGATCAACAACGTGGAAGCCTCCCACCTCGAAGGGTTCGGCTCCCTCGAGGGGATCGCCCGGGCCAAGGGTGAGATCTACGACGGCCTGGAGCCGGGCGGCGTGGCCATCGCCAACGGCGACAGTCCCTTCTGCACCCTGTGGAAGGAAAAACATCCTCTGGTCTACTTCGGCGAGCATCGGGAATACGAAGCCCGCCAGGTCGGCCTGGACAAGACGGGATGTGCCCACTTTCGCCTGTTGACTCCCAAGGGGGAAGTGGCGGTACAGCTGCCGGTGCCCGGCAGGCACCACGTGGCCAATGCCCTGGCGGCGGCGGCGGCCACCGAAGCGTTGGGCGCCAGCCTGGAGGAGATTGCCGCCGGCCTGGGCCGGTTCGGCTCTGCCAAGGGCCGGCTGCAGCTGTGGACGCGAGCTGGCTTGACGGTACTTGATGATACTTATAATGCCAGCGTCGCCTCTGTGCTGGCAGGGCTGGATACCCTGGCCAGTTTGCCCGGCTACCGTATTTTCGTGTTCGGCGACATGGCCGAGCTGGGCGACTACAGCAAGGACATGCATGTCCAGGTGGGTGAGCATGCCCGCAGACTCGGCATCGACCTGGTGCTGACCGTGGGCCGGGACAGCAAGCATACGGCAACGGCCGCCCAGGGCCGGCATTTTGAACAGAAGCAGCAGTTGTGGCCTGAACTGGCTCAAGCGCTGGCACAGCATAATAAGGTGGTGGTTTTGGTAAAAGGTGCGCGCAGTGCCCGGATGGAAGACATCGTCCGGGCCATTCAGGAGGGTGAGGCATGCTAGTCTGGCTGGCGGAATGGCTGACCCCCCATTTCAGCTTTTTCAATGTTTTCTCCTATCTGACCTTCAGGGCGGTGATTTCCATCCTGACCGGACTTTTCGTGTCCCTGTGGATAGGACCACGGCTGATCCGCCGTCTGCAGATGCTGCAGATAGGTCAGGTGGTGCGCAACGACGGACCCGAGTCCCATTTCAGCAAGGCCGGCACGCCGACCATGGGCGGCCTGATGATTCTTATCGCCATCTTCGTCTCGGTGCTGCTGTGGGCGCGGCTGTCCAACCCCTATGTCTGGGTGGTGTTGTTCGTGCTGGGGACCTTCGGTGCCATCGGTTTCGTCGATGATTACCGCAAGGTGGTACGCAAGAATACCGACGGTCTGATCGCCCGCTGGAAATACTTCTGGCAGTCGGCGGCGGCCCTGGCGGCAGCCATCTTTGCTTACTGGATTGCCAAGGATCCGGCCCAGACCCAACTGGTGGTGCCCTTCTTCAAGGATGTCATGCCCCAGCTCGGGCTGCTGTTCATCGTACTCAGCTACTTCGTGATCGTCGGCTCCAGCAACGCGGTCAACCTGACCGACGGGCTGGACGGCCTGGCCATCATGCCCACCGTCATGGTGGCGGCCGGTTTCGCCCTGGTGGCCTGGGCCACCGGCAACGTCAACTTCGCCGCCTACCTGCACATCCCCTATGTGGCCCACGCCGGCGAGCTGACCGTGGTGTGCACCGCCATGGTGGGGGCCGGACTCGGTTTCCTCTGGTTCAACACCTTCCCGGCCCAGGTATTCATGGGCGACGTGGGCTCCCTGGCCCTGGGGGCTGCCCTGGGCGCCATCGCCGTGCTGGTACGCCAGGAATTCCTGCTGGTGATCATGGGCGGCATCTTCGTGATTGAGACCTTGTCGGTGATCCTGCAGGTGGGATCCTACAAGCTGCGCGGCCAGCGGATTTTCCGCATGGCGCCCATACACCACCATTACGAGCTGAAAGGCTGGCCCGAGCCCAGGGTGATAGTCCGCTTTTGGATAATCACCCTGATGCTGGTACTGATCGGCCTGGCTACCCTCAAGGTGAGATAAGTCATGTTACCAGAGCGCATCGTGATCATCGGGTTGGGGCAGACGGGACTTTCCTGTGTGCGCTATTGCCTGGACCGGGGGTGCCGTCCCCTGGTGATGGACACCCGCGCCCGGCCGCCGGGGGCGGAGCAACTGCCGCCCGGTCTTGACTGTCATTTCGGCGCCCTCGACGCCGCCAGCCTGCTGGCGGCGGACTTGCTCATTATCAGTCCCGGGGTGCCCCTGGCGACCCCCGCAATACAGCAGGCCCGGGCCGCCGGGGTGGAGATAGTGGGCGACGTGGAGCTGTTCCTGCGGGAATGCAAGGCGCCCGTCATCGCCATCACCGGCTCCAACGGCAAGAGCACCGTTACTACCCTGGTGGGCGAGATGGCCAGGGCCGCCGGGCTGGCGGTGGGCGTGGGCGGCAATATCGGTACTCCGGCCCTGGAGCTGCTGGCCGGGCCCCTGGAGCTTGTGGTGCTGGAACTGTCCAGCTTCCAGCTGGAAACCACGCCCGGGCTCGCGGCGCTGGCCGCCACCGTGCTCAACATCAGCGAGGATCACCTGGATCGCTACGACTCCCTGGCCCACTACCGGGATACCAAACTCGGCATCTATCAGGGCGCCGGGCTGTGCGTCTACAACCGGGAAGATGACCAGACCCGGCCTCCAGCCGCCGTCAATGCGGTCAGTTTCGGCCTGGACGCGCAAGAGTACGGCCGCGTCCAGCACCGGGGTGAGCTCTGGCTGAGCCGAGATGGCGAGCCGGTGCTGCCGGTGGCGGCCCTGCGCATCCTGGGGGCCCACAACCAGCTCAATGCCTTGGCGGCCATGGCCCTGGCGGACGAAGCGGGCATTCCCAGGGACGTCCAGAACGAGGTGCTGCGTCGCTTCGGCGGCCTGCCCCACCGTTGCCAGTTCGTGGCCGAGAAGCAGGGCGTGCGCTGGCTCAACGATTCCAAGGCCACCAATGTGGGTGCGACCCTGGCGGCCATCGCCGGGGTCGCGGAGGTGGTGCCCGGCCGGCTATGGCTGATTGCCGGCGGCCAGGGCAAGGGCCAGGACTTCACTCCGCTCAAGCCCCTGCTGGAACAGTGTATCGCCGGCATGGCCTGCTTCGGCCAGGACAGGGCCGCCTTGCTGCGGCTTGCCGCCAACACCCATGAAGTAGAGGACCTGCCCGGGGCAGTGGCCTGGTGCGCCGAACAGGCCGTTCCCGGCGACTGGGTGCTGCTCGCCCCGGCCTGCGCCAGCCTGGACATGTACTCCAATTATCTGGCGCGGGGTGAACACTTCGTCGCCCTGGTGGAGGCGCTATGAAGCTGCTGCCCTCTTTCGGTACCGACTGGCTGCTGCGTCCCTCCCAGGGGCTCATCTATGATCGCCAACTGGTGGTACTGGCGCTGTCATTGATGGCCATCGGCCTGGTGATGGTGTCGTCCGCCTCCATCGCCGAGGGCATCAACGTCGGCGATGACCCCTTCTATTTCGTCAAGCGGCATGGTGCCTTCCTGCTGATCTGCCTGCTGCTTGCCAGCCTGATGCTGCAGGTGCCCATGGTGCGCTGGCAGCAGTTCAACGGCAGCTTCCTGATCCTGGCGCTGCTGTTGCTGGTGGCGGTATTGCTGCTGGGGCGCAACATCAACGGCAGTACCCGCTGGCTGGCGCTGGGGCCGATCAACGTGCAGCCGGCGGAAATCGCCAAGCTGGCCCTGTTCACCTTCCTGGCCGGATACCTGGTGCGCAAGCAGGAAGAAGTCAGGGGACAGTGGAAAGGTTTCCTCAAGCCCCTGGCGGTGATGGGAGTGATGTCGGTGCTGCTGCTGATGCAGCCGGATCTGGGGTCGGTGGTGGTGCTGTTCGTCACCACCATCGGCATGCTGTTCCTGGCCGGCGCCCGCATGAGCCAGTTTGTCAGCCTGATCGTGCTGGGCCTCGGCCTGGTGGGTTTCCTGATCGTGACTTCTCCCTACCGGATGCGGCGGGTAACCTCTTTCCTCAACCCCTGGGAAGATCCTTTCGGTAGCGGCTACCAGTTGACCCAGTCGCTGATGGCGTTCGGCCGCGGCGGCTGGTTCGGCGAGGGACTCGGCAATTCCATCCAGAAGCTGGAATACCTGCCCGAGGCCCACACCGACTTCGTGTTCGCCATCCTCGGCGAAGAACTGGGTTTCACCGGGGTACTGCTGGTACTGCTGCTGCAGGCCTGGCTGGCGTTCAAGGCGCTGCACATCGGCCAGAAGGTCCTGATGGGCGGACGCCAGTACGAAGGCTACCTGGCCATGGGCATCGGCATCTGGTTCAGCTTCCAGACGGTGGTCAACGTGGGCGCGGCCTCGGGCCTGCTGCCTACCAAAGGGCTGACCCTGCCCCTGGTCAGTTATGGCGGCTCCAGCCTGCTGGTGATCAGCACCGCCGTGGCCATACTGGTGCGCATTGACTTCGAGTGGCGGCGGGATCATATGCAGGCCAGACAGCGGGAGGCGTTATGAGCAACAGCAGGACCCTGTTGGTGATGGCGGGTGGCACCGGCGGCCATGTGTTCCCGGGGCTGGCGGTGGCCGATGTGCTCAGGGCCGAAGGCTGGGCCATCCACTGGCTCGGCACCGCCGAGCGGATGGAGGCCCAACTGGTGCCCCAGCACGGTTATCCGCTGCACACCATCGATATTGCCGGGGTACGCGGCAACGGCCTCAAGCGGCTGTTGCTGGCGCCCTTCCAGATCCTGAAGGCCGTCGTCCAGGCGCGCCGGGTGCTGCGCCGGGTCAGGCCGGCGGTGGTGCTGGGCATGGGCGGCTTCGCCGCCGGTCCCGGCGGCGTGGCCGCCAGGCTGGCGGGTATTCCCCTGGTGCTGCACGAGCAGAACGCGGCCGCGGGCCTGACCAACCGCCTGCTGGCGAAGATTTCCCGGCGGGTGCTGATGGCCTTTCCCGGTGCCTTTACCGCAGGCGACCACGCCCTTGTGGTCGGCAACCCGGTGCGGCCGGAAGTGGTGGCTTTGCCGGCGCCCGCCGAGCGGATCAACACTGCGCCCCAGCCGCTGCGGCTGCTGGTGGTGGGGGGCAGCCTGGGCGCCAAGGTACTGAATGATGTCGTTCCCGAGGCGGTGGCCCAGGCCGGCAACATCCGGGTGCGGCACCAGACCGGCCGCGGCAACGCCGAGGCGGTGCGCGCCGTCTATCAGGCCCTCGGCATCGAGGCCGAGGTGAGCGATTTTATCGACGATATGGCAGCGGCCTACGGGGCCGCCGATCTGGTAGTGTGCCGGGCCGGGGCCCTGACGGTATCGGAAGTTGCCGCCGCCGGGTTGGGGGCCATCTTTGTGCCCTTGCCCCATGCGGTGGACGACCATCAGACCAAGAACGCCCGCTCCCTGGCCGACCATGGGGCGGCCTTGTTGCTGCCCCAGTCCGAATTGAACGCCGAAGGGTTGGCGGCGGAATTACTGCAATTGACCGGGAACCGGGAACAACTGCTGGCCATGGCCAGCCAGGCCCGGGGACTGGCGATTACCGATGCGGCGGAGCGGGTAGCGGACTGCCTGCGTTCGCTGGCGAAATAAACGAGAGAATGGCATGACCAAGGTTGAACTGGCAAAACTCAGAAGCATAGTACCCGAGATGAGACGGGTACGGCGGATCCACTTTATCGGCATCGGCGGTGCCGGTATGGGCGGTATTGCCGAGGTGCTGGCCAATGAGGGCTATGCCATTTCCGGCTCCGATATCGCCTATAACCCGGTTACCGACCGGTTAGCGGCCATGGGCGCCACCATCTATCTGGGCCACACGGCCGAGCAGGTGGAAGACGCCAGCGTGGTGGTGGTGTCCACCGCCATCAGGGCCGACAATCCCGAACTGCTGGCGGCGCGGGAGCTGCGCATTCCGGTGGTACGCCGGGCCGAGATGCTGGCCGAACTGATGCGCTTCCGTCATGGGGTGGCGGTGGCCGGCACCCACGGCAAGACCACCACCACCAGCCTGGTGGCCAGCATCTACGGCGAGGCGGGCATGGATCCCACCTTCGTCATCGGCGGCCTGCTCAACAGTGCCGGCTGCAATGCCCGCCTGGGCACTAGCCGCTACCTGATCGCCGAGGCCGATGAGAGCGATGCTTCTTTCCTGCATCTGCAGCCCATGGTGTCCATCGTCACCAATATCGAAGCGGATCATATGGATACCTATGGCGGTGACTTCAGCAAGCTGGAAGGCACTTTCATCGATTTCCTGCATAACCTGCCCTTCTACGGCCTGGCGGTACTCTGTGTCGACGACCCCGTAGTGCGTGAACTGTTGCCACGCCTGGGGCGCCAGTTCGTCACCTACGGCTTTGCCGAGGACGCCGACTACCGGGTGGAGGATTTTAGCCAGCAACAGGATCACAGCACCTTCAGGGTATGCCGTCCCGACGGCAGTTGCCTGGACGTCCAACTCAACCTGCCCGGTCGCCACAATGCCCAGAATGCCGCCGCCGCCGTCGCCGTCGCCTGCGAGGACGGTATCGGCGATGATGCCATTCTGGCGGCCCTGGCCAGGTTCGAGGGGGTGGGGAGGCGTTTCCAGCAGTATGGCGAGTTCGACACCGGTCGCGGACGAGTCAAGCTGGTGGACGACTACGGTCATCACCCGAGCGAGGTGCGGGCCACTCAGAACGCGGTGCGGGCCGGTTGGCCCGAGCGTCGGCTGGTGACCATCTACCAGCCCCACCGCTACAGCCGTACCCGGGATCTGTACGAGGATTTTGTCGAGGTGCTGTCGAAAAGCGATGTACTGATCCTGCTGGAAGTGTACAGTGCCGGCGAAGCCCCCATTCCCGGCGCCGACAGCCGGGCCCTGTGTCGCTCCATCCGCAGTCGTGGTCATATGGAGCCCATTTATGTAGCCACTCCGGACGAGGTGCCGATGGTGCTGGCGGAATTGCTGCAGGAGGGGGATCTGGTGCTGACCCAGGGGGCCGGCAATGTGGGCGGGCTGGCGCGTAAGCTCGGTCAACTGCGGTTGTCGATTGAAACGATGAAACAACAGGGAGAACAGGTATGAGTCAGTTCGGTAAAGTGGCGGTGTTGTATGGTGGGCGCTCCGCCGAACGGGAAGTCTCTCTGCGCTCCGGGGCGGCCGTGCTGGCTGGTCTGGAACGAGCCGGGGTGGATGCCCACGGCATCGATACCCGCGACTATCCGCTGGCCCGGCTGAAGGACGAAGGCTTCGATCGCGCCTTTATCGTGGTGCACGGCCGAGGCGGGGAAGACGGTACCCTGCAGGGAGCCCTGGAACACTTGGGCCTTCCCTACACCGGCTCCCGGGTGCTGGGTGCCGCCCTGGCGATGGACAAGATCCGCACCAAACAGGTGTGGCAGGCGATGGGACTGCCCACCGCCGAGTTTCGGGTGGTACATAAAAACGACTTCAATGCGGGGGATGCAGCGGTGCTGCTGGCCCAGTTCCGTGGGCCGGTATTCGTCAAACCGTCCCACGAGGGTTCCAGCATCGGCATGACCAAGGCCACCGATGCCGCTACCCTGGCCACGGCCATCGCCGAGGCGTTCAAGTTCGACGACGAGGTGCTGCTCGAGAGTTTTATCGACGGTGACGAGTATACCGTCAGTATCCTGGGCGAGCATGCCCTGCCGGCCATCCGTTTGCGCACGCCCCACGATTTTTATGATTATTCCGCCAAGTATCAGTCCGGCGATACCGAATATCTCTGCCCTTGCGGACTGAACGAGGAAGATGAACGGGAGCTGGGTGCACTCAGTGTGGCGGCGTTCAAGGCGGTGGCCGCCAGCGGCTGGGGCCGGGTCGACCTGATGCGGGACAAACAGGGGCGGTGGTGGTTGCTGGAAGTTAATACGGTGCCGGGCATGACCGAAACCAGCCTGGTGCCCAAGGCGGCGAAGGTGGCCGGCCTGTCCTTCGACCAGTTGGTGGTCAGGGTGCTGGAGATGGCGTACTGATATGGCCTCTGTCGCGACCCGCACCCGGCTGGAGTTCATCGGCGGCCTGGCCTTTTTCCTGACGGTGCTGTCGGCCCTGCTGTGGGGCCTGTGGCTGCTGGTGATGTGGATGACCGCGGCCAACCAGATGCCGGTGAACAGCCTGCTGATCCAGGGAGAGCACCGCTATCTGAGCCGGGATCAGGTTCGCGAGTCGGTTCTGGAGTTGCCGGAAGTGGGCAATTTTTTTGCCCTGGAAGTCGACCGGGTGCAGCAACAGCTGCTGTCGTTGCCCTGGGTCTACCAGGCATCGGTGCGCAAGCAGTGGCCCGACACCCTGCGGGTCTATATCGTGGAGCAGCCGGTAGCGGCCTTGTGGAACCAGGACGCCATGGTCAACGCCCATGGCGAAATATTCGAGGCCGATCACGGCGAGCTGGAGTTGGTATCCCTGTCCGGGCCGGATGAAGACGCGGCTCGGGTACTGGAAGAATATCGGGCCTTGCAGCGATTTTTGCAGCCTCGGGGCTACAACCTGGCCCGGGTGCACCTGACGCCTCGGCGCTCCTGGGAACTGACCCTGTCCAATGGGCTGCGGCTGCTGCTGGGACGGGACGATATCGAGGCCCGATTACAACGATTTATTGATGTCTATCCGGGCATCGCGGAGCGGGAGCGAGTGGCTTATCTCGACCTGCGCTACGATACCGGGTTGGCAGTGGGATGGAAGCAGGACGAAGAGACTGATAATGACCAAGAGCGCGGAACGAAATCTGATCGTCGGGCTTGATATCGGCACGGCCAAGGTAACAGCCCTGGTGGGGGAAGTGCTGCCGGACGGCGATCTGAACATCATCGGCCTCGGCAGCCACTCTTCCAAGGGAATGGACAAAGGGGGCGTGAACGATCTCGAGTCGGTGGTCAAGTCGCTGAAACGGGCGGTGGATGAAGCCGAGATGATGGCGGACTGCCAGATTACCTCCGTCTATCTGGGGTTGTCGGGCAAACATATCGAATGCCGGAACGAGACCGGTATGGTGCCGATTTCCGACGAAGAAGTGACACAGGAAGACGTGGACAACGTCATCCATACCGCCAAGTCGGTACGGTTGTCCGATGAACACCGGGTGCTGCATGTGCTGCCCCAGGAGTTTTCCATCGATTTTCAGGAGGGGATCAAGAATCCCATCGGCCTGTCGGGAGTGCGTATGCACGCCAAGGTGCACCTGATCACCTGCCACAACGACATGGCGCGTAATATCGAAAAATGCGTGGAACGGTTGGGCCTGCGAGTAGACCAGCTTATTTTCAGCGCGCTGGCATCCAGTTATGCGGTGCTGACCGACGATGAGAAAGAGCTGGGTGTATGCGTAGTCGATATCGGTGGTGGCACCATGGACATGGCGGTGTTTACCGGCGGCGCCCTGCGTCATACCAAGGTGATCCCCTATGCGGGTAGCACCGTCACCAGCGATATCGCCTATGCCTTCGGCACGCCGCCGCTCGATGCGGAAGCGATCAAGGTGCGGCATGGCTGCGCCTTCAGCCGCCTGGTGAGCAAGGAAGATACCATAGAAGTGCCCAGCGTGGGCGGCCGCCCGGCTCGCAGTCTGCAGCGGCAGACCCTGGCCGAGGTGATAGAGCCCCGCTACAGCGAACTGCTCGGCATGATCAACCAGGAGTTGAGCAAGGTTCAGAGTGAGCTGAAGAAGGCCGGCGTCAAGCACCAGCTGGCCGCCGGTCTGGTACTCACCGGCGGCGCGGCCCAAATCGAGGGGCTGGTGGAATGCGCGGAGCAGATTTTCCAATGCCAGGTGCGTATCGGCCAGCCGGCCGGGGTGAAAGGATTATCGGATTATGTTGAGACACCGGTGTACTCCACCGCCGTGGGGCTGTTGCACTACGGCCGGGAGCATCAATCCATGCCTCAACAGGACTACAACAACAAGGCCAGTGTGACCGGGCTGCTGAAACGGGTCGGCAACTGGCTGCGTGGCGAATTTTAATCTTGGCAGGAATCAACCAAGAGCAAAGCGGAGAGAGTCTTATGTTTGAATTGATGAATGATCACGAGCAGGAAGCTGTCATTAAGGTGGTGGGCGTGGGCGGCGGCGGCGGCAACGCGGTCGAGCACATGGTGCGCGAGAACCTGGAAGGGGTGGAGTTCCTGGCCATCAATACCGATGCCCAGGCTCTGCGTAATTCCAGCGCCGACACTACCCTGCAGGTGGGTGGAGCCATCACCAAGGGGCTGGGGGCCGGTGCCAATCCGGAAGTGGGCCGGGATGCGGCGCTGGAAGACAAGGACGCCATTCGCGACCTGCTGGACGGCGCCGACATGGTGTTCATCGCCGCTGGCATGGGTGGGGGGACCGGTACCGGGGCTGCTCCCGTGGTGGCGGAAGTGGCCAAGGAGCTGGGCATCCTCACGGTGGCGGTGGTAACCAAGCCCTTTGCCTTCGAAGGCAAGAAGCGGATGAACTACGCCCAGCAGGGCATCAACGAGCTGGCCAAGCACGTCGACTCGCTGATCACCATTCCCAACGACAAGCTGCTGAAGGTGCTGGGCCGCGGCATTTCCCTGCTGGACGCCTTCAAGGCCGCCAACAACGTGCTGCTGGGCGCGGTACAGGGTATTGCCGAACTGATCACCCGTCCCGGGCTTATCAACGTCGACTTTGCCGACGTGCGCACCGTGATGCGGGAAATGGGGACCGCCATGATGGGTACCGGCAGCGCCACCGGTGAGGACCGCGCCGAGGAGGCCGCCGAAAAAGCCATCTCCAGCCCGCTGCTGGAAGACGTGGATCTGGCCGGCGCCCGCGGCATACTGGTGAACATCACCGCCGGCCTCGACATGACCATCGAAGAGTTCGAAACCGTGGGTAACGCGGTCAAGGCCTTCGCCTCCGAAAACGCCACAGTGGTGGTGGGTACGGTACTGGATCCGGAAATCACCGACGAACTGCGGGTCACCGTGGTGGCTACCGGTATCGGCGCCGAGCGTAAGCCCGATATCACCCTGGTGAAGTCCGGCAGCAGCCGGGACGACAACGGCATGCGTCGGGTGGATACCCCGCGTGAGGAGCAGGCCGGCAAGCTGGTGGTCAACGCCGACAGCACTCAGGCCAAGTCCGAACTGGATTACCTGGATATTCCGGCGTTCTTGCGCAAGCAGGCCGACTGAGAAAGGCTCTCAATTGGCGTAGGCGGATTATTGTGCTAGCATGTCTGACCAATTGAATTTGGTTCGGACCGGGCCTTTTTACTGGCGGATAACCTTATGATTAGACAACGAACCCTTAAGAATACCGTGCGGGCCACCGGAATCGGTCTGCATTCCGGGCACAAGGTACAGATGACTTTTGTACCGGCGCCGGCCAACACAGGTATAGTGTTTCGTCGTACCGATCTGGATCCGCAAGTCGAGATCCGGGCCGATGCTGCTCTGGTCAAGGACACCATGCTCTGCACCGCACTGGTCAACGAGCAGGGTGTGCGCGTGTCGACCATCGAGCACCTGTCGGCGGCGCTGGCGGGCCTCGGCATCGACAACCTCTATATCGAGGTGGACGCACCCGAGGTGCCGGTGATGGACGGCAGCTCCCACCCCTTCATCTACCTGCTCCAGTCCGGCGGCATCCGCGAGCTGAACGCGCTCAAGCGCTTTATTCGCATCAAAAAGCCGGTACGGGTAGAAGACGGCGACAAATGGGCCGAGTTCCGGCCTTATCGCGGCGGTTTCAAGATGGATCTGACCATCGACTTCAAGCATCCGGTGTTCGAAGGCCAGAGCCAGCATCTGGTGCTGGATTTCTCCGGTGCGGCTTTTGTCAAGGAGCTGAGCCGGGCGCGGACTTTCGGCTTCATGCGCGACATCGAGTACCTGCACTCCCAGAACCTGGCCCTGGGTGGCAGCCTGGAAAATGCCGTGGTGCTGGATGACTACAAGGTACTGAACGAAGATGGCCTGCGCTACCCCAACGAGTTCGTCAAGCACAAGATGCTGGACGCCATCGGCGACCTCTATATGTGCAACCACAGTATCCTGGGGGAGTTCCGTGCTTACAAGACCGGCCATGCCCTGAACAACAGCCTGCTGCGAGCCATGCTGGCCAAGGCGGATGCCTGGGAAGTCGTGACCTTTGACGAACAGGGCGCCGAATCGCCGATTCGTTACTACGACAGCGCGTTCAACCCCGCTTGATCCGACCCTGAACACGCCGGTATTCTCTCCGCGCCGGCGTGTTTTGTTTTTTTCCTCTGTAGTGTACATGATGACCAATCCCGCTATCGTTTCTGCTCCCAAGGCGGCTTCCCGCCTCCCGTTTTACCGGTTTTTCGTGGCCGTGGCCCTGTTCCAGTTGCCGCTGGCCCTGTACCTGTACAGCCAATGGCAAGGCAGCCAGCAGCAAAACCTGCAACTCGCCCGCCAACTGGAGCAGCAGCAGCGCAGCCAGCAACAACAACTGCAACGGATCGGCCAGCGCTTGGGCCAGCTGCAGGCGGATCTGGGGCAACTGTCCGCCGTCGGCCAGCGCTTGGTGACCGATTATGACCTGAGCGATGAGATCAGCCTGCAACGACTGGATCCCAACCTGCTCAAACGCCCTTTCAACGGTTTTTCCGAGCTGCATCAGGGACTGGCCCAGTTGTCGGTGCAGTCCCGGGAATATGGCATGACCCTGGCTGCCCTTGAATCTCTGCTGCTTAATCTCCATATAAACGAGATTACCCAGATCCAGGGGCACCCGGTGCCCGATGGTACCGCCCGCCTGAGCTCCGGTTTCGGCCAGCGCCGGGATCCCTTCACGGGCCGGGCGCGCTGGCACAAGGGGGTGGATTTTTCCGGTAAACTGGGGCAGCCGATCGCCGCCACCGCCGCCGGCGTGGTCAGCACCGTGGATCATCACCCCGCTTTCGGCGGCTTGGTTGAGATCAATCATGGCCAGGGCTGGGTGACCCGTTATGCTCACGTGGATACCAAGCTGGTCGAGGTCGGTGACTATGTGGACAAGGGCCAGCATATCGCCCTGATGGGGCGGACCGGCCGGGCAACCGGGGTTCATTTGCATTACGAAGTACTGAAAGGGAACAAGCAGCTGGATCCGGTGCGGTTCCTGCCCAACTAGTTTTTCGGCTCCGCCCGGGCGGAGCTTTATCTTCCAACATCATTATTGGCCAAGCATGATTACCAAACTTTTCACCAAGATAATCGGTAGCCGCAACGACAGAACACTCAAGCGGTTGCGTAAAGTTGTCAATGAAATCAATGCGATGGAGCCTAAGCTCGAAGCGCTGAACGATGCCGAACTGCAGGCCAAGACCGCCGAGTTCCGCACTCGTCTGGAACAGGGTGAGCCCCTTGAGCAGATTTTGCCGGAAGCTTTCGCCACGGTGCGCGAAGCATCCAGGCGAGTCTTCGAGATGCGCCACTTCGATGTGCAGATGATCGGCGGCATGGTACTGCACAACAACCAGATCGCCGAGATGAAGACCGGGGAAGGCAAGACCCTGACCGGTACCCTGCCGGTGTATCTGAACGCCCTGACCGGTCGCGGCGTGCACGTGGTGACGGTGAACGATTACCTGGCCCGGCGTGATGCCGAAGCCAACCGGCCGCTGTTCGAGTTCCTCGGCCTGACCGTGGGGTGCAACCTGCCGGGCATGGACCATGCCGAAAAACGCGAGGCGTATGCCTGTGACATCACCTACGGCACCAATAATGAATTCGGCTTCGACTACCTGCGCGACAACATGGCCTTCACCCCCCAGCAGCGGGTACAGCGTCCGCTGTATTATGCCCTGGTGGATGAGGTAGACTCGGTGCTGATCGACGAGGCCCGTACCCCGCTTATCATCTCCGGTCCGGCGGAGGACAGCTCCGAACTCTATATCCGCATCAATACCCTGATCCCCAAGCTGGTCAAGCAGGACAAGGAAGACACCGAGGAATATACCGGCGATGGCCATTACACGGTGGACGAGAAGAACAAGCAGGCGCTGCTGACCGAAAACGGCCAGATCTTCGTGGAAGAGGAACTCAAGCGCATGGGGCTGCTGGCGGAAGAGGACTCCCTGTTTTCCGCCGGTAACATCATCCTGCTGGCCCACGTTAACGCCGGCTTGCGGGCCCATACCCTGTTCGAGCTCAATGTCGACTACATAGTACAGGATAACGAGGTGGTGATCGTCGACGAGCATACCGGCCGCACCATGCCGGGCCGGCGCTGGTCCGAGGGGTTGCACCAGGCGGTGGAAGCCAAGGAAGGGGTCAAGATTCAGAACGAGAACCAGACCCTGGCCTCCATTACCTTCCAGAACTATTTCCGTTTGTACGAGAAGCTGGCGGGCATGACCGGCACCGCCGATACCGAAGCCTTCGAGTTCCAGCATATCTATGGCCTGGATACGGTGGTGATCCCCACCAACAAGCCGATGGTGCGCAAGGACATGGGGGATCTGGTCTACCTGACCGCCGCCGAAAAATATCAGGCCATCGTCGCCGACATCAAGGATTGTGTGGAGCGGGGCCAGCCGGTGCTGGTGGGCACCGTGTCCATCGAGAACTCCGAACTGCTGTCCCGTATCCTCAAGCAGGAAGGCATCAAGCACCAGGTGCTCAATGCCAAGTTCCACGCCAAGGAAGCGGAAATCATTGCCCAGGCGGGTCGCAGTAGTGCCGTGACCATCGCTACCAACATGGCCGGCCGGGGTACCGATATCGTGCTGGGGGGCAACTGGCAGGCGGAGATCGAGGCGCTGGAGCAGCCGACGCCGGAGCTTATCGCCGCCATCAGGACCGACTGGCAGCAACGCCATGGCGCGGTGATCAATGCCGGCGGCCTGCATATTATCGGTACCGAGCGGCACGAATCCCGCCGTATCGACAACCAGCTGCGCGGCCGTGCCGGTCGTCAGGGCGATCCGGGTTCCAGCCGTTTTTACCTGTCGATGGAAGATGCGCTGATGCGGATCTTCGCCTCCGAGCGGGTTACCAGCATGATGAAGAAGCTGGGCATGGAAGAGGGTGAGGCCATCGAGCATCCCTGGGTGACCCGGGCCATCGAAAACGCCCAGCGCAAGGTGGAAACCCGTAACTTCGATATCCGCAAGAATTTGCTGGAGTTCGACGATGTGGCCAACGACCAGCGCAAGGTGGTCTACGAACAGCGCAACGAGCTGCTGGATTCCGGCGATATCAAGGACACCATCGAAGTGATTAGGGACGATGTGCTGAGCGGTATCATCGACGAGTACATCCCGCCCCAGTCGCTGGAGGAAATGTGGGACGTTCCCGGGCTGGAGCTGCGGCTGCGGGGTGACTTTGCGCTGGATCTGCCCATCGGTGACTGGCTGAAGCAGGACGAGAAACTGCACGACGAGCAACTGCGCGAGCGTATCCTGGCGGCGGCGGCCCAGGCCTATGCCGACAAGGAGATGGTGGTCGGGGCCGCCGTTCTGCGCCAGTTCGAGACCTCGGTGATGCTGCAGACCCTGGATACCCTGTGGAAAGAGCACCTGGCGGCGATGGATCACCTGCGCCAGGGCATTCACCTGCGCGGCTACGCGCAGAAGAACCCCAAGCAGGAATACAAGCGTGAGTCCTACGAGCTGTTCACCCAGTTGCTGGACAACCTCAAGCGGGAAGTGATTAGCATCCTCAGCCGGGTACGGGTGCAGACCCAGGAAGAAGTGGAAGCGGCGGAGGCCAAGCGGCGCGAGGCGGCCGAGCGCCTGCCCCAGAGCTACAGCCATGCGGAGGCGGACAACCCGCTGGCCGAAGCCAGGCCGGCCGGAGAGGCCGCCCCCTTCGTGCGTGAAGGGGAAAAAGTGGGGCGTAATGACCCCTGTCCCTGCGGCTCCGGCAAAAAGTACAAGCAATGTCACGGCAAGCTGAGCTGAGCCAGGCATCCCGCCCCTGACCAGTGAAACCGCCCTGCAATCCAGGGCGGTTTTTTTATTGCCTGTTGCCAGTGCGCGATGATACCGCGCCATCATCGGCTATTAGAACCTGTTAGGGTCCAGCCAAGAGGTAATCCCTGTTGCCTCTTTCAAGCCCCGCTGCCGTCTGATGGCGGAGTCCCCGGGATGGGCCTGCGGCATGTCGGCGGAGTAGTGCGCTTCGGCCGAGTACATCAGATCTCAAACCGTCTCTTGGTGAATCCAATTGCCACCCGCGGGATAAAAATATCGATTCAGGCATGGAATCGATTGGCTATCGCTTCACTTTCACGGGCTTCCCGGTATGATTGTGGTCAATTTTGTATTCGATTAATTTATAAATTGTATCGAGTGTATGTCGCCGTTATTGGAGCCACTATGAATAAAAGCTTGACCCTCAAGGCCATCATTCGCCTGGTTTTCCTGGTGGTGCTGGCCCTGGCCCTGTCACTGGGGGCGGCCCTCTACCTGCTGCTGCAGTCCCAGCAGGGGGTGAGCCGGGCCCAGGAGGAACGCTATCAGTATTTCAATTCCGCCAACATGCTGCGGTTGTACTCTTCCGAGCTGTCGACCCATATTCGTAACTATGTGGTGACCGGCAACCAGGACAAGTTGAACGCCTACCATGGCGTGCTGGCGATCACCGAAGGCAAGGCGCCGCGGGTGGATGGCCGCATCCTGTCCAATGAACAGCTGCTGGCGGAAATGGTATTGAGCCCGGCCGAGATGAATCTGCTGGAGCAGGGACGGCGGGCCACCCTTACGATGATTGAACTGGAGGAGCAGGCCATCACCCTGGCCAGGGCTGGAAACCTGCAGCAGGCCCAGGCCCGGGTACTGGGCCCCGACTATGATCGGGAGCGGGGAATCCTGACCAACGCGGTGAATGACTTCATTTCCCTGCTGATCGCGCGCCAGTCCGAGCAGTTGCAGGCTCAGGAACGCCGCAATGGCCAGATGGTCAGCCTGATGGTGGCGATGGTGCTGTTGCTGGTGGGCCTCAGTCTGGTGTTGGGATGGACCTTGCAGCGTACCGTGCTGCAGCCCCTGGGAGCGGAGCCGGGTGAGATGGAGCGGGTAGCCGCCAGCATTGCAGATGGTGACCTGAGCCTTGCCTTTGCCCCCGGAACCCGGGGAGTGTACGGCAAGCTGCACCATATGACCGACAAGCTGCGCGGGCTGATCGGCCAGATCAACCAGTCCAGCGCCAGCCTGGCTTCGGCGGCGGAGGAGACCTCGGCGGTTTCGCTGCAGACCAGCAGCAACCTGAGCCGACAGCAGCAGGATACCGAGCAGGTGGCTACCGCCATCAACGAGATGTCGGCCACGGTGCAGGAGGTGTCCCACAATACCAGCCAGGCGGCTGGGTCGGCCCGGGCGGCTCATGAGGCGGCCGAGCAGGGGAAGCGGGTGGTGCAGCAGACGGTCGGCTTTATCAGCCGCCTGGCGGAAGAAGTCGCGACCACCGGTCAGGTGGTGCAATCCCTGGCCGACAGCAGCAACCAGATAAGCTCTGTGGTACAGGTGATCCAGGAAATTGCCGATCGCACCAACCTGCTGGCCTTGAATGCCGCCATCGAAGCGGCCCGCGCCGGCGAGCAGGGCCGGGGTTTCGCGGTGGTGGCCACCGAGGTGCGCAACCTGGCGGAGCAGACCCAGCAGTCTTCCCAGGAAATTGTGACCACCATTACCAAGCTGCAGGCCGATGCGGATCTGGCCATGGCGGCGATGGCCAGCGGCCAGGCCCAGGCCGAGCAGACGGTTACCCGTGCCCGTGAGGCGGAGCAGGCACTGGAGTTGATCAGTGCGGCGGTGCAGACCATTCACGATATGAATACCCAGATTGCCAGCGCGGTGGACGAGCAGGCGGCGGTGACCGAAGACATCAGCCGCAATATCTCCAATATCCATGCCATGGGCGGGGAAACGGCGGCCGGTGCGGATCAGACCGCCAGCGCCAGTCGGGAGCTGGCCAAGCTGGCCGAGCAACTGCAACTGGCGGTGCAGGGTTTCCGTCTGGAGCGGAGCGAACCGGGTCTGTCTGCGCGCCGTTGAGCCATCCGGGCGGAGGACTCACTCCGCCCATGTTCCTCCGTTGCCCTGAACCGGGTAGCCGCCCTTGTTCCCTCCGGGTCCCCTCAGTATACTGCCGTCTCTCAAAACGCGAGGTTCCTTCATGTTAAAGCTGCTGCGGCTGTTATTGCTTGCCCTGGCCATGATAGTGGTCTTTGTACTGGGCACCCTGGTGTGCCTGCTGCGCCCCCGTCACCCCAACAATGTCTATCTGCTGGGGCGGCTGTTTCACAAGGCCTGCCCGCTGGTGGGGCTCAAGGTCAGGATTCGGGGCTACGAGCACGTCAAGCACCTGCACTCGGCGGTCTACATCGCCAACCACCAGAGCAATTGGGACATTATCGCCTTGCCCGGTGCGGTGATGCCGCGTACCGTGGCTATCGGCAAGAGCAGCCTGTTCTGGGTCCCCCTGTTCGGCCAGCTGTTCTGGCTCAGCGGCAACCTGCTGATCAATCGCGAGAACAAGGCCAAGGCGGCGAGCACCATCGGCACCGTGGTGGACAAGATACGCCGGCGCAACATGTCGATCTGGATGTTTCCCGAAGGCACCCGCAGCAAGGGCAAGGGCCTGTTGCCCTTCAAGACCGGCGCCTTTCATATCGCCCTGCAGGCTCGGGTGCCCGTAGTGCCCATCGCCTGCTCCAGCTATTTCGGGCAGGTGGACTTGAACCGCTGGGATAATGGCGAGCTGATTGTCGAGATCATGCCGCCAATCGATACTCAGCAGCATGAACCGGCTCATTTGCGCGAGCTGCTCAAGCACAGCCGTCAACTGATTGCCGATCGTATTGCCGAGCTGGACACTGAAGTCCGCCGGCCCTAAGCTTTTGCCTCATCCCCGTAGCCGGCCCAGGAGCCCCATATGAGTGAACAGCAAGACTGGCGGGAAGAAACCCGCGAGATTATCGCCTCCCTGCTGGAAGACGGCAGCAACCCGGAGGCGGAATACACCATAGAGCATCACTTCTCCGGCCAGGATTTTGCCCGCCTGGAAAAGGCGGCGGTAGACTGCTTCAAGGCGGAATTCGAAGTGACCGACGCCGAAGAGCTGACCCTGGAACGCGGCCAACTGCTGTTGTGTTTCGACGCCATCAAGGACGGCCCCCTGACCGAGGAGGCCATCATGGCCCAGATTGAACAACTGCTGCCGATTGCCGAGAAATACGGTATCGAGTATGACGGCTGGGGGACCTACTTCGAAGAGTAGGTTCAGCCCAGGGGCAGCATCAGGGCCATTTCGCAATCGTTATGCCCGGTGTTGCCCAGCCGTTCACAAGGGATGAACCCCAGCCCCCGGTAGAGTGCCAGCGCTTCTCCCACACAGACGGTGGTTTCCCGGTAGCGGTGGCGATAGCCCAGCTGCCGGGCCTGCTCCAGCATCTGCACTGCCAGCCGTTTGCCCAGTTCCCGTACTAGTAGGCGGGCGGGATGATGCAGCGAGGCAGTCATGTCCATGGGTGACTCCTTGATTGTTGTTTATCGCAACCATATTTTTGTGGCACCGGAGCGGGTGCTTGGCAGCGCTATTGGCTAACCTTAAATTCAGGCAGGATGGAAAAAGGAAAGCGCCATGGACAAGGCCGGCACCCTCCCTCTGTTATTACTGCTGGCAGCCCTGCTCGCACTGAGCGGCTGCAGCGAGATCCAGGCCCGGCTGGGCCGGCACCTGTTGCCCGAGCCGCCCGAGCTGGTGGTGGAGGCGCTACCGCCCGGTTATGATCCCGCCGCTCCCCGGCCGTCCTATGGAGGACCCCATGCATCCCAGGTTCCCCTGGATCTGTCCGGCTTCGATTTTCCCATCGCGCCGGGACAGGTGGGCCCGGTGGATACCTCTCTCGGCCTGCAATACCCTTTCGCCTGCAATACCGAGGACTCGGATCTCGGCCAGCCGCTGGTGGACAACCGGGAAGGCATCGGCACGCCGGTGTTCGAGGAACGGGATGGGGTCAAGGACAAGCGAAGCCTGCTCGGCCACAGCAAGGACTGCCTGTTGCCGACCCGGCTGGATTACTTCTACAAGGTGGAGGGGCGCGACGATTTCAGGCCCTGGCCGGAGGACGACGATCCGGAGGATCTGGCCTGGCTGGAATGGCAGGGACAGCGGATTCCCTTCGTGCTCCGGGTGGAGCGGGGCACCATCAACCGTTTCATCTACGTGATCGCCATGCTGGCGGATCCTGAGGCACCGGTTACCGACAGCCACAGCCCCTACTGGAACAACAAGCTTATCTACCACTTCAAGGGCGGGGTGGGCATCGGCAAGCGCCAGGGGCGCATGAGCCTGGGCAGCATCGGCTCCCGTCGCATCGAGCAACTGGCCCAGGGGTATGCCCTGGCGGGATCCAGCGGCAATGTGACCAGCAACCACTACAACATGTGGCTGGCGGCCAACACCGCCGAGTTGGTCAAGGCCCAGTTCGCGGCCCGTTATGGTCAGCCGGATTATACGGTGGGCATCGGTGGCTCGGGCGGGGCGGTGCAGCAATACCTGATCGCCCAGAATAAGCCGGGCCTGCTCGATGCCCTGATCCCCCAGTACAGCTACCCGGACATGATCACCCAGAGCGTCTGGGCACTGGATTGCGAACTGCTGGAATACTACTTCGACGTGACCGCCAGGGATAACCCGCGCTGGCAGGCCCAGGAAAACCGGGGTCTGGTGATGGGGGTGGCGGCCAGCAGCGAGGTGGAACACGAGTTCAAGAAATACTATCGCTGGGCGCGGATGGCCGGTTTCGGACTGCGGCTGCCCAGCCTGCCGCCGGGAGCGACCGAGTGTTCCAAGAGCTGGCGGGGGCTTGCGCCGCTGACCAACAATCCCCACTACTCCCACCGGGCTCACCATTATGCGCCGGCGGTAGCCAGGAAGGAGCGATTCAGCCATTGGCATGATCTGGCGTATGTCTACGGGGTGGGGGAAGACGGCTATGCCCACCGTACCCACGACAATGTCGGGGTGCAGTATGGCCTGGATGCCCTGATCCGTGGACAGCTCAGCATGGCGGAGTTTCTCCACCTCAATGCCAACATCGGCAGCTGGAAGGCGCCGAAGGACATGGTGCAGGAGAAACTGTGGGTATTGACCGGCGACGACAGCCTGGCGGGAGTCTCCATCTGGAGCGACCATAACATGCAGAAAACCCCGGGCAGCCCGGTGCCGCTGCGGGTATTCGAGCGCAACCAGGTGGAACTGGTCAAGACGGCGCCCCGCAGCCGTGGGCACATGGCCGCCATGGCGGCCGCCTATCGCTCGGGCCATGTGTTTCTCGGCAATATCGGCATTCCGGTGATCGACCTGCGCCACTATCTGGATCACGAGCTCGACATGCACCACTCCTATGCCACCCTGTCGTCCTGGCTGCGGATCCGGGCGGCTCGGGGCCAGGTGGATAACCTGGTGATCTGGCAGAGCGGCAAGCCCTATGATCCCAGCGACAAGGCCTTCGAGCTGCTCGACGAGTGGCTGACCTCCGGCCGGCGACCGGCGACGGCCCGGGACGCCTGCTGGACCGATCGGGGCGAGTTGATTGCCGAGGGCGAGGGGGTGTGGAACGGCACCTGGCGGGGCGATGCAGATACCGGTGCCTGCCTGGCCCATTATCCCCCCTACCGTTCACCGCGCAATGTGGCGGGCGGCCCGCTCACCGGCGACCTGTTCAAGTGCGCCCTGGTGCCGGTGAGCGAGGCGATAGTGCGAGGGTTTTATGGTCCCATCGAGGCGGCACCGCACAGGAGCATGCTGGAAACCATTTTCCCCGAGGGGGTCTGCGATTATCGCCGCGGTGATGTGTCGCGTCCCCCGGACGCCGAGCTGGGCCTGCTTCCCGTGTTATAGTGACGTAAACGGGAGTCATGGAGCACTCAGGTGGATAATCAGCACGAACCGCACGCCCTGCTGTGGGATGAATACAAATACCGTCACGATCATATCTGGAAGAAGCTGTTCCAGATCACTATTGCCGTGGTGCTGCTGGGGGCCGTGCCCTACCTCAAACCCGACATCACCCGGGTGTTGAAGAGCTGGATCCTGATAGCACCGTTGCTGGGTACGGTATTATCCTTGATCACCCTGTTTCTGATGCACTTCGAACTGACCCTGTTCGCCAGGATTGCCGCCGCCCACCGCCAGCATCAGGAGGCGCTGGGGTTGATCCGCCACGGCCGCCACCACTATTTCCGCTACCTGGTGATGACCTACGTCGGTTTCCTTTTCCTGGTCAGCGTGGCCAATGTGGCCGTGGTGCGACTGTTGTGGCTGGGGCTGGTCGCCTGAGTCAGAAAAAGTGCCGGGCGCGAAAATGGTGCTCTCCTGGTGCCATCTCGTTGCGAATGGCGCTGAGAATGGCCGGCGACATCTGGCCGCCGTCCGCCTCGAAGGTGCCGCACAGCTTGAGGGTGCGGCGAATGTCCACCCTGTGCCCCAGATACTCGAACACCACCCGGGTACAGCTGGGGATGCGCTCGCCGCTGGCCGAGGCCCCTAGGCGAAGGCCGCTCAGTCGCCCCACCCGGCTCTTGAAGGTGGGGATGAGGATGGTCTGGGTCAGTTGGTTGCGGGTGAGCGACTCGTAATCTACCAGGAAGATGCGGTCCGCCAGCAGGTGGGCCATCCCCAGGTACTTGCTGTGGTAGACCCGCTCGCCGGGTGTTTGCTGCAGCCGCTCGGTGCGCTGGTAATAGACGCCCTGGCCACGCTTTTCCAGGCACACCAGGTTGCGCAGTATCTTGCCCGGGAAGGCCATGGAATAGTGGTATTCGAAGTAGTAGCCCAGGTATTTGTCGAGCCCCTGGGAACTGGCCTGCAGCAGTGCCAGGTGGCTGTGCTCCGGATGTTCTTCTTCCACTTCCTGCGGTCGCGGCCGTACCTGGATCAGCAGTTCGAACTGGCTGTGGGGCATCAGTATTTCATGTTCTTCCACCCCGAAAAAATCGCACAGCCGGCGCAGGCTGTGGGCCGACGGCTTGTAGCGGCCGCTCAGGTAGCGGTTGAACTGGGGCCGGTTGACCTTGAGCTTGCGGCACACCTCGGCCACCGACTTGTAATAGCTGCACAACAGGCGCAGGTTCTTGGCGAAATCTTGATGCATGGCGGCTCCCGAAAAACTGCGCCCAGTGTACCCAAAGTCACTTTTCTGCAACAGAGTGCAACTGTAACTGATTGACGCACTGACTGCACCAGATAGCGCCATTTTGCTACAGGGCGCCAAATTCCCCTCCGACCCCTGTTGTTGCTGTAATAACGTGAACGGATGAACCTGTGCGAACGCGCTCAGGCACCGGAAGAGACAGCACGCCGACACGCTGTGAATACATCCCTGTACGCTCGGACACGCCATCCCTGGCGTGTCACGGTCGGCTTAGCTGTATCCTTCCGTTGCCTGCTCAGGATCCCGGTCGTCTGAATCGTCAAACAACTGTGCAAGCTGGTGGGAGAAACCAAATGCAAACACGTACCGAATACGATCTTCTGGGTGAACAGCAGGTACCGGCCGAGGCCTGGTACGGTATCCAGACCCAGCGCGCCAGGCAGAACTTCAACATCACCGGCGTGCCCATCAGCCACTTTCCCGAGCTGATCCAGGCCCTGGCCATGGTCAAGGCCGCCGCCGCCCGCGCCAACCATCAGCTCGGCCTGCTGCCCGGGTACAAGGCCGAGGCCATCGAGGCCGCCTGTGCCGACATCATCCGCGGCGAGTTGCACGACCAATTTGTGGTGGATCTGATCCAGGGCGGGGCCGGTACCTCCACCAACATGAACGCCAACGAGGTGATCGCCAACCTGGCCCTGAGCAAGCTGGGGCATGAGCGTGGCCGGTACAAGGAGCTGCACCCCAACAACGACGTCAACCGCTCCCAATCCACCAACGACGCCTATCCCACCGCCGCCCGGTTGGCCATAGTATTCGCCGCCCAGCCGCTGAAACAGGCCATTGCCGGCCTGCAGCAGAGCCTGGCCGACAAGGGCCGGGAATTCGCCCATATCCTCAAGATGGGCCGGACCCAGCTGCAGGACGCGGTGCCCATGACCCTGGGTCAGGAATTCGAGGCCTTCGCCGTCAACCTGGGCGAGGAAGAGGCCCGTATCGACGACGCCTGCCGGCTATTGTGCGAGGTCAACCTGGGCGGCACCGCCATCGGTACCGGCATCAACGCCCATCCCGGCTATGCCGGACGGGCGGTCAAAGAGTTGGCCGTGATCAGTCAGCTGCCGGTGAGTCTGGCCCACAACCTGGTGGAAGCTACTTCCGACATGGGCGCCTTCGTCACCTTCTCCAGTGTGCTCAAGCGGCTGGCGGTGAAGCTGTCCAAGCTCAGTAACGACCTGCGCCTGCTGTCCAGCGGCCCGCGCACCGGCCTGGGCGAGATCATGCTGCCGGCTATGCAGCCCGGCTCCTCCATCATGCCCGGCAAGGTCAACCCGGTGATCCCCGAGGCCATGAACCAGACCGCCTTCCAGGTTATCGGCGCCGATCTGGCGGTAACCCTGGCCGCCGAGGCCGGCCAGCTCCAGCTCAACGCCATGGAGCCGCTGATCATCTACAACCTGCTCAACAGCTGCCGTATGCTGGGCGAGGCCATCCGTATGCTGGACGAACGCTGCGTGCGCGGTATCGAGGCCAACGAAGCCCAGTGTGCCCTGCATGTGCAGAACAGCATCGGTATCGTCACCGCCCTGGTGCCCCATATCGGCTACGACAATGCCAGCCGCATCGCCGGCCAGGCGTTGCTGAGCGGGGCCGGGGTGGCCGAGCTGGTGCAGAAGGAAGGGCTGCTGAGCGAGGCGGAGCTGGCCGCCATCCTGAGTCCGGCGGCCATGGTCGCACCGGTGGCGGTGTAACATGGGGCGGGTACTGATTCTGCATACCGGCGGTACCATCGGCTGTCGGGCGTCGGGCGAGGGGCACAAGCCGGATCCGGATTTCGCCCGACTGCTGCGCCGGCGGCTGGCGGACAGTGGCGAGCCGGAACTGCCCGAGTTCGACGTGATCGAGCTGCACCAGTTGATCGACAGCGCCAACCTGACCCCGGCCCACTGGGCCCAGATCGCCGGCCTGCTGGTGATCCACTGGCAGGACTACGACGGTTTCATGGTGCTGCACGGCACCGATACCATGGCCTACAGCGCGGCGGCGCTGTCTTTCATGCTGCCAGGGCAAGACAAGCCGGTGATCTTCACCGGCTCCCAGATCCCGCTGTCCGAGCGACGCAGCGACGGCCTGGACAACGTTATCAACAGCCTGCACCTGTGCCAGCGGGCGGGGTTGGCCGAGGTCTGCATCTACTTCAACGGCCGGCTGTTGCGGGGCAACCGTACCACCAAGCTCAAGGCCACCGAGCTGGATGCCTTCGCCTCGCCCAACCATCCGCCCCTGGGAGTGGCGGGCATCCGCCTGGAGCCGGAGCCCGGCCTGCTGTTACCGCCGTCGCCGCTGTGCTTCCGCATCCCCGAGTTCGATCCGGAAGCGGTAACGGTGCTCAGCCTCTACCCGGGCATCAGCGCCCGGGCCGCCCGGGCCCTGCTCGACGATGAACGGGTTCGCGGTGCCGTCATGCTGAGCTTCGGGGTGGGCAACCCGCCCGACGCCAACACCGAACTGATGCAGGTGCTGGCGGCGGCGGTGGCCCGGGGCGTGGTCATCGTCAACCGTACCCACTGCCTCTACGGCAAGGTGGATCAGGGCACCTATGCTACCGGCAACAGTCTTAACCGTATCGGCGTGATCCCGGGCGGCGATCTGACGCTGGAGGCGGCCTTCGCCAAGCTGCACTATCTGCTGGCGATGGAAACCGATCCGGAGCGGGTGCGTACACTGATGCGCCAGCCGTTGCGCGGCGAGATGAGCGCCGCCTGAACCTGCAGCGACAGGACCCTTCACAGGGCGTCGTTGCCGGCTGGGTGGTCGCGGCCGTGACGGATACACTTGTAATAAGAGACCGGATCCGTCATGCCGGTCAGATCAACACAGCCGAGGACATAACCATGACTATCAAGACCAAGGCGATGAGCGGCGCCCTGGCCGCCCTCCTGCTGGTGGGCCTGTCGGCCTGTGCCGGCATGTCTGAACGTGAGCGAAACACCGCCATCGGTGCCGGTGTCGGTGGCGTGGCCGGTTCGGTACTGACCGGCGGCAGCACAACCGGGACCATAGGTGGTGCCGTAGTGGGCGGGGTGATCGGCCATCAAGTCGAAAGCAAGGACAAGAAGTAATATCCCTGTTTCCGCGGGAGTGCCGGCTCCCGCCAATCCTTTCCTGCCGGAGTGAATTAGCGCGCAAGAATCGGAGTGCCGAAGGGGGCGGGCGGGGCTACAGTGGGGGTGTTATCCCGCACAGAGGACCAGGCCCATGACCCGCCACCATGCCGAGAACGCCGAATCTATCACCGAGGATCCCCGCTGGGCCGCAGTACAAGCCCGGGATCCGGCCGCCGACGGTCGTTTCTGTTACGGGGTGATCACCACCGGCATCTACTGCCGCCCTTCCTGCCCGTCACGCCGGGCCCGGCCCGAACATGTCCGCTTCTACGAGTCGGCGGCGGCGGCCGAAGCGGCGGGGTTCAGGCCCTGCCGGCGCTGCCGGCCCGAGCACGAAGGCCCGGCCGGCCGGCCGGCGCTGGTCACGGCCCTGTGCCGTTATATCGAGCAGGCACCGCAGATTCCCACCTTGGCCGAGCTGGCGGCCTACGCCGGGCTCAGCCCCTGGCATCTGCAGCGGCTGTTCAAGGCCGGAACCGGACTCAGCCCCAGGTCCTATGCCCAGGCCCTGAGGGCGGGCCGGGTGCGGCGAGAGCTGGCTCGGGAGCATAATGTGACCGAGGCCATCTTCGAGGCCGGCTATGGCTCGGGCAGCCGTTTTTACGAAGAATCCGACCGGCTGCTGGGCATGACCCCGGGGCGTTATCGCACCGGCGGTGCCGGCACCGACATCCGCTTCGCCGTCGGCCAGTGCAGTCTGGGTGCCATACTGGTGGCTATGAGTGACAGGGGCATCTGCGCCATTCTGCTGGGGGACGATGCCGAAGCGCTGTTGCGGGAATTGCAGGATCGTTTCCCCGCCGCCAGTCTGATCGGTGGTGATTCGGACTTCGAGCAACGGGTGGCCCGGGTGGTGGGCTTCGTGGAGTGTCCCCACCAGGGACTCGAGCTGCCGCTCGATATCCGCGGCACCGTCTTTCAGCAGAAGGTATGGCAGGCCCTGCGGCAGATACCGGCGGGGGAGACCATCAGCTACGCCGAACTGGCCCGGCGCATCGGCCAGCCCCGGGCAGTGCGGGCCGTGGCCGGTGCCTGCGCCGCCAACGCCCTGGCGGTGGCCATTCCCTGTCACCGGGTGGTGCGCACCGACGGCGGTCTGTCCGGTTACCGCTGGGGTATCGCCCGCAAGCGGCAATTGCTGGCGCGGGAGGCGGAAGAGGGGAGCGACTTCTGAGACCATCTTTGTGGGGTTGGTATGTTGCGGCCTGGAGAAGAGGCCGTCTGATTCTGATGGTAGAGCCAGCAGGCGGTACTTGGAGCTCCGGGAGGAACAAAGGGAACTGCTCCGCCGGCCCTCAGCGCCAGTGAGGGCGCGGCGGGATGATTCACGGCACGCCGGTGGGGTAGTACGCTTTGGCCGAATACCGTAGATAGTAAACAGGCTCTGGGTGTTCAGTAGGCCCTTTCTCCCAGGTAATTGCCGGGTGGATAGTAGTTGCATACCAGGATAAGGTTGTTGCCGCAGACCGAGGTGGCGCAACCCAGCTCCCGGCTGGAAGGCCAGACCATCTGGGTGTAGTGGCCCACCACCGGCGCCAGCTCCCGGGTCAGCGGTTGGCCCCGATAGTCCCGCTTCTCCTCTTCCCAGGCCCTGACTCCGTCCAGCTCGTCGTAAAAGCCCTGGGTGCCCATAAACAGGTTTTCGCCAAAGCCCGAGCCCTGACTGTGTTCCAGGATACAGCGCCGGGCCAGCACCCCGGCCCAGCGCTCGGCCTGCCCGGTGGCGCGGGCCGACCAGCCCAGCGGGGCAGCCCCTACTTCCTCTCGAGCCTTGTTGTGGGCTTCCAGCAGGGCTCGGCGCTGGACCGGGGTGAGGACGCCGGGACCGGACAGCTCCGGTTCCTGAGGGGGGCCGGGAAGGCGGGGGGCGATGTCCCCGGCCCTCGAGCAGGCCACCAACAGCAGGGAGACAACGACAACGGGCAAGGCTTGCATGGGACGCTCCGAAGGAAGACTGTTTCTCCTATCCTAGGCCCTGTTACCGCTTTATTCCTGGTTTCTCCCCGCAGCGGACCGCTGACACCTCCGTCGGTGATAATGATGGCCTCCCTGCGATTCCGGGCCCGCCCCTCCCGGCCACGTATCTGGCCTGCTTTACCCGGTACATGGCCAGATCGGCCTGCTGCATCAGGGTATCGGCGTCCCTTCCCTGCCCGGGATAGAGTGCCATGCCGATGCTGAGGCTGCTGTGGATGGCCTTTCCTTCCGGCAGGGGGACGGGGGAGGACATGGTCTGGTGCAGATCGCGGATAAGTTGCTCCGCCCCCTGCCGGTCAGTGGGGGGGGAGAGCAGTATGGCGAACTCGTCACCCCCCAGGCGGGCGACCACGTCATGCTGTCGTTTTACCCGCTCGCGCAGCCGCTCCGCCACCGTCATCAGTACCAGATCGCCGGCGGCGTGACCGTAGGTATCGTTGATCTGCTTGAACTTGTTGCAGTCCAGGTAGAGCAGCACGAATTCGTTATTACGGCGGTGAGCCTGCTCCACGGCTTGCCGAAGCCGGCGTTCGAACAGGCCCCTGTTGGCCAGGCCGGTCAGGCCATCATGGGTGGCCTGGTACTCGAGTTCGGCCCTCTCGTCGTCCTGACGCTGTTGCCACAGCTGCAGCTCGTCGAGCAGAGCATTGAAGTTCTGGTTGAGGGAGTGCAGTTCGGCGATGTCGTCATCGGGCAGACGGTGGCTGAAGTCCCGGCGTTTGCGCACGGCGTAGGCCAGGCCTGCCAACCGCTGCAGGGGGGCCACTATGTTGCCCAGCATCCGCCAGGACAGCAGATAGGCTCCGACGGCGCTGAGCAGCAGGCCGGCGAGCAGGGCCAGCAGGCTGTCGAGCAAAAAAGCCAGCAAGGCGCCGCCATGGGCGTCCAGCTCCACCAGGGCTAGCTGGCGACCGGCGTGCTCTATGGGCACCTCGACGCCTTCGGGGAGCAGCCAGAGTGCCAAGCGCCGTTCCAGATCGACACGGCTGCTCTGTGCGGGACGTTGCCACTCGGCAAAAAGCCTTCCGTCCGCAAGTCGGATGCGGGCCCGGCCTATGTCTTCGTCCAGGGCGATGAGTTGCAGATAATGCTGGGCGGTGACACTGTCCTCGAACACCACCGCTGCCTCTGTGGTATAGCCGATAGCCCTGCCTATCTGTTCAAGATTATGTTCGGTATAACCCCGCAGGGCGAGCAGGATGGCGGGAGCCAGGCTGAGGGCGGCGATGCCCACGGCGATAAGGGTGACCTTGAGGTTGGCGCGGCGCACTATCCGCCACAGGGTGGGACGAGGGCTCATGGTGTATCTTCTCCGGGAGCTGTCCAGCAGCCACAGGGCCTCGGCATATTCGCTGGGGGCGGCCACACAGATGTGCCGGGGGAAGGCGTCTCCGGCCAGCGACCGTAACTCAGGATGTCGAGCACGGTTTCCGCCACCGCCCGATAGCGCTGTTCCCCCTGTATAAAGGGCCGTGCAGTATCGGCCATGGCAGGGGCTGCCATCCGCAGTACGAGGAGGTAGCCAAACGGGTGGGACTTCATGTGCCGAGATGCTCTCTTTCACGGATTCAGATGAACAGTCTAACAACTAAAACGGGATTGAGGCATGCGCGAGCGCAAAGAGGATACCCCGGATGGAACCGGGGCATCTTTGCGGGAGGGGCGTTTACAGGCTTTCGATCTGCTCGTGCTGGGCTTGCAGCTTGGTCTGGGTGACCCGGTAGTCGGCCAGTTTTTCCTGCTCCTTGGCGACCACCTCGGGGGGGGCCTTGGCCACGAAACCGGGGTTGCCCAGCTTGCCTTCCAGCCGCTTGATTTCACCGGATACCTTATCCAGCTCCTTCTGCAGGCGTGCCAGCTCGGCGTCTTTGTCGATAAGGCCGGCCATGGGCAGCAGCAGCTCGGTTTCACCGATCAGCTGTTTGGTGGACACCGGCGCGGCTTCGTCCGTACCCAGCAGGGTAATGGACTCGAGCTTGGCCATGGCCTTGAGGAAAGCCTCGTTGTCACGGGCGCGGCGGGCATCGTCGCCGGCCGGGCGCAGCAGCACGGGGAGCGCCTGGCTGGGCGGGATGTTCATCTCGGCGCGCAGGTTGCGGATGGACACGATAAAACGCTTCACCCACTCCAGATCGGCCATTGCCTGCTCGTCTTCCTGCGCCGCATCGACTTGCGGGTAGGCGGCCAGCATGATGCTGTCGCCGGCGCGACCGGCGAGCGGGGCCACCCGCTGCCAGATCTCCTCGGTGATAAAGGGCATGAAGGGATGGGCCAGGCGGAGCAAGGTTTCCAGCACCTCGATCAGGGTCTTGCGGGTGGCACGCTGTTCGGCTTCACTACCGTGCCACAGCACCGGCTTGGTCAGTTCCAGGTACCAGTCGCAGAACTGGTTCCAGATGAACTCGTAGAGCGCATTGGCGGCCCGGTCGAAGCGGTAGCCGTCGAGCGCGCTGCGCACGTCCTTGATGGTGGCCTGCAACTGGGCCTGGATCCAGCGATCCGCCAGCGAATACTGGAGCTCGCCACCCTGTTGGCCGCAGTCCTGCTCTTCGGTGTTCATCAGCACGTAGCGGGAGGCGTTCCACAGCTTGTTGCAGAAGTTGCGGTAGCCGTCCAGGCGCTTCATGTCCCAGTTGATATCGCGGCCGGTGGAGGCCATGGCGCACAGGGTGAAGCGCAGGGCATCGGTGCCGTGGGGTTCGATGCCGTCCGGGAACTCCCCGCGGGTATTCTTCTCTATCTTGGCGGCCAGTTGGGGTTGCATCATGTTGCCGGTACGCTTGGCCACCAGCGACTCCAGGTCGATGCCGTCGATCATGTCGAGGGGATCCAGCACATTGCCCTTGGACTTGGACATCTTGTCGCCGTTCTCGTCGCGGATAAGCCCGGTCACGTAGACGGTCTTGAAAGGCACCTGAGGCTTGCCGTTTTCGTCCTTGAGGAAGTGCATGGTCATCATGATCATGCGCGCCACCCAGAAGAAGATGATGTCGAAGCCGGTAACCAGCACGCTGGACGGGTGGAAGGTCTTGAGCTCCGGGGTCTGCTCCGGCCAGCCCAGGGTGGAGAAGGTCCACAGTGCTGAACTGAACCAGGTGTCGAGCACGTCCTCGTCCTGGCGCAGAATCACCTCGTCGGCCAACTGGTGATTGGTTCGTACTTCCGCCTCGTCGCGGCCCACATAGACCTGGCCATTTTCGTCGTACCAGGCGGGAATGCGGTGGCCCCACCACAGCTGGCGGGAGATGCACCAGTCCTGGATGTCGCGCATCCAGGAGAAATACATGTTCTCATACTGCTTGGGCACGAACTGGATGTCGCCGTCTTCCACCGCCTGGGTGGCCACGGCGGCCAGGGGGCCGGCGCGCACGTACCATTGGTCGGTGAGCATGGGCTCGATCACCACGCCGCCCCGGTCGCCGTAGGGCACGGTCAGCTCATGATCCTTGACCCCGTCGAGCAAGCCCAGTTGCTCCAGCTCGGTCACCACGGCGGTACGGGCGTCATAACGGTCCAGTCTCTGGAACCGGGCCGGCAGTTCGGTGGAGTAGGCGTCGCTCGGCTCGCCCTTGGTGGTGAACACCTCGGCCTGGTCGCGGATCTCGGCGTTCAGGGTGAGCACGTTGATCATCGGCAGGCCGTGGCGCTTGCCGACTTCGTAGTCGTTGAAATCGTGGGCCGGGGTGATCTTGACGCAGCCGGTGCCCTTCTCCATATCGGCGTGCTCGTCGCCGACGATGGGGATGCGGCGGTTGACGATGGGCAGGATGATCTCCTTGCCGATCAAGTCTTTATAGCGCGGATCCTCCGGGTTTACCGCCACCGCGGTATCGCCCAACATGGTTTCGGGGCGAGTGGTGGCCACCACCAGATGGTCCTTGCCGTCGGCGGTTTTCACACCGTCGGCGAGGGGGTAGCGGAAGTGCCACATATGGCCCTTCATCTCGCGGTTTTCCACTTCCAGATCGGAGATGGCGGTGTGCAGCTTGGGATCCCAGTTTACCAGGCGTTTTCCCCGGTAGATGAGGTCGTCTTCGTACAGTTGCACAAATACTTCTTTCACCGCGTTGGACAGGCCCTCGTCCATGGTGAAGCGTTCACGCTCCCAGTCCACCGAGGCGCCCAGGCGGCGCAGCTGGCGGGTGATGGTGCCGCCGGATTCCTTCTTCCATTCCCAAATCTTGTCGATAAAGGCGTCGCGGCCGTAATCGTGGCGGTTCTTGCCTTCTTCGGCGGCGATCTTGCGCTCCACCACCATCTGGGTGGCGATACCGGCGTGGTCGGTGCCTACCTGCCACAGGGTGTTTTTGCCCTGCATGCGCTGGTAACGGATCAGGGTGTCCATGATGGAGTCCTGGAAGGCGTGGCCCATGTGCAGGCTGCCGGTCACGTTGGGCGGCGGTATCATGATGCTGTAGGCGTCTTTGCTGGTGTCGCCGTGGGCCTTGAAGTAGCCCTTGCTTTCCCATTGCTGGTACAGGGCCTGCTCGATGGCGTTGGGATTAAACGTCTTGTCCATGGTGTTATGCGTCTTCAGTTTGGGATGGTACAGGCTCGGTGCCGAGTTCAACACCGGCCTGACGATAGGCTTTAAAGCGCTCACGGGCCAACTGCTTGCCGGCCTCATCGGGCGGCACGAAGTCATACAGCCGGCTGAAGCGCCGGGCGAAAGCCGGGGCCTCCGGTGCCAGGTTGATCAGCACCGGCCTGCCGCTGTGGGGGGCCTGCCAGCTGATCACCACAGGCGCCCCCTGACGGGGTCCTTCGCCTTGCAGATTATGGGCCACGAAGCTGTCCGGTGACTGCTGCCACAGCCGTTCGTCCAGGGCTTCGGCCTGGGCCTTGTCGGCGGTGTGGATGAAGACACCCTGTCCCTGACGGTAGCAGTCGGTGGCGAGCCTGCATGCCCACCACAGTTGTACTTCGGGGCCGGCGTCGTCCGGCAACAGGTAAAAACAGCCCTGGCTCATGCTCACTCTTCGGTATTGTTAATGCCGGCCCGGTTCAGCAGGAACTGGGTCAACAGCGGTACCGGGCGGCCGGTCGCGCCTTTTTCCTTGCCGCTCTTCCAGGCGGTGCCCGCCACATCCAGGTGCGCCCAGTTGTACTTCTTGGTAAAGCGGCTGAGGAAGCAGGCAGCGGTAATGGTGCCTGCCGGACGGCCGCCGATATTGGCCATGTCGGCGAAGGGACTTTCCAGCTGCTCCTGGTATTCGTCGCTCATGGGCAGGCGCCAGGCTCGGTCACCGGCTTGCTCGGAGGCGTTGAGCAGCTCGTGGGCCAGGGGATTGTGGTTGGCCAGCAGCCCCGAGGTGTGGTGACCCAGGGCGATGATGCAGGCACCGGTGAGGGTGGCCACGTCCACCACCGCTTCCGGTTCGAAGCGCTCGATAAAGGTCAGCGCATCGCACAGCACCAGCCGGCCTTCGGCGTCGGTGTTGAGCACTTCGACCGTCTGCCCGGACATGGTGGTGAGGATGTCGCCGGGGCGGTAGGCGTTACCGTCGGGCATATTCTCGCAACCGGCCAGCACCGCCACCACGTTGATAGGCAACTGCAGCTCGGCCAGGGCGTGCATGGTGCCCAGCACGGAAGCCGCGCCGCCCATATCGTATTTCATCTCGTCCATGCCGTCGGCCGGCTTGATCGATATGCCGCCGGCGTCGAAGGTCAGGCCCTTGCCCACCAGGGCGATGGGACGGGCGCCGGCATCCGGATGACCCTTGTATTCGAGCACTGCCATCATGGCTTCGTTGTGGGAGCCGCGGGCCACCGCCAGGTAGGCGTTCATGCCCAGTTCAGCCATTTCCTGCTCACCGATCACCCGGGTGCTGATATTGTCGTAGGCATCGGCCAACTGACGCGCCTGGGAAGCCAGGTAGGCCGGGTTGCAGACATTGGGTGGCATATTGGCCACATCGCGGCAGATCCGTACGCCTTTGGCTACGGCCAGGCCATGGTGGATGGCGCGCTCACCTATGGTCAGTTCCCGTCGTGTCGGCACATTGAACACCAGCTTGCGCAGTGGGCGGCGTGGTTCGGCCCTGTTGGTCTTGAACTGGTCGAAGGTATAGAGGCTGGACTGGGTGGTTTCCACCGCCTGGCGGACTTTCCAGTAGGTATCACGGCCCTTGACGTGCAGCTCGGTAAGGAAACACACTGCCTCCATGGAGCCGGTTTCATTGAGGGTGCTGATGGTTTTTCTGATGATCTGTTTATACTGGCGTTCATCGAGCTCACGCTCCTTGCCGCAGCCCACCAGCAGGACCCGCTCGCCGAGCACGCCGGGTACCTGGTGCAGCAGCAGCATTTGACCGGCCTTGCCTTCCAGGTCGCCACGGCGCAGCAGGGAACTCAGATAACCGTCGCTGATCTTGTCCAGCTGCTCGGCCACCGGCGACAAACGGCGAGGTTCAAAGACGCCGACCACGATGCAGGCGCTACGCTGTTTTTCGGGACTACCACTTTTAACACTGAACTCCATGGGTTCTCCTACAGCTTGAAGACAATGGGCGCCAGATGAACGATAATGATGACCATCGCCAAAAGGCACCGATCTTCGCGTACTTAATATGCGAAAATCGTAATTTTACGCTTATTCTTAAGCGTTTCCATTAAAAAAGACAAGTTTACACTGGGATTAACGGTGATTGCATTCCGCTATTTGTTTCGGGAAACCCTGAAGACTCAGCTGGCCGTGTTGTTCGTCTTGCTGCTTATCTTTATCAGCCAGAATTTTGTCGAGGTACTGGGCGAGGCGGCCAGTGGCCAGATCCCCGGAACCCTGGTGGGCAAGTTGCTGCTGCTCAACATGCCGGAAATGACCACCCTGATGCTGCCGGTCAGCCTCTTTATCGGCATTCTGTTCGCCCATGGCCGGCTCTATGCCGAAAGTGAAATGACGGTGATGCGCGCCGTGGGCATAGGGCCAGGAAAGATCATGCGTGCCACCTTGATACTGACCCTGTTCTGGACGGCGCTGGCGCTGGCTAATTCACTCTGGCTCAACCCCTGGTCCAAGGCGCAGATTTATCAGCTTCGGGATCAGATCCAGTCCGATCCGGGGTTTGCGGTTCTGCGCGAAGCCCGCTTCATGAGCCTGGACGGCGGTCGTATCGTGGCCTACGTCGAAGAACTGAAGCCGGATAGTGCCGGCGATCGCCTGAATCGGTTGTTCGTGGTGCAGCGAGGCCAGGCCCTGCAGGCGCCGAGTATAGTGGTAGCCGACGGCGGCCGTATCCACGAGCGAGACGGCGGCCAGTGGCTGACCCTGGAGGAAGGGCGGCGATACAGCGGCACGCCCGGCAATCGCCAGTTCGATGTGGCCGAGTTCGGCGAATACAGTGCCTATATCCGGCCCGTCGAGGTAGAAGAGTCGGAACACAAGGCGGCGGCCAGCGATAGCGCCGCCCTGTGGCAATCGGAAGAGTTGCAGGATATCACCGAGTTGCAGTGGCGCCTGGTCATGCCCTTGTCGGCACTGGTGCTGACGCTGATGGTGGTGCCGCTGGCGGTGGTGAATCCGCGCCAGGGCCGTTATGCCAAACTGTTGCCGGCCATATTGCTCTATCTGGCCTATTTCCTGCTGCAAAGTGCCGCCCGCTCGGCGGTGGAGGCGGGCAGCCTGCCGGTGTATCCCGGACTTTATACGGTGCCGCTGTTGTTCCTGCTGCTGGTGGCCTTGCCGCTCAACCTGCTGGAAACGGCCTGGTGGAGCCAGACCCGGGAAAAATTAAAACGGAGCAAAGCCGCCTGATGTTCAGTATTCTCGATCGTTACATCGGCCGTACCGTGCTGATGTCCATATTGTTGTGCGAACTGACCCTGGTGGGGCTCTCCGCCATTATCCGTTATGTGGAGCAGTTGCGCAGCGTGGGTGAGGGCAGCTATACCCTGTTGACGGCGTTTTACTATGTGCTGCTGTCCATGCCCAAGGAAATCGTGCTGTTCTTTCCCATCGCCGCCCTGCTCGGCGGTCTGATCGGCCTGGGCCAGTTGGCCAGCAGCAGTGAGCTGGTGGTGATGCAGGCGTCGGGCAGCTCCCGTTTCAACATCGTTATCAGCGCCCTGAAAACCGCCCTGCCGTTGATGTTGCTGATCATGCTGATGGGCGAATTCGTGGCGCCGGTCACCAAGCTGGCGGCGGATGATTTGCGTACCCAGTCCCGCTCCAGCGGCCAGGTGGTGCTGTCGGTACACGGGGTCTGGGCCAAGGACAGCGAGGCTTACATCAATATCGGCCAGGCCCGGCGCGACGGTACCCTGAGCAACGTCACCCTCTATTATTTCGACGACGAAATGAAGCTCAACCGTATTACTCAGGCGGTCAGCGCCGCCTATGAGGGCGGTGAATGGCAACTGAGCAATGTGACCGATACGATTTTCAATCACGGGGTTTCCATCGTTACCGAGCAGCAGGGCTCACGGGCCTGGCGTTCCAGCCTGACGCCGGAGAAACTGGGAGTGGTGTCAATCGATCCTAATGAGCTGTCGATGCGCGGCCTGTGGGAGTACCAGGCCTACCTGGAGGAAAACGGCCAGGACGGCAGGCGTTATGCCCTGGAATTCTGGCGCAAGGCGCTGCAGCCGATGATGGTGATCGCCATGATGCTGCTGGCGTCGTCCTTCGTGTTCGGCGCCCTGCGCAGCGTCACCATGGGAGCCCGCTTGCTGATGGGCATCCTGTTCGGTTTTGGTTTCTATGTGGCCAACGAGGTATTCGGTCCCATCAGCCTGGTCTATGAGGTGCCGCCGGTGATCGGCGCTTTGGGGCCCAGCCTGCTGTTTATCGGCGTAGCGCTGCTTTTGCTTAATCGCAGGGCCTGAAAGCGGGGATTAGGGATTAGGGATTAGGGATTTTACCTGAGGCTGCTGACCGAAATAAAATCCTGCCAGTCCCCAGTCCCCAGTCCCCAGTCCCCAGTCCCCAGTCCCCAGTCCCCAGTCCCCAGTCCCCAGTCCCCAGTCCCCAGTCCCCAGTCCCCAGTCCCCGGCAATCAATCGTGGCTCAACAGCTGCCGGTTCTGCTCCTTGGTCAGCACCACCATTTCGCAGTCGGCGATTTTGTCCTGTAGTGCCAGCCGGGCGCCCGGATTGAGCCAGACCCAAAAGTTGCCGAGCCCCAGCAGGGCGCTGGCCGCCCGGATCAGGGCCTGGGTCAGGGTGAGACGGCTGCCATCGGTGTTCTGTACCCGCAGGCGCCAGGCGCGCATGCCGATGGTCTGGCCGCTGGTATGCCAAAACCAGCAATAAAAGCTCAGCACCACGCTCAGCAGGTAGAGGCTGTAAAGCCGGCTGGCGCCGAGCAGGGCGGCGGTGTCCTCGTGTTGTCCCAGGCTGAGCCAGCCCATGACAAGAGCCAACTGGATCAGGCCAAAGCCGATAAAGCCGGCCACCATCAACAGCGCCACCACCACCAGTAAATCGTAGAACCAGGCTCCCAGGCGGCGCATCACGCCTGCCCTGGGCAGCCCTTTATAAGTAGAAATCACCAGATATCATCCGCCGAACAAAAAGTGTCAACATTCTAGCAAAACCGGGGCAGGGGGTAACCTTGGCATTTGCGCACAATTAATGCGCAATCACCCCGGCCGGTTCAGAATATGCTTGCGGGCCATAAGCGGATACGTATAATGCAAGCCGCTCACCTCGGTGAGACTACCAAGTGGCAGTGTGATGAAATTGGTAGACATGAGTGATTCAAAATCACTTGCCTTCGGGCGTGCCGGTTCGAGTCCGGCCACTGCTACCATAAAACCCAGCCGATGCTGGGTTTTTTTGTTTTTGCCAAGCTGTATACAGCTTCACTGCACAGAGTTCACTTCCATGTTAAAGCCCGGCCAGCTGGTTACCGTTTCTGTTCACAGCCTTACCGACAAAGGGGATGGTATCGCCACCCTGGAGGGACGCCCGCTCTATATCGAAGGTATCCTGCCCGGTGAGCGGGCCGAGGTTCGCCTGACCCTGGTCAAGCCCAACTATTGCCATGGCCAGGCGGTGCAACTGCTGCAGGCCGTCGCCGGCCGTTGCCAGGATTTCTGCCCCTACACCGCTTGTGGCGGCTGTCAGTTGCGGGTCATGAGCAACAGTGCCCAGCTCGAACTGAAGCGGCAATTGCTGCTGGAGGCGCTGCAGGCCCAGGGGCTGGATTGCCCGGTCGCCAATACCCTGGGCATGAGCGACCCTTTTTATTATCGTAACAAGGCCCAGTACGCGGTACAGCCCGGCCCCTATATCGGTTTTTACGCCAAGCACAGCCATCAGTTGGTGGAGGTCGACGAATGCCGGGTGCAGGCGCCGGAGACCACCGAAGTGGTACGCCTGATCCGGAGCTGGATGCGCCAGTGTGCCGTGCCCGCCTATAACGAAGCGATGCACGTCGGCTGTGTGCGCCATATCATGGTGCGCAACGGGGTCAACAGCGGCGAGGTGATGGTGGTGCTGGTGGTGGCCGAGATACCCGCCGAAACGGCGCTGGAGCAGTTGGTGGCGCAGCTCGGGGCGGTCTCCGGCCTGGCCAGCCTGATCCTCAATCTCAACACGGCAACCGGCAACCGGGTCCTGGGCCCGGACAATCGCCTGCTGTGGGGAAAAGACAGCATCGGCGACAGCCTGGATGGCCTGGCCTTTTCCATCTCGCCCCTGTCGTTTTATCAGGTCAATCCGCGCCAGACCGAGGTGCTGTATCGGGAGGCGCTGCGGCAGGCGAGCCTGCAGGGGCATGAGGTGGTGTTCGATCTCTACTGCGGCATCGGTACCATCGCCTTGTTTATGTCTCGTAAAGCGCATCGGGTGATCGGCATCGAGCTGGTACCCGAGGCCATTACCGATGCTCGTGCCAATGCGGCCTTGAACGCCATCACCAACGTCGAGTTCCATCAGGGTGCGGCGGAGCTGCTGGTACCCGAGCTTTATGCCGAGGGAGTGCGTGCCGACGTAGTGGTGGTGGATCCGCCACGCAAAGGCTGTGATCCGGCCCTGTTGGAAACTCTGGCCCGAATGCGCCCGGAGCGGTTGGTGTATGTCTCCTGCAATCCCAAGACCCTGGCCCGGGATCTGGCCTGGCTGACCGACCATGGCTTTGTACTGGAGCAGGCGACACCGGTGGATATGTTCCCCCATACCATGCATGTGGAAACCGTGGCCCTGCTGACCCGCCGGCCCGGTGAGAAATAAAACCTTGCAAATTAATAAATGATAACTATTATCAATAACTCGACAGAGGAGGCGGATATGGTCGTGTTATTGGTATTGGGCTGGTTATTGCTGGTGTGGTGGGTACCTGCGACGGCACTCACCCTGTGGTTGAGTGCCGGTTTTGCCCTCTTTGCCCTGGTGCTGGCCATGCCTTCGGTCAGCCGGTACTGGTACTGGTTACCGGTGGGCGGCCTGGCCGGGTTGGGGCTGACACTGGGGTTGCTGCTGGGCGCCTGAAGCGGTAGGGAAGGCTCCCTTCCCGGCCCGGTTCAAGGCTGGTGGTTGTTTTCCCGCAACAGGGCCTCGACCCGGTTCAGCTGTTCCCGCAACTGGCCCAGCTCCTGATGCAGCGCCCGGCTCTCCTGCTCCGGCCCTTCCCCGTTTTCTGCCTTGAACTTGGCACTCTCGCTCTGCATGACTTCCAGTACTATACCGATCATCATGTTGAGGAAGATAAAGGCGGTGAGGAAGATAAAGGTGATGTAGTAAATCCAGCTGTAGGGATATACCTCCATGGTGTCGTACATCACATCGGTCCAGTCTTCGAAGGTGGCGATGCGGAACAGGGTCAGCATCGCCAGGCTGATATTGCCCCACAGGAAGGTGTCGATATCTTCGAAGATAAAGCTGCCGATGGCCGCATAGATATAGAAGATGATAAACATCAACAGTGCCACATAGCCCATGCGCGGAATCGACACCACCAGGGCGTTGAGCAACACCCTCAGCTCGGGGATCATGGAGACCAGCCTCAGGGCGCGGAACACCCGCAGCAGACGGGCAATCAGCACTGTTTCGCTGCTGTCGATGGGAATGATGCTGGCCAGTACTATCACCAGATCGAAGAGGTTCCAGCCGGACTTGAAAAAGTCTCTGAATCTGGGCTCGGCGGCCATGCGAATGGCGATTTCCACCAGGAAGAACAGGGTCACGGCGGCATCCAGCACCGCCAGGATATGTTCGAAACGATTGACGTTGTCATAGGTCTTGGCTCCCACCACCAGGGCTGACAGCACGATAACGCTGATGACGAAGCCTTCGAACAGCTTGTTGCTGCGCAAACGTAAAAACTGGGCCTGCAGCTGGGCAAATCCGTTACTCATGGGACATTCTCGAATTCGGAACAAACAACGACGGCACCATCTGGCGCGGGCGATAAGATAATACAGATGAGACACGGGAGAAAGACTGTCGGGAGGGAAAAATCTGAATCAACAATCGTGGTGCGAAAGGGGGGACTTGAACCCCCACGTCCATAGGACACTAACACCTGAAGCTAGCGCGTCTACCAATTCCGCCACCCTCGCATACCTGATTGTCCGGCTGTTTTAGATGAGCCACCATCCTGATTTTGAGTATGTTACCAAACTGCATGGAGTCTGGTGCGAAAGGGGGGACTTGAACCCCCACGTCCATAGGACACTAACACCTGAAGCTAGCGCGTCTACCAATTCCGCCACCCTCGCATACTCAAATTGTCCGGCTGTTTTAGATGAGGCCGTCATCTGCTTAGCGTTACCTTAAAAGTAACTTGGTGCGAAGGGGGGGACTTGAACCCCCACGTCCATAGGACACTAACACCTGAAGCTAGCGCGTCTACCAATTCCGCCACCCTCGCACTGCGCTAAGGACTGCGAATTCTATAGATTTTTTATCGGTCGTCAATACGCTTTTTCCGTGGAAAGTTAAAAAAAACCGGCATTCACCGCCGGTCAGTCAGAAAATAGACAATCTGTGCGAAAACTCAACGAGTGGCCCGATAGATCTTGAACTTGCCGGTCGCGGCCAGGGTGTCGCAATGGCCGAAACTTCGCTCGATCAATTCCGGATAGGGCAGGAAAGCGTTGGCCACCAGAATCAGAGATCCTCCCGGCAGCAGATAATCGGCCGCCTGGGTCAGCAGGGTTTCGGTGGTGTGATAGAAGGTCTTCAGACCGGCGTGGAAAGGCGGGTTGGTCACGATGTAATTGAATTTACCTGTTACCTGGGCCAGCCCGTCGGAGGCGTAGACCTTGGCCTGCAGCCGGTTTTCTGCCAGCGTCAGCCGACTGGCTTCCAGCGCCAGGGCATTGATGTCGATAAGTTCCAGCTCCAGCCCCGGGTGGCGTTTGAGCAGACTGGCTCCGATCACGCCCGCGCCGCAGCCGAAGTCGAGTACCCGACCACCGAGGTCGGTCATCGTGTCGAGCAGCAGTTTCGAACCGGAGTCCAGGTGGGCGGCACTGAAGACTCCCGGCAGGGCGCAGATCTGCAGCTGCTCTTCCACCAACGGATAACGGCAGATCCAGTCCGCGGGCGTGAAGGCTGGCACGGGCGAAGTTAAGCTGGCCTGGTACAGGCTGGCGCGACGGGCGCTGTCCAGCTTGTTCACCTGCTCGCAATAAGGAGCCAGCAACCTGGGAGCGGCCTTGACCCCGCCCTTGTTATCGCCGGCAATAAAAATGGGGGCACCGGGAGGCAGCAGGGGCAGGCAAGCGGCCAGCAGGTAGTCGGCCTCGGCCTTGGCCTTGGGCATCAGCAACAGCAGGCCGGCGGCGGTCTCAGCCCGGGGCTGGGTGCCAAACTCGGCGTCGGCGCCATTTTTGCTCCTGAGCCATTGAAAATAGCGGAAGTCGGTGGTGAACACCCGGGGTGCGGGACCAGCCTCGGCCAGCATCCCGGGTAGGTCGTCCTCCAGCAGGCCGCAGACCAGCAGCGGCTGGCGGCTCAGGGTATCCAGGTTACGGGCCAGCATTTCGCTGACCGGGGTCAAGGCCTCAAACATCTCGGGCTCCGTAATAAATAGGACAATTGGGCATTATACATGGCGCCGCCCCCCTTGACATTTGCCGGTCATTAGCAAAAGATGCAGTTCAAGGTCTTTTCAGGTGCAACTCATGGTTTTTATCGTTAAACGCAAACTGGTCAAACCGCTTAAACGAAAAGCGGCATCCCCTGTTGCGTGACCGACGCCTGATCCTCTTCAAGACGAGAAGTTCTCAAACCCCGGTTACGCAGCAGCGACCGGGGTTTTTTAATCCATATATTTCAATCCTCTAGCCAGGAGAAGGAGTTTCCATGTTTCGCGGTTCTTTAGTTGCCCTGCTTACCCCCTTTGACGGTGACCGTCTCGACGAGGCGGCCCTGCGCCGCCTCGTCGACTGGCACATCGAGGAGGGTACTCACGGCATTGTGCCGGTGGGCACCACCGGGGAAAGTCCGACCCTGAGCCATGACGAGCACTGTCGGGTGATTGAAATAGTGGCGGAGCAGGCGGCGGGCCGGGTTCCGGTGATTGCCGGTGCGGGCTCCAACAACCCGGTAGAGGCGATCGAATACAGCAATTGTGCCCAGCAGGTGGGCGCCGACGCCACCCTGCACGTGGCCGGCTATTACAACAGACCCAATCAGGATGGTCTCTACGCCCACTTCAAGATGCTGCACGATGCCACCGAACTGCCGATCATCGTGTATAACATTCCGCCGCGGGCGGTGGTGGATATCAGTCCCCAGACCATGGCGCGTATTGCCGAGCTGCCGCGCATCGCCGGGGTGAAGGATGCCACCGGCGATCTGGCGCGCCCCTGGGCCGAACGGCAGTTGATCAAAAAGTCGTTTGCCTGGCTCTCCGGCGAAGACGGTACTGCCGTGTCCTATAACGTGGCCGGCGGCCAGGGCTGTATTTCGGTCACCGCCAACGTGGCGCCCCGGCTCTGTGCCCAGTTGCAGGAACTGACCCTGGCCGGTAAGTGGGAGGAAGCCCGGGCCTTGCAGGATCGGCTGTTGCCGCTGCACCAGGCGATGTTTGCCGAGCCCAATCCGGCCTGTCCCAAATACGGCCTGTCACTGTTGGGATTGGCCAGCGAGGACTGTCGCATCCCGGTGGTACCGCTGCAGGACAGCACCAAGGCGCGCATCCGCCGGGTGATGGAAGAACTGGAATTGATTTAACCCCCATGGCCGCGCAAGCGGCCATCTTATTCTGGTAGGGCACATGAATCCGGAACAATTTGACGGCTTACTCTTCGACCTCGACGGTACCCTGGTTGATACCATGCCCCTGCACCTGGCGTCGTGGGAACTGGCGGCGCGGGAGTTTGGCTTCGGCTACGATGCCGACTGGCTGTATGCCCTGGGTGGCGTTCCCAGTCGCAAGATTGTCGATATCATTAATAGCGAGCAGGGGCTCAACCTGGATGGTGAGCGGGTGGTGCAGCTCAAGAACGGCCACTATCAACGCTTGCTACCGCAAGCCCGGCCTTTCCCTGCCATGCTGGCGTTGCTGGAGCGATATGCCGACCGGCCTCTGGCCATCGGCACCGGTTCATCCCGGATCAATGCGGAGCAAGTGTTGCGCAATACCGGGTTGCAGGCGTATTTCCCCGTGGTGGTTACCGCCGATGACGTGACCTCGCACAAGCCCAATCCGGACACCTATCTGCTGGCCGCAAAAGGCCTGGGGCTCAGGCCCGAGCGTTGCCTGGTGTTCGAGGATACCCCGATCGGACGGCAGGCGGCCCTGGCAGCGGGGATGGACTGTGTGATGGTGGTGGCGGGCCAGCCCGTGTGGGGCTGACTCGCTGGGCCATCAGCGCTGGTCGCCCTGGTCGTCATCCTGGGAGTGGTCGTGCTGTTCGTCCCGGTGATTATGATGCTCATCACGATGGTTGTGGTGATCGTGGTGGCTCTCGTAACGCGGACGGCGAGGCTTGTTGATAATGACCCCGGTGCGCGGCGGCCGGCGGGTGGCGGGAGAAATGGTGGAAATCTTGGCTTTATAGATCAGCTGTTGCTGGCCGCGGGGGTCAGACAACAAAATGCTGTATTGGTCAAAGGCACTGATCATCCCTTCCAGCTTGATGCCATTGGTGAGGAAGATGGCGCAATGAGTTTGATTCTTGCGCAGCCAGTTCAGTGCCGCATCCTGTCCGTTACCCAATGAGAAGGCTTGCTGCAGCGATTGGGGGTTAGATGATTGGGCGGTCATGTAGGCAGTCCTGTTTGTTATTTTGCAACCTTGATTGTGCTTAATGAATACCTGACTTGTCAAAGTAAAGCTCAAATTAATCCGTTCACTTAAGGAGCGTCCTTGGCACAGCCGATATCTACGGCCGGCACCATTATCCTGGCCTGCCTTATCGTCAGCATGGGACAACTGAGTGTCGGCTTGCTGTTTCCGGTGCTGCCGGCGATCAGCCTGGCCTTGGCGGAAGACCCGGATCGGGTCCAGTTACTGATTTCCGTCTATCTGCTGGCGTTCGGCCCGGTGCAACTGCTGTATGGTCCCCTGAGCGATGCCCGGGGCCGCCGCCCGGTGCTGCTGGCCGGCCTGACGCTGGCGCTGCTGGGCGTCATTTTGTGTCTGTTGCCGGGGATCTCCTTCGAATGGCTGCTGCTGGGGCGCTTGCTGCAGGGGTTGGGTGCCGGCTGCGGCGCCGTGGTTTCTCGGGCCATGCTGCGTGACAGCTTCGAAGGCCCGGCCTTGCGCAATGCCCTTTCCTACATCGCCATGGCCGCTGCCTTTACCCCCATCATTGCCCCGGCGCTGGGGGGTGTTATCGGCCACCACCTGGGCTGGTACAGCGTCTTTGTCGCCATGCTGCTCTATCTGGCCCTGTTGTGGCTGCTGTTGCTGGCCGGGTTCCGGGAAACCCATCACGGCCAGCGGCGACCCATGAGCCTGGCGGAAATCGTCGCCAACTATCGCCGGCTGTTGGGACAGCGCCATTTCCTCGGCCATGGCGGCATGCTGTGGGGGCAGTTTGCGCTGATGATGGTTTCGGTGTCGGTGATGCCCTACGTGATGCAGCAGCAAATCGGCATGAGCGCGGCGGAGTATGGCAGCTGGGCGCTGCTTCCGGCCCTGGGTCTGCTGCTGGGCGGCATCATCAATAACCGGATCCAGCATCGGGTGCCGGCCGAGCAGATCCTGCGGCTGAGCCCTTTTATTCAACTGGTGGCCGGGCTATGGGTGCTGTTGGTGCCGTTGCAACCGGGTTGGGTGATCACCGGTATCTTTATCCAGGCCCTGGGCAACGGCATGGCCTTTCCCAATGCCATGAGTCGGCTACTGGAACCCTACCGGGATCTGGCCGGCGCCGCAGCTGCCTTGTCCGGTGCCCTGCAAATGCTCAGTGCCGGCCTGTTGAGCGCCAGCCTGGTGTATTACGGGGTAGATACCGCCTTCAGCCTGGGCCTGTGCATACTGCTGGGCGCCATGGTGCTCAAGCTGTTGTCCAGGTGTGCCATTGGGCGCTTTTAGGCATCCGCGTCCGCCAGCACCCTTTGCTCCCGGGGCAGGCGGGTCAGCGCCAGCAGCGCCAGCAGTGCCAGTACCACTATGGTGAGCGCGCAGGCTTCACCCGCAGGGAGAGGCAATTGCGAGGCCAGATAGGCGGCGGTAGCGGCTCCCGCCATCTGCAGGCAGCCGAGCAGGGCCGCGGCGCGGCCGGCCCTGTCCGCGAAGGGCGCCATGGCGGAAGCGGCAGCGGCACCCAATACCAGCGAAAATCCTACCGAACACAGCGCCACCGGCAGCATAAAGGCCCAGAGCCCGGGCGCCGACTGCATCCATAGCATCATGCCGGTACCGCCAGCGAGCAGGCAGAAGGCGCCGCCGCTGACCACCCGATGCCGGCCCAGGCGCCGGCTCAGCCGGGGAGCGGAAAAGCTGGCTGTCATCACCACCAGCGCGTTGGCGCTGAAGGCCAGGGCAAACTGAGCCTCATTCAGTCCCACCTGCTCCATCAGGATCATCGGGGCAAAGGTCACGTAGGTGAGGATGCCGCCCATGGCGGCGATGCAGGTCATCACATAGACACGGAAGGCGCCATGCTGCCATACCGCCAGGTACGCTCTGGGAGAGAGCAGCGGCTGGTGGCGGGTCTGGGTCGGGCGGGTTTCCGGCAGGCGGATCATGACCAGCACCAGGGCCAGAGCGGCAAACAGGGCCAGGAAAACGAAATTCGCCTGCCAGCCGAAGCGTAGAGTCAACCAGGCTCCCAATACCGGTGCCAGCGCCGGGGCCAGGCAGAGGGCGCCGTTGAGGTAAGAGTAGGCGCGGGCACTGTCGGCCGCATTGAGCCTGTCGCGCACCACCGCAAAGGCCACCACCGAGGTGCCGCAGGCGCCCAATCCCTGGATCAGCCGGCCCAGCAACAGCAGCGGCAGGTTGTGGGCCAGCGAAGCTACCAGAGCGCCGGCAAAAAACAGGCCGATGGCACAAAGTGCGACCGGACGGCGGCCCCTGTTATCCACCAGGGGGCCGAATACCAGTTGTCCCAGTCCCACCGCCAGCATAAATACCGACAGGCTGAGCTGGATATCGGCGGCGCTGACCGAGAGCGAGCGGGCCATCTGCGGCATCGCCGGCAGGTAGATATCGATGCCCATGGGGCCGAACAGGATCAGGGGAAGCAGCAGCAGAACCAGGCTGACAACGGGGCTTTTAGCCATTTGGACTGTCCTTTTGCGGGAAAAAGGAGCAATTATAACCGAGGGGTCAATAAAAATCAGGGGGACAGGCAATAAAAAAGCCGCGCCCTGGGGCACGGCTTCGCAATTCTTGGTGAGGTAGTCTCTTACAGAGGAACTACGTTCTCAGCCTGAGGACCTTTTTGGCCTTGAGCTACAGTGAACTGTACGGCTTGGCCTTCAGCCAGAGTTTTGAAACCCTGGGTTTGGATGGCGCTGAAGTGAACAAACACGTCAGGACCTTGTTCTTGCTCGATGAAACCGAATCCTTTGGACTCATTGAAGAACTTTACTTTACCTTTAACGATATTAGACATACCTAAATCCTGTAACAAACTTACATAAATAACTAGCTGTGAAAAATACCGGTTTAACTTATGAAATACAGGACGAGGTACTACTAGGAACTTCGTAACAAGAACATAAATATAGCCGTATTCTTCGAGCTGTGGTCACTCTAACCCGTTACCTGGTGGGGGTCAACAGGTATTTTTGTGAGCCGTCGCGGTTTCATCGAACTTTCACATGGGGCCTCTTCCTCGGCTTTACAGTGGCTCAGGGGTATTCATCGGGCTGGTGGATGTAATAGCATAGGCAAGCGTTTTGACCCCCGAGAAAGGATGGAATATGTCCGCGTTATACTGTGTTGCCCGCTTCAAAGCCAAGCCCGGCAAGGCCCTTGAACTGCAGCAAGCGTTGAAAAGCCTGGTTGCCGATACCCACCGGGAAGAGGGGTGCTTGTTGTATCAACTGACCGAGGAAGTGCCTTATCCTGGGGCCAACGGCGAGCCCTGGGATTGCGTTTTCGTCGAACAGTGGGCCAGCCGGGAAGTATTTGACGCCCATTGCGCCCAGCCTTATATCAAGGATTACTTCGAACAGGTCGCCCCGACCCTGGTGGCCGAGGCAGACGTCAGGCTGTACCGGCCGGTGTGACTCAGCGGCGGCGGACAAGATCACCCCTGAACATCACTTCCAGCCGCAGTGTGATACCGAACTGCGGGTCATAATCCTGTTCGCGGGGGAAATGCAGTTCAGGGATCAGGTCCACAAAGAGTATTTCCCGGTGCAGGTTGCGCCGGTAGTGCGTGAGCAGGTAATAGTCGTGCAGCCGTGGGTCCGAGGCGCTTCGTCCTATGACTACGGCTGCGTAGCGCATTACGCTGCGTTTACCCAGGATCTGGTTGAGCTCGACCGCCTCGGAATACTCCAGGGTATCGACCTCCTCCTGCCATTGCACATTGGTGATAAAGCGCAGGTGATGGTTCGCATCCAGCGGCCGGCCGATATCCCATTTACTGCGCACCGAGTAGCCTTCTTCATTGAACCAGGACGCGCGATTGTAGGACTCCAGTTGCCAGGGACCATCCAGTTGCCACAGTCGCTCTCCGGTAAAGCGCACATAGGGGTCAAGCGGCCATCGAAACTTGATCCCGGCACCAGCCCGAAAGTCCCATTGCTCGGTTTTATCGCGGCCGCTGAGCCGGTTCAGGCCAATCACCGAACTACCGGTACCGCGCTGGTCGGCCCTTAGCCGGTGGGAACCTTGCTCGGACAGGGTCCCCTGGGACTCTTCGGGATCGCTTTCGATGATCAGCCTTAACCTGTCTTTGGTGGTAGGCAGGTCGAGCCGGAAACGCGCCGCAGTTTCGGTCGTGAAATGGTCGCTTTCATTCCATTCCAACTCCTGGCTCAGGCGCAGGTAAGAGCCGTTTTCCGCATGAAGGCTGTCGTCGGTGCCGAAAAAACCATCGATATTACGGGAGCTGTTGGTCACCCAGTCGGACACGGCATCGTGGACGGGGGTGATCCTCTCCACGGCCCAGCGTGGTAAATCCGTATCGTCATCTGCTCCCAGCACGGGGGGGCTGATGGCCAGCAATACCGCCAAGCATATTTGTTTCATGGCATCGTTCCTTTGCCTTTTCGGTTAAGGCTATGTTACTGGTGACAGAATGCCATTTCCAACCCCAATAATAATGCCTGCCCGGTGGCCTTTCAGCCGCCGGCGGGGGGCTGTTGCGAGGAATACTCGCTGAAAGCCTGGCCATCCCGGCTGAGGATGGTCCGGTTTCGGCCTCGTTTTTTGGCTTCGTACAATGCCAGATCCGCTATTTTCAACGCCTGCTTGATGTTTTCTTGGCCGGCAGCACAAAAAGTGACTCCCAACGAAATCGTGACAGGCCCCGCTTCGGGCATCCGGTGTTCCCGGGCACATATTCTGAGCCGTTCCGCTACCTGGCCGGCAGCTTCGAGGGAGCTGTGTGGCAACAGCATCATAAACTCCTCGCCGCCATTGCGGCACAACAGATCCGTTGCCCGCGAGTTTTCCCGCATCAGTTGTGCCAATGTCTTGATGACCTGATCGCCCACATCATGGCCATGGTTGTCGTTGATGGCTTTGAAGTGATCGATATCCAGGGCGATGATGGAAAAAGAGCTTTGCTGCTGCTGGTAGCGCTCCAGCATGCTTTGCAATGCCCTGCGATTCAGCAGGCCGGTCATGGCGTCGGTCCGGCTGTCGAGGTTGAGCTGGCTTATCTTTTCGTGCAGCAGGCCGATGCCCTTGAGCATGGCGCGTTTCAACTGGGCTGCCTCAAAATACCAGGAGCGGATCAGGGTAATGTTACGACGCACCTGGTTCGAGTCCATGTTTTGGGCGTGAGTGGCCAGTTGCCAGAGCGGTCGGGATATGAAAACGGCAAAAAACCAGATAAACAGCAAGGTGATGATGGAAAGCGGCAGACTGCGGACAAAGATGGCGAGCATCTTGTCATCCAGCTCGGCGAGGGTGGCCGCGGTGGGGCGCTGGGTCACGACGCCCCAGCCTGCCGAAGGAACCGGAGCAAAGCCGGCCAGCATGTCGATATGCCGGCTGTTCACCAGCCGCAGTACCCCGCGTTCTCCCCGGGTCACGGCATCGATGGCCGGATTGCCCTGTACCCGTTCCCCGATCCGCGCCGGATCTTTGTGGTAAATAAGATGTTTCTGGTTATCCACCACGTAAAGGTAAGAACCGTCATTGTAATAATGTTCTCCCAGCAGGGCGTTGAGGATATTCTTCTCTTTAAGGTGCAGGGTGCCGCCGATGTAGCCAAGGTAATGGCCATCGTCCGAAAAAACCGGGGAAGACAAGGCTGCGATCAAGTTGTTGCTGGCGGACAGATAAGGTTGGCTGAGCAGGGGGCGGCGTTCCCGCAATGCTTCCTTGGCGCCGGGAGTGTCGAGGCGGACGCCGATTAGCGACAATTGCTCAGGCGAGGCGGCAAGGACCTGGCCGAAGCGGTTGACCACCACTACCGTGTTGAAGCTGTCGGTTTGCTGCTGCAGGCGGGCGGCTTCGGCCTGCAGCAGCCGTTTATCCCCGAACCGGGGGGATATGATCCCGGCACTGAAAGCCAGCTGTTGCTGTGCGGCCGAGAAGAAGTGCTCGGTGCTGTCTGCCAACTTGGCGGCATACACTCGGTTGGATTCCAGGGTGTTATGGATCAACAGATCATGCTGCACCCGGTAGCTGGCATAAAAGATATTAGCCAGGGTCAAGAGGGCGCTGCAGAGTGCCAGCAGCAAAATAAGGAGCCTTAAATCGACACGAAACAAGGAATTAAAGGGTTTCATTTATCCACCTGCCGATAGGGAAGGAGCTGCGTGGCTACACTTCCTTTATTATTTCGGTACAGTCTGGCAATTTTTTGTGCCGGGGGCCAGGCATAAAGGCCGCCATTAAGCCGATGAAGGGGAGGTGACAGGCACAAAAAAACCAGCGTACAGGCTGGTTTGGATGGTGCCGGCAGAAGGAGTCGAACCCTCGACCTACTGATTACAAGTCAGTTGCTCTACCAACTGAGCTATGCCGGCCAATTTGATGGTATTGAATATATGGTGCCCAGAGGCGGAATCGAACCACCGACACGGGGATTTTCAATCCCCTGCTCTACCGACTGAGCTATCTGGGCATTTTGGTCTTCTACAAGAGCACCGAAAAGTGGTGCCCAGAGGCGGAATCAACCGCGGCCGGCTAGGTACCGACACGGGCGAATGTAGCACGCTACAACAGCCCCTCAAAATGGTGCCCAGAGGCGGAATCGAACCACCGACACGGGGATTTTCAATCCCCTGCTCTACCGACTGAGCTATCTGGGCATTTGGGTCTTTTACAAGAGCACCGAAAAATGGTGCCCAGAGGCGGAATCGAACCACCGACACGGGGATTTTCAATCCCCTGCTCTACCGACTGAGCTATCTGGGCAACGGGGCGTCATTAAATAAGATTGGCCAAGGCAAGTCAATCGCTTTTTGGAAGGCTCAAGCGCGTTCGCTCAAGCCTTGAGCAAAGCGGCGATTTACTCTGCGGAAGGGGGGGTGTAGCCCTCGATCTGGACGTCGGCGCCTTCAAACAGGTAGGCGATCATCTCCTGCTCGAGCAACTGGCGATGTTCGGCGTTCATCATGTTCAACTTCTTTTCGTTGATCAGCATGGTCTGCTTTTTTTGCCAGTCGGCCCAGGCTTCCTTGGAAATATTGTCATAGATGCGCTTGCCGAGCTCGCCCGGATAAAGTTGAAAATCCAGGCCTTCGGCTTCTTTCTGTAAACGCTGGCAAAAAATAGTGCGGCTCATCAGTTCCTCTCTTGCAGTTGCGGGTAGGCTAGTAGTTTCTTGGTGGCGGCAGCCAGGCCTACCGATGCCGGTTGCTGCAAGTTATACCAAAGACGCTCATCCCCCGCCATGACCTCGGCGGGTAGCTGGGGCAATTCCACCAGCCAGGGCTGAATATCCAGGTGAAAATGGCTGAAGGTATGGCGAAAGCCGGGCAGGGCTTGTGGCTCCGAAGCACCCGGGTAGCGTTTGAGCCAGGACTTGAGTTCCTGCTCGTTACCGAACTCGGGAAAGCAGTAAAGTCCGCCCCACAATCCTTGGGGCGGGCGCTGTACCAGTAAAATCTGCTCCTGGTGCCTGAGCAATAAAAAGCTGGCCTGCTTTTCCGGCTGTACGGTTTTCTTCGGTTTTGAATGCGGGAAGGCGGTGGGGGTATCCAGCCGCCTGGCCCGGCAGTCATCCCGCACCGGGCACAGTTCGCACCGGGGGCGGGAGCGGGTGCAGATGGTGGCGCCGATATCCATCATCGCCTGGTTATATTGTTCCACCCCGGTACGGGGCGTAAGTTGCTCCACCCGCTGCCAGAGGGCGTTTTCCACCTCTTTCTTGCCGGGCCAGCCCTGCTGGGCCAGCCAGCGAGCCAGCACCCGCTTGACGTTGCCATCGAGGATGCCGTGGTGCTGGCCGAGCGACAACGACAACACGGCACCGGCGGTGGAGCGGCCTATGCCGGGCAGGCCGATCACTTCCTCGAAGCGTTCGGGAAAACGGCCCTGGTAATGGTCGCGGATCACCTGGGCCGCCTTGTGCAGGTTGCGGGCCCGGGCGTAGTAGCCCAGCCCGGTCCAGTGATGCAGCACCTCGTCCTGCCCGGCATCGGCCAGGGTGACGACATCGGGAAAGCGGGCCATAAAACGCTGGTAATAGGGGATAACGGTGGCCACCTGGGTTTGCTGCAGCATGATCTCCGATACCCATACCCGATAGGGGGTCTTGTCCTGCTGCCAGGGCAGGGTCTTGCGGCCATATTGCTGGTACCAGCTCAGCACGCGTTCGGCAAAAGAAGCTATGTTCACGGTGTTCAGGGTTGAAAGAGAATGGGGAGATCACAACACAGCCGCCCGGACAGTGCAAATCCGGGGACGTGAATGTGCGCGGGGGGACGCCTGTTGCCTACGGAGTCAGTCAGGCACTTCCGCCTTCGGGAATCACGCAAGGTGGCGCCGGTCCAACAGCCATGGTGTTGATAGTCATCACCAACAATCTTTTACTGTTCATTGTTTGTTATTCGAATGTTTTCTGATACAAAAGAAGGGTTTTGTTGGCGCCCGCCAAGCCAGTTACCAGAGAGACCTCTATGCAGCCCTTTTTTGCCCAGCGCTTTGCCAAGGTAGAGCCTTCCTTTATCCGTGAAATCCTGAAAGTCGCCGTTAATCCGGAGGTGATTTCCTTCGCCGGCGGTCTGCCCAACCCCGAGTTCTTCCCCAGTGAAGAGCTGGAAGTGGCCACGGCCAAGGTGCTGCAGAACAAGGGTAACGGTGCGCTGCAATATGCCGCGACCGAAGGTTTCGGCCCGCTGCGTGACTATATTGCCGAACGTTACCTCAAGCAGCATGGCATGCGGGTGTCGCCGGAAAACATCCTGATCACCAACGGCTCCCAGCAGGCGCTGGATTTGATCGGCAAGGTACTGGTGGACGAAGGCTCGGATCTGATTATCGAAGAACCGGGTTACCTGGGGGCCATTCAGGCGCTGTCGGTGTATCAGCCCAACTTTCGCGGCGTCCCCCTCAACGACGATGGCCCGGATTTGGCCGAGCTGGACGCCTTGCTGGCCGAGCCGAACCACGCCCGGCTGATGTACGGCGTGACCAACTTCCAGAATCCGTCGGGCCTGAGCTACAGCCTGGAAAACCGCAAGGCGGTGGCCGAACGGCTGATCAGGCACAATGTACTGATGGTGGAAGACAACCCCTACGGCGAACTGCGTTTTGAAGGCGAGCACCTGCCCCCCATCGCCAAACTGGCACCGGAAAACGTGGTGCTGCTGGGCTCTTTCTCCAAGGTGGTGGTGCCCTCCTTCCGCCTGGGCTGGATGGTGGTACCGGACTGGCTGCGCCAGAAAGTCACCATCGCCAAGCAGGCTTCCGATTTGCACACCAACGGTTTCGTGCAGCAGGTGCTGTACAGCTACCTGCAGGACAACAGCCTGGATGCCCATATCGACCGTATCCGCACCGTGTACGGCCAGCAAAAGAAGGCCATGGAGCAGTCGCTGCTGCGCCATTGCCCGGGCATCGATTTCACCCGCCCCGAAGGCGGCATGTTCCTGTGGCTGAACCTGCCGCAGCATATCAGCGCCATGGACCTGTTCAACCTGGCCATCAAGGAGAACGTGGCCTTCGTGCCGGGCCGTCCCTTCTATGTCCGTCCCGACATCCTCAATACCGCCCGCTTCAGTTACTCCGGTGCCGATGCCGCCACCATCGAGGAAGGCATCAGCCGCCTGGGCCGGGTCATCCAGCGGGTGCTGTAAGCCGCCAGCGTTAATCCTTTCCCGTATCGGCCGCCGGTTAAACCGGCGGCTTTGTTTTTGGCTTGTCAGTTATCGCTCAAGACAACGGTTCCCCCTTGCACCTTTGGGCTAACTTTGGATAATTCGCCTTCCCAAGCCTGCCGGAGAAAACAAATGACAGATCAACACCCGTCCGCCCAAACCGAGGACGAATTGCGCAAACGCAAAATCCGCAGCTTTGTGCGCCGTGAAGGACGCCTGACCAAGGGCCAGGAAAAAGCCCTGGCCGAACAATGGCCGGTCATGGGGATAGAATACCAGGCCCGGCTGCTCGATCTGGACGCATCCTTCGGTCGCAGTGCTCCCCGGGTGCTGGAAATCGGCTTCGGCATGGGCGCTTCGCTGGTGGAAATGGCCAAGGCCGCTCCGGAGCAGGACTTTATCGGCATTGAAGTGCATACACCCGGTGTGGGTGCCTGCCTGATGGCCGCCGCCGAGGCGGGTCTCGGCAACCTGCGGGTGATGTGCCACGATGCGGTCGAGGTGTTCGAGCAGATGCTGCCCGAGCAGAGCCTGGACCGGGTTCAGCTGTTTTTCCCCGATCCCTGGCATAAGAAGCGCCATCACAAGCGCCGCATCGTGCAGCCCGCGTTCGTGGAAATGGTGCGCAGCAAGCTCAAAATCGGTGGTGAATTCCATATGGCCACCGACTGGGAAAACTACGCGGAACATATGCTGGAAGTAATGAAGGCCGCGCCCGGTTATGCCAACGCGGCCCCCACAGGCGACTACATGCCGCGGCCCGACTACCGTCCGCTGACCAAGTTTGAACAGCGGGGGCATCGCCTGGGCCACGGGGTATGGGATTTGATTTTTAGTCGCACCGCCTGAGCGGAGACTAGGCTCCCGCGGACAGGGCCAGGTATTTCTGGTGCAGGGCGGCCACGGCCGCTTTTACACCGGCCAGCTCGGCACCGCTGTTGTCCACCACGTCGTCGGCGGCGGCCAGGCGTTGTTCCCGGCTGGCCTGGGCGGCCATAATGGCGCGAATTTGCTGCTCGCTGCTATGGTCGCGCTTTACGGTGCGGGCCAGCTGCTGCTCGGGGGATACGTCCACCACCAGTACCCGGTTGGCCAGGGGAGTTAGCCCGTTTTCCACCAGCAGCGGCACCACCAGCAGGCAATAGGGCGAGCGGGCGGCGGCGCAGGCGGCGACCATGCGTTGCCGGATCCGGGGGTGCAGCAGGGCATTCAGCCAGTCTTTCTGCTCCGGCCGGGTGAATACCCGCTCGCGCAGGGCGCGGCGGTCGAGGTTGCCGTCTGCATTGATCACGTCCGGGCCAAAATGCTCCGCTATGGCCGCCAGTGCCGGCTCGCCCGGTGCCACCACCTCGCGGGCGATGATATCCGCGTCTATCACCTCCACGCCCAGTTCGGCAAAAAGCGCGGCCACGGTGCTTTTGCCGCTGCCGATGCCGCCGGTCAGTCCTACCACATAACTCACAGTGCCCACCTCCAGTACATGCCAACCGCTTGCTGGCCCCATATCAAATATAACCAACCGCCCAGGGCCAGGGCCGGACCGAAGGGCAGTACCCGGTCTTCGCCCAGGCGACGCAGGGCCATCAGCCCCAACCCCAGGGCGGCGCCGGTAAAGGATGCCAGCAGCAGTACCGGCAGCAGGCTTTGCCAGCCAAACCAGGCGCCGATGGCCGCCAGCAGCTTGAAGTCGCCGTAACCCATGCCCTCCTTGCCGGTGGCCAGTTTGAACAGCCAATACAGGCTCCATAACATGCCGTAGCCGAAGGCGGCGCCCAGCACGGCGCTGCTGAGGGGGACGAAGAGGGCGTTGATATTGAGCAACAGGCCCAGCCACAGCAGCGGCAGGGTGAGGTTGTCGGGCAGCAGCAGGTGTTCCATGTCGATCAGCGCCATGCACAGCAAGGCCCAGCTGAACAGCAGTGCCGCCAGCAGTTGCGGGCTGGCACCGAAGCGCCACAGGGCCAGCCCGGCCAGGGCTGCCGCCGCCAGTTCCACCAGCGGGTAGCGTCTGGCGATGGGGGTGCTGCAGTAGCGGCAGCGGCCTTTCAGCCAGAGCCAGCTGAGCAGCGGAATATTGTCGAGTACGCCCAGTTGATGATGGCAATGGGGGCAGCGGGAACGGGGGGTGCACAGGTTAAACGACGTCTCTTCGGGCTGGGGCCGGCCGTTCAGTTCGGCGCATTCCCGCTGCCAGTCGCGCTGAAGCATCAGCGGCAGGCGGTGGATGACCACGTTGAGAAAGCTGCCCACCAGCAGGCCCAGCAGCATGATCAGGGAATACAGTAAAACGGGATTGTCGAGCAATAGCGCCATTGTTGTTCCTATCGGGATGGAAGCTTCCGGCTTCAGCGGATAACACTACCCAAATTGAAGATGGGAAGATACATGGCAATGACCAGGCCGCCAACCAGAATACCCAGCACCACCATGATGATGGGCTCTATCAGGCTGGTGAGGCCGTCTACCGCGTCGTCTACTTCCCGCTCGTAGATGATGGCCACCTTGTTCATCATGTCGTCGATGGCGCCGGACTCCTCACCTATCATCACCATTTGCACCACCATATCGGGGAACAGCCGGGTGGCGCGCATGGCCAGGTTCATCTGCATGCCGGCAATGACCTCGCTGCGCATCTGCATGATGGCCTTGCGATATACCACGTTGCCGGCGGCGCCGGCCGAGGAGAGCAGCCCCTCCACCAGCGGAATGCCGGCGGAGAAGGTGGTGGCCAGGGTGCGGGCAAAGCGGGCCAGGGCGGCCTTGTGCAGTATGGTGCCTACCACCGGGATACGCAGGGTCGCGCGGTCGGTGGCATCTCTCACCTTCTGGGACAGGCGCCAGGCGCGCACGTAGAGGAATGCCGTTGCCACCACCCCGGCCAGAATATACAGCCAGGAAGCCTGCATCCAGCGCGACAGGTTGATCACCATCTGGGTAAAGGCGGGCAGGGCGGCGCCAAAACCGGCAAAAATGTCCTCGAACTGCGGTATGACGAACAGCAGCAAGATGGAGGTCACGGCAATGGCCACCAGTATCACCATGGTCGGGTAGAACATGGTTTTTTTGATCTTGGACTTGAGCGCTTCGGCTTTTTCCCGATAAATGGCCACTTGGTCAAATATATGCTCCAGCGCCCCGGTCTGTTCGCCCGAGCGCACCAGGTCGCAATAGAGGCCATCGAACTGGCGGGGGAACTTTTTCAGGGCGTCCGAGAGCGGGGTGCCGCCTTCCACATCCGAGGCTATCAGGCCGGTGAGTTCGCGAATGCTGCTTTTCTGGTAGGAACGGGAAATGATTTGCAGGGTTTGCACCAGGGGAACGCCGGCCCCCAGCATGGTGGCTATCTGGCGGGTGATCACGGCGATGTCCATCGGCGTGATGGTATCTTTGCAGCGGGCGAGCAGGCTCTGGTTTTTACGTCGCACACGGGTGGCGTTAACCCCCTGGCGTTGCAGTTCCCGTTTGACCGCCTGTGCGTTAATCGCCTGGATAAAGCCGGACACCTTCTGCCCACGACGGTTCACGCCTTCCCACTTATAGGGATGTACCTTGTAGCTTTTGGTCGTTGGCATAGCGCGTCCTTAGTGACGGATAAGGCCCGAAGAGGCAGGCGACGCAAGCGCCCTGCAGCCCGGTATCAGCCGCTGATGCGGTTGACTTCGGCCAGGCTGATAATGCCTGCCCTGGCTTTTTCCAGCGCCGCCCGGCGCAGGCTGACCATGCCGTCTTTTTCCGCCGCCCTGGCGAGGGTCAGGGAGTTGGCGCCTTCCATGATCAGGCTGGCCAGCCTTTCGTTCATCGGCAGAACTTCGTAGATACCGATGCGCCCCTTGTATCCGCCGGTACAGCGGTTGCAGCCGGCGGCCTTGTACAGTTCAACGCCTTTGGCCAGTTGGGCCGGGTCAAAACCCAGCGCCAGCAACTGATCCTCCGGCACCTGCTCCCGGGTCTTGCAGTGCGGGCACAGCTTGCGCGCCAGTCGCTGGGCCATGATCAAGGAAACGGAAGAGGCGATGTTATAGGCCGGCAGCCCCATGTTGCCGAGCCGGGTCAGGGTTTCGGTGGCGGAGTTGGTGTGCAGGGTTGAAAGCACCAGGTGGCCGGTCTGGGCGGCCTTTACCGCGATTTCGGCGGTTTCCAGATCGCGAATTTCCCCCACCATGATGATGTCCGGATCCTGGCGTAAAAAGGCCCGCAGGGCATGGGCGAAGGTCAGCCCGGCCTTGGGGTTGATCTGTACCTGGTTGATGCCGGGCAGGTTGATTTCTATCGGATCTTCGGCGGTGGAGATATTGGCGGTCACGGTATTGAGGATGCTCAGGCCGGTATAAAGGGATACCGTCTTGCCCGAGCCGGTGGGGCCGGTCACCAGTATCATGCCCTGGGGCTTGCGCAGGGCGGCCAGATACAGTTGCTTCTGGTGCTCGTCGTAGCCGAGCTGGTCGATGTCGAGCCTGGCGCCGGAGCTGTCCAGGATACGAATAACGACTTTCTCTCCCCACTGGGTGGGCAGGCTGTTGACCCGCATGTCCACCGCTTTGTTGCGGTTCAGCTTGAGCTTGATGCGGCCGTCCTGCGGCAGCCGGCGCTCGGCAATATCCAGCCTGGCCATGACCTTTAGCCGGGCGGCAAAACGGGTGGCCAGGTTAACCGGTGGCGAGGCAATCTCGTGCAGCAGGCCGTCTACCCGGAAACGGATGCGATAGAAGCGCTCATAGGGTTCAAAGTGCAGGTCGGAGGCTTCCTTGCGCACCGCATCCAGCAGGATTTTGTTGATATAGCGCACTATGGGGGCGTCATCGTCGGTATTGCCCAGATCCGCATCGTGCTCGGCCGGGTCATCGTCCAGCTCCAGCCCGGAAATATCCGTATCCTCTATGTGTTCCAGGTCGAGCACGCCGCCGCTGCCGCCCTGTTGCAGCCGGGTCAGCATTTGCTGCAGCTTGTCCTCCTCCACCAGCAGGGCATCGGTCACCAGGTTGAAGCGGAAGCTGAAGTCTTCCAGCGCCGCCACATTGGTGGGATCGGACATGGCCAGGTACAGCACCTTGCCCTGCATATAGATGGGGAGCACATGGTGGCGCTCAATCAGGTCCATGCTGAGATACTGCGGCGGTACCTGGTCCGGCTCAAAGTCATTCAGGTCGACCAGCGGCAGGCCGTACTCCTGCTCACAGAACCGCGCCAGGGTGCAACTGGGCAGCAGGTGCTGCTCCACCAGCACGGTGCTGAGCGGCTTGCCTTCCTGCCGGGCCTGGCTCTGGGCCTGATCCAGCTCGTCGGGCAATAAAAGGGAGGAAGCGGCCAGGCTTCTGGCCAGACCGCTTCTAATGCTATTAATGGGTAGGGTCATGGGTTAGCAGAGGCCTTTTTCGAGACAGGAGCCTGCTGTTGTCCAGAGTACTTGCCGGTTTGTTTGGACATTACCCTTTAACTCAAAGGTAATATTTGTAGCATTTTCACCTTCTCCGTCTTTTCCAAATAGCTCTGAGTGTCCAGCGGCGGTGATTATTATTATATCATCGTTCGAATTTTCAGCTGGCTCAGCTGTGACACTGGCTACAACTTTCTCATTGTATGACCCGGTTACAGCACCTTTACCTGCGGTTGCACAGGTTGTCATAAGGGTGTTATCTATAGGGGAACCGGAGCCTTGTACACAGACTTCAATAGCAGTTTTAGCCGGCCCTACCGCCGCTATCACCTCACTAAACTTGGCTCTTTTGGTATAGGTCTGATAGGCGGGCAAGGCCACCGCCGCCAGTATTGCCACTATCGCCACTACAATCATCAGTTCGATCAGGGTAAAACCGCCCTGGCGGTCAGGGGTCGGGGTTTCCATATCATCATCCTTGATTTGAAAGTCCATCTTGGTGAGAGGGCCGGATCACTTAAAGATCTATAGCCAAGGTGGCGGGGTTTTGCATCCCTGGCGGGGGCAATTAGGGGGGATATCGGGGAAATGGTTTCGTTTGGAGTTTATTCCCGCCCCCTTCCCGGGCTCCGCGAGAGAAGGGGGCACCAAGGGAAGGAAGCGGTATTTTGACCGTGCTTTCCGGCCTTCAATCCATGCATCGAACGCCTTCGGGAATGGCGGGAGATGCGGCCAGGGAGGGGGTGTTCAAACCAACGGCATGGGGAACTTTTGGCTTACCGCTTCCCGTCTCAGCCTTCCACCCGCATGGAAAGGTCCATGGCGCGGATATGCTTGGTCAGCGCCCCTACCGAGACATAGTCCACGCCGGTGGCGGCGTAACCGGCAATGGTCTCCAGGGTGACATTGCCGGAGACTTCCAGCTTGGCGCGGCCGGCGGTGGTGGCCACGGCGGTGCGCATGTCGGCCACGCTGAAGTTGTCCAGCATAATGGTGTCGGCGCCGGCCGCCAGGGCCAGGCCCAGCTCGGCCAGGGATTCCACCTCCACTTCCACCGGCTTTTCCGGCTGCAAGCGACGGGCTTCGGCAATGGCCTTGTCAATGCCGCCGCAGGCAAAGATATGGTTTTCCTTGATAAGATAGGCGTCATAGAGGCCCATGCGGTGATTATGGCCGCCGCCGCAGGTGACCGCGTATTTCAGGGCGTGGCGCAGGCCGGGCACCGTCTTGCGGGTATCGAGCAGGCGGCATGAGGTGCCGGCCAACTGGTCCACATAGCGGCGGGTGGCGGTGGCCACGCCCGACAGGGTCTGGATAAAATTCAGGGCGGTGCGCTCGCCGGTCATCAGGGCCCGGGCCGGGCCGGTCAGGGTCAGCAGGCGCTGGTTGGCCCTGACCGCCTCGCCGTCCTTTACCTGCCAGTGCAGTTTCACTTCGTTACCCAGTTGCAGAAAGGTCTCGGTGGCAAAGGCGCGGCCGCAGAAAATGCCGTCTTCCCGGGTGATCAGATGGGCCGTTACCTGCTGGTCTGCCGGCAGCAGTTGGGCGGTAATGTCCTGCCTGGGATCCAGGGTGCCGCCCAGATCTTCGGTTAAGGCGGCGGTAACGTTGAAACGGATTTCTTGAGCCAGCATGGTGTTTTGCATCTGAGCCTTACCTTGGTTCACGTAGTGGTTCTGTAGCGCCCCGTTCAGGGCGCCAGGTATTTTATGGTTAATTGCGAGCCCCGCTGGGTCAGCTCGAACTGGCGCAGGGCATTCATGCCGAGCAACACCTCGCTGTTGTGGCTGGGCATGATAATGGCATCCAGATCGTACAGGGTGAGGGGCCCCAGCGACAACGTTTTAATGTAGGTACGGTAGCCGGTTACCTGGCCGGCGGCGGTGTTCAGCAGCAGTGTCCGCCCCACCGGCAAGGCCAGCTGTTCGGCGACCGGGCGAGGCACGGCCACCTGGGTCGCGCCGGTGTCCAGCAAAAACACCACGGGTTCACCGTTGATGGCGCCGGTTACCAGGTAATGGCCCTGGCGGTTTTGCTCCAGCACTATGGTGCGGGGGTCGAGCAGTTGCAGCTGTTGGTTGGGGTTGTAGTCCCGCTCCAGCTTCTGCTGGAAAAACCAGGTCAACAACGCCAGTGCCAGAACCCACACCAGCAGCCACATGACGCGTCCGGTTTTTCGCGGGGTGTCGTCGTCGTTCGCCATTGTTCACTCCTCGCACACCTGCTTGCCGCACCGGGGCGTTAAACTGTTAGTATACCCCCGGTAATGATTGGTTTGGGGTTGATATGCCTTTTATGTTAACGGCACCGGGCTGGTTACACCCGGCCCGCCACTGTGTGTCTCCACACTGGGATGAACGGCCTGGCAATGAAATTTCGTTGCTGGTGGTGCATTGCATCAGCCTGCCGCCGGGGCGGTTTGGCGGCCCTTATATAGATGACCTCTTTATGGGACGTTTGGATCCCGCCGGGGATCCTTATTTTGCCGCTATTTACCGGCTGCGGGTGTCGGCCCATTGCCTGATCCGTCGTGACGGCGAACTGGTGCAGTACGTGCCTTTCGAGCTCAGGGCCTGGCACGCGGGGCTTTCCTGCTTTGCGGGGCGCGACCAGTGCAATGACTTCTCCGTGGGTATCGAGCTTGAAGGAACCGACAGCGGCGGTTACACCGATGAGCAGTACCGGGTGCTGGCCGAGGTGAGCCGGTTGTTGATGCAGGCTTATCCGGCCATAACCCCGGAGCGCATCACCGGCCACAGTGATATTGCCCCGGGACGCAAGACGGATCCGGGTCCGGGGTTCGACTGGGCAAGGTTCAGGGCGATGCTGAGCGCAGGCTGAACCGTTCGAACCGCTTCCTCCTCACAGGCTATCGCCAGACAGACCCTCTTGTTTGGCGAGGGGGCTGGTATTGCCTGTTGTGTACGGCGGTCCAGGCCATGGATTCCCGCCTTCGGCATGACGGGCGGGGCCAGTCTGGAATAACGCGCCGCAATATCTTTCTTCATCTGGAACTTTCCATGCCCGGTGTACTCTCTCCTTTGGTCTTACCAATTTTTATTATTTGTATTTCCCGGTATCTGGGCTAGCTTTAACGACCAATGGCTTTTTCATGGTGGTTTTAGACTTTTTTGTATGCAATCCCGATCAAACAGTTGGACATTTCCTCTCCGCTCTGATACCTTTTTTTAACAGTGTTAATTGGTCTTACCAATTTTAAGCCGGACCGCATGTCATATCAGCGCATCAAACAGCCAAAACTCGCCGACACCATCGCCGCCAAACTGGAGCAGATGATAGTGGAGGGCAGCCTGCAACCCGGCCAGCGATTACCGCCGGAGCGGGAGCTGGCCGAACAGTTTGCGGTGTCTCGCCCCTCGGTGCGGGAGGCCATACAGCAGTTGGAAGCGCGCGGCCTGGTATCCCGGCGCCAGGGCGGCGGCACCTATGTGCAGAACGCCCTGAGCAAGGGCCTGGCCGATCCCCTGTTCCAATTGCTGGCAGAGCATCCGGAGTCGCAATACGACCTGCTGGAGTTCCGTCACACCATGGAAGGCATCTCCGCCTACTATGCGGCCCTGCGTGGCACCGAGGCGGACTTCGACACCATCCGCGAGGCCCAGCAGGCCATCGTGAAGGCGCAGGAAAAAGGGGACTTACCGGCCGAAGCCAAGGCCGCCGCCGAGTTCTACCTGGCGGTGGCGGCGGCGGCGCACAATGTGGTGTTGCTGCATTTGCTACGGGCCATCCAGCCGATGCTGGAGTCCAGCATCCTGCGCAACATCAAGATTCTCAACCGGCGCGCCGGCATGGTGGAAAAGATCCGCGTACATCGCGCCAATCTGATCCAGACCATCCTTGCTCGCGAGCCGGAACAGGCAAGGGATGCTTGTCACGAGCACCTGGCCTTTATTGAAGAAACCCTGCTCGACATCCAGCGTGAGGAAAGCCGCATTCAGCGTTCCTTGCGCCGTACCCGTCAGCAGGAATAATAACGCCTTCGGCAACGACGAAACCCATGGGCAGGTGCCCCAAACGAGATAGGAAACAGCCATGTCTGATATCCTGAAAAACGATGTGGATTCAATAGAGACTCAAGAGTGGCTCGACGCCCTCGAGTCTTTGATCCGTCAAGAAGGACCTGAGCGCGCGCAGTATATTTACGAGCGCCTCACCACCAAGGCCATCAAATCCGGTGTGGCCGTGGCCAGAAATGCCCACTCAGATTACGTCAACAGCATCAAGACCGACGAAGAACCTGAATATCCGGGTAACTGGGATCTGGAACGGCGGATCCGCGCCATCATCCGCTGGAACTCGGTCATGATAGTGCTGCGCGGCTCCAAGAAAGATCTGGATCTGGGCGGCCACATGTCTTCCTTCTCGTCCAGCGCCACCATGTACGAAGTAGCGTTCAACCATTTCTTCCGTGCCCGTAACGAGAAGGACGGCGGCGATCTGGTGTTCTTCCAGGGCCACATCTCCCCCGGCATCTACGCCCGCGCCTTCGCCGAAGGCCGCCTGACCGAAGCCCAGCTCGACATGTTCCGCCAGGAAGTGGACGGCAAGGGCATTCCGTCTTATCCGCATCCCAAGCTGATGCCGGACTTCTGGCAGTTCCCCACCGTGTCCATGGGCCTGGGTCCGATCAACGCCATCTATCAGGCGCGATTCCTCAAGTACCTGACCGACCGTGGCCTGAAGGACTGCTCCGAGCAGCGCGTTTACGCCTACCTGGGCGACGGTGAGATGGACGAGCCTGAATCCAAGGGTGCCATCACCATCGCCGCGCGCGAGAAGCTGGACAACCTGTGCTTCATCGTCAACTGTAACCTGCAGCGGCTGGACGGCCCCGTGGTCGGCAACGGCAAGATCGTCAACGAGCTGGACGGCATCTTTACCGGCGCCGGCTGGAACGTGGTCAAGGTGATCTGGGGCCGTCGCTGGGACGAACTGATCGCCAAGGACAAGTCCGGCAAGCTGGTCCAGCTGATGAACGAAACCCTGGACGGCGACTACCAGAACTTCAAGTCCAAGGACGGTGCCTATGTGCGCGAGCACTTCTTCGGCAAGTATCCGGAGACCCTGGAGCTGGTGAAGGACATGACCGACGAAGAGATCTTCGCCCTCAACCGGGGTGGTCACGATCCGGCCAAGATGTTCGCCGCCTACAAGAACGCCGCCGACACCAAGGGCAAGCCGACCGTCATCCTGGCCAAGACCATCAAGGGTTACGGCATGGGCAACGCCGCCGAGGGCAAGAACATCGCCCACCAGGTCAAGAAGATGGATATGTCTTCGCTCAAGCACTTCCGCGACCGCTTCAATATCGAAGTCACCGACGAAGAGCTGCCCAACCTGCCCTACATCAGGATCGAGGAAGGCAGCCGCGAGCATGAGTACCTGCACACCCGTCGCCAGGCGCTGAAAGGCTATGTGCCCACCCGCCTGCCGCAAACCACCGTCAAGCTGGAGATCCCCGCCCTGAGCGAGTTCCAGCCGTTGCTGGAAGAGCAGAAACGGGAAATCTCCACCACCATGGCGTTCGTGCGTTCGCTCAACATCATGTTGAAGGACAAGTCCATCGGTGAGCGTATCGTGCCCATCCTGGCCGACGAAGCCCGTACCTTCGGTATGGAAGGTCTGTTCCGCCAGATCGGCATCTACAACCCGCACGGCCAGCAGTATGTACCGCAGGACCGTGAGCAGGTGGCCTACTACAAGGAAGACAAGAAAGGCCAGGTGTTGCAGGAAGGCATCAACGAGCTGGGTGCCATGTCCTCCTGGCTGGCGGCAGCCACCTCCTACAGCACCAACGACTGCCCGATGATCCCCTTCTACATCTACTACTCGATGTTCGGGTTCCAGCGGGTCGGCGATCTGTGCTGGGCGGCCGGCGATCAGCAGGCGCGCGGCTTCCTGCTGGGTGCGACCTCCGGGCGTACCACCCTCAACGGTGAAGGCCTGCAGCATGAAGACGGTCACAGCCATATCCTGGCGGGCACCATCCCCAACTGCATCACCTACGATCCGACCTACGCCTATGAAGTGGCGGTGATCGTACAGGACGGCCTGCGCCGCATGTACGGCGATAACCCGGAAAACGTGTATTACTACCTGACTACCCTGAACGAGAACTACCACCAGCCGGCCATGCCCGAGGGCGCCGAGGAAGGTATTCGCAAGGGTATCTACAAGCTCGAAACCGTGGCAGGCAGCAAGGGCAAGGTCCAGCTGATGGGCTCTGGTACCATACTGGTGGGCGTGCGCGAGGCGGCCCGGATCCTGGCCGAGGAATACGGTATCGGCTCCGACGTGTACAGCGTGCCTTCGTTCAACGAGCTGACCCGCGACGGTCAGGACGCCGAGCGCTGGAACATGCTGCATCCGACCGCCGAGCCGCGGGTGCCCTACATCGCCCAGGTGATGGGCAAGGCGCCGGCCATCGCCGCCACCGACTACATGAAAAATTACGCCGAACAGGTGCGGGCCTTTATGCCGTCCGCCGGCTACAAGGTGCTGGGCACCGACGGTTTCGGCCGTTCCGACAGCCGCGACAACCTGCGTCGTCACTTCGAGGTGAACAAGCACTACGTGGTGGTGGCTGCCCTCAACGAACTGGCTAAGCTGGGCGAGCTCGACAAGCAGGTAGTGGCCGATGCCATCACCAAATACGGCATCGACGCCGACAAGATCAACCCGCTGTACGCATAAGGGGTAACACATGTCTAAAGATATTCTGGTGCCGGATATCGGCGCGGATGAGGTTGAAGTCACCGAAATCCTGGTTGCCGTGGGCGACAAGGTCAGTGAAGAGCAGTCGCTGCTGAGCGTGGAAGGTGACAAGGCGTCGATGGAAGTTCCTGCCCCCGCCGCCGGCGTGGTGAAGGAAATCAGGGTAGCGGTGGGCGACAAGGTCGCCACCGGCTCCCTGATCATGGTGTTCGCGTCCGAGGGCGGCGACGCCGCCGCCCCGGCTGCTGCCGAAGCGCCGGCCGCGAAGGCTGCGTCCGAAGCGGCTCCCGTGTCTACCGGCGTGGCCCTGAAGGAAGTACAGGTGCCGGATATCGGTGGTGACGAAGTGGAGGTCACCGAAATCGCCGTGGCCGTGGGCGACACCGTGAGCGAAGAGCAGACCCTGCTGACCGTGGAAGGCGACAAGGCTTCCATGGAAGTCCCCGCGCCCTTCGCCGGCAAGGTGGCCGAGATCAAGATCGCCATGGGCGATAAGGTCAGCACCGGCAGTCTTATCATGGTGTTCGAAGTGGCCGGTGGCGCCAGCCCGGCCACCGCCGCGCCGGCTGCCCAGCAGGAAGCCGCCGCCCCGGCCGCGACCGGCTCCGTCGCCAAGGATGTGCAGGTGCCCGATATCGGCGGTGACGAAGTGGAAGTCACCGAGGTGATGGTGGCGGTGGGCGACAAGGTGGCCGCCGACCAGTCCATCCTCACCGTGGAAGGCGACAAGGCCTCGATGGAAGTGCCTGCGCCCTTCGCCGGCGTGGTCAAGGAAATCAAGGTCGCCGCCGGGGATAAGGTGTCTACCGGCTCTCTGGTGATGGTGTTCGAGGCCGAGGGCGCCGTCCCGGCGGCCGCGCCCGCTGCGGCCAAGGCAGAAGCCGTCCCGGCCGCCTCCGCACCGAAAGCCGCCGTGCCTGCGGCTCCGGCCGCCAAGGGTGACTTCGTCGAGAACAACGCCTATGTGCACGCCACTCCCGTAGTGCGCCGTCTGGCCCGCGAGTTCGGGGTAGACTTGTCCAAGGTGTCGGCAACAGGCCCGAAACAGCGGATCCTGAAAGAAGACGTACAGAACTACGTCAAGGCCATCATCAAGCGGGTGGAAAGCCAGCCCGCGGGCGTGGCCGTCGCCGGCAACGGCCTGGAAGTGCTGGCCTGGCCCAAGGTCGATTTCGCCAAGTTCGGTGAAATCGAGGAAGTAGCGCTGACCCGCATCCAGAAGATCTCCGGCCCCAACCTGCACCGCAACTGGGTCAAGATTCCCCACGTCACCCAGTTCGACGAGGCGGACATCACCGACCTGGAAGCCTTCCGCAAGGAAGAGAACGCCATCGCCGACAAGCAGAAGCTGGGTTACAAGATCTCCCCGCTTATCTTCATCATGAAGGCCGCCGCCAAGGCGCTGGAAGCCTTCCCCAAGTTCTGCTCTTCCCTGTCGGAAGACGGCCAGAGCCTGGTGATGAAGAAGTACGTGCACATCGGCGTGGCGGTGGATACCCCCAACGGCCTGGTAGTGCCGGTGGTGCGTGATGTCAACAAGAAAGGCATTCGCGAGCTGGCGCTGGAACTGGGAGAAATCTCCAAGAAGGCCCGGGCCGGCAAGCTGACCGCGGCCGACATGCAGGGCGGCTGCTTCACCATCTCCTCGCTGGGGGGGATCGGCGGTACCCAGTTCACTCCCATCGTGAACGCGCCCGAAGTGGCCATCCTGGGGGTGTCCAAGTCCGACTTCAAGCCGGTGTGGAACGGCAAGGAATTCGTGCCCAGGCTGATGCAGCCGCTGGCGTTGTCCTACGACCACCGGGTGATCGACGGCGCCGACGGCGCTCGCTTTATCACCATGCTGAGTGGTGTGCTGAGCGACCTTCGTCGTTTGGCCCTTTAATGTGACAAGGCAGGCATTCGCCTGCCTTTTTACTTTCTTTTTACAGGCAGAACAGTAAACTTTGGCCCGTTTAATTCAGTAGTGGTCGCAATGAGTCTAGTCCGTCCAGTGGCCATTGCTTAAACGGGGCTAAAAATCATAATAGAGGTCACCATGAGTCAAGAAGTCAAAGCTCAGGTTGTGGTACTGGGCGCGGGCCCTGCGGGTTATTCCGCCGCTTTCCGTGCCGCCGATCTGGGTTTGGAAACTGTACTAGTCGAGCGTTATTCCACTCTGGGCGGCGTTTGTCTGAACGTCGGCTGTATTCCTTCCAAGGCACTGCTGCACATCGCCAAGGTCATCGAAGAGTCCAAGATGATGGCCAGCCACGGCGTGACCTTTGGCGAGCCCCAAATCGATCTGGACAAGATCCGTGGTCATAAAGAGAAAGTGATCGGTCAACTGACCCAGGGCCTGGGCGGCATGGCCAAGATGCGTAAAGTCAAGGTCGTGAACGGTTTTGCCAAGTTCACCGGCGCCAACACCCTGGTGGTGGAAGGCGAGGGCGGCAACACCACCGTTACCTTCGACAACGCCATCATCGCGGCCGGCTCCCGTCCGATCAAGCTGCCCTTCATCCCCCACGAAGATCCGCGCATCTGGGACTCTACCGACGCGCTGGAGCTGAAAGAAGTGCCCGAGAAGCTGCTGGTCATGGGCGGTGGCATCATTGGCCTGGAAATGGGCACCGTTTACCATGCCCTGGGCTCCAAGATCGACGTGGTCGAAATGTTCGATCAGCTGATCCCGGCTGCCGACAAGGATCTGATCAAGATCTTTACCAAGCAGGTGAAAGACAAATTCAGCCTGATGCTGGAAACCAAGGTCACCAAGGTGGAAGCCAAGGACGACGGCATCCACGTGACCATGGAAGACAAGAAGGGCGAGAGCAAGACCCTGACCTACGACGCCGTGCTGGTGGCCATCGGCCGTACCCCCAACGGCAAGTCCCTCGATGCCGAGAAAGCCGGTGTCAACGTGGACGAGCGCGGCTTTATCAATGTCGACAAGCAGCTGCGTACCAATGTGCCGCACATCTATGCCATCGGCGATATCGTGGGTCAGCCGATGCTGGCACACAAGGGCGTGCACGAAGGCCATGTAGCTGCCGAAGTCATCGCCGGCATGAAGCACTACTTCGATCCGAAAGTGATCCCGTCCATCGCCTACACCGAGCCGGAAGTGGCCTGGGTGGGTGTGACCGAGAAGGAAGCCAAGGAAAAAGGCCTGAACTATGAAGTAGCCAACTTCCCCTGGGCCGCCTCCGGCCGTGCCATCGCCTCCGATTCGTCCTACGGCATGACCAAGATGATCTTCGACAAGGACACGCACCGTGTCCTGGGTGGCGCTACCGTGGGCACCAACGCCGGCGAACTGCTGGGCGAGATCTGTCTGGCCATTGAAATGGGTGCCGACGCCGAAGACATCGCCCTGACCATCCACGCTCACCCGACTCTGCACGAGTCCGTGGGCATGGCCGCCGAGATGTTCGAAGGCTCCATCACCGACCTGCCGAACCCCAAGGCGAAGAAGAAGAAATAAGCTTTTTCTTTGTATCGGTACTGTCAGCGCCCGGCTTTTTGGCCGGGCGTTTTTATTTGGGGATTAGGGATCTTACTCTGCCAGTCCCCAGTCCCCAGTCCCCAGTCCCCAGTCCCCAGTCCCCAGTCCCCAGTCCCCAGTCCCCAGTCCCCAGTCCCCAGTCCCCAGTCCCCAGTCCCATGTGTGCCAAGGATCACTTTTTCCGACGAAAAACTTTATATCCTTGTCAATTAGCCGATATGGTTAGCAGTCACAACAACAATAACGATTTCCGACCAAAGTAAAGGAATACGAGATGCTCTCTATATTAGGCCACCTTAGTGTCAGGGTTAAGTTGACCCTGGGCTTCGCACTGGTGCTGCTGGCAACCCTTACCACTGCCGCCATCAGTTTCTACAACCTTTCTTCGGTGCTGGATCGGGGACAAAAACTGGAGCAGGCCGGTGCCATCGACCTGCTGTTCAGCAAGGCCCGGCAACATGAAAAAAACTACCTGTTGCAGGATGATCCGGAGCAACTGGTGCTGGCCAAGGAGACGGTGTTGCAGGCACGGGAACTGGCGGAACGTCTGCAACAGGCGCTGGTCGAGCCCGAGGATCTGGCTTTGGTCGAACAGATCCTGGCCGGCACCCGGAACTTCGAGGAGGCGCTGACCCAGGTGGCCAGCCTCAGCGAAGACGCACAGCGCCAGATCTTCGACCTGAACGGCATCGGCTTTTCCGCCCAGCAGCGGGCCGAGTACCTGAGTGCCAGCGACGCCAGCGCCATGAGCTGGCTGGTGCGGCTGGTGGGCATCCGCCTGACCCAGAAAGACTTTGCCCTAAGCCGGGACGAGATCGATGCCATGCAGCTCTCCTCCCGCTTGCGCGGCCTGCTGGTGACCCTGGAGAACCGGCTTAACATGAGGCCCGACGAGGACGTGAAGGAGCTGCTGGAACTGCTCGAGCAGTTCCAGCAGCAGCAGGAACGCTTTATCGAGGCCATCAACGGCCTGGTGGCGGTGGAAGAGCAAATCGATGCCGTGGCCCAGAGTATCGCCGATGGTGCCACCACCCTGCTGGCCAATCAGCAGGCCGAGATGGCGCGCGAGAGTTACTGGTCGCGCATCATCATCTTGTCGGTCACCGCCGCCGCGCTGGTCATGGGGATGCTGTTTGCCTGGCTGATTACCCTTGGCATCATCCACCCGCTCAACCAACTGGTGTCCCAGGCCAACCGCATCGCCGAGGGGGATCTGAGCCAGGATATCCGACATAACCGCAAGGATGAGTTGGGCCGGCTGATGGATAGGATGCAGACCATGACCCTCAACCTGCGTCAACTGGTAAGCGAACTCAACAACAGCGCCGGTCATATCGCCACCTCCGCCGAAGAGCTGTCGGCGGTGTCGGAGCAGACCCGTACCGGGGTGAACCAGCAGCGGATGGAACTGGAGCAGGTGTCTACCGCCATGAACCAGATGGCGGCCACGGTGCAGGAGGTGGCGCGGCATGCGGAAACCGCCTTCGGCTCGGCCCGCACCGCCGACTCCGACGCCAGCGCCGGCGATCGCAAGGTGACCCTGACCATCGCCCATATCAATGAGCTGGCCGAGGAGGTGCGCCGCTCCCTGGCCACCATCAACCAGCTGGAGAGTGAGAGCCTCAATATCGGCAGCATCCTCGACGTGATCAAGGGGGTGGCCGAGCAGACCAACCTGCTGGCCCTGAACGCGGCCATTGAAGCGGCCCGGGCCGGTGAGCACGGTCGCGGCTTCGCGGTGGTGGCCGATGAGGTGCGGGCCCTGGCGCAACGAACCCAGCAGGCCACCTCCCAGATAGAAACCCTGATCCAGGGGCTGCAAGCCAAGGCCCAGGAGTCGGTGATCATGATGGGCAAGAGTGCGTCCATGGCGGAGGACACGGTGGCCATTGCCAACGAGGCCGGCGACTCCATTCATGCCATCACCCGCTCGGTATCGGATATCCAGCAGATGAACAGCCAGATCGCCACGGCTTCGGAGCAGCAGAGTTCGGTGGCCGAGGAGATCAACCGCTCGGTATTCAGCATCCGTGAAGTGTCCGAGCATTCGGCGGCGGCCACCGAGCAGACGGCTTCCAGCAGCTCTGAGCTGGCCCGCCTGGGGACCGAGCTACAGCGGCTGATCGGTCGTTTCCGCCTGCCGGCCTGATGCTGTGAGGCGTTAAGCGTGAGGTGTTTAACACCTCACGCACAGCAGCGGCCTTTCATCGCCTGGCCGGGCGGACAGAAGCCGCCACCCGCGGTGACTGACGCCGTTCGTCGCAGCCCCGGCATGGGGCATGGGGGCGATTTCAGAAGGGCGCGCAATCTCTCTCCCCATTCCTGATTTCCCGCTCTACAATGCGCTTACTCTTTCCCGTTTTTGCCGAACCGCCATGAGCCGCTATTTCCTGCTATTGACGTTGTTATTGGGATCCATGCCGACCCTGGCCGATCGTCCCAAGGTCGCCCTGGTACTGAGTGGGGGGGGCGCCAAGGGGGCGGCCCACGTGGGGGTGATCAAGGTGCTGGAGGCGCACCGCATTCCGGTGGATATCGTGACCGGTACCAGCATGGGTGCCTATGTGGCCGGCATGTATGCCCTGGGGCTGGATGCGGATGAGCTGGAGCGGCAAATGCTGAGCCTGGACTGGAACCAGGGGTATCAGGACAAGGTCGGTCGGGATGAACTGTCGCTACGGCGCAAGCGGCAGAATGACGAATATCTGTTGCGTACCGATATCGGTATCGACGAGCAATGGCGCTTGAGCCTTCCCGGCGGTTTTTTCCAGGGCCAGTCCATGGGAGCCCTGCTGCGTCAGAGCACCCTCAACCTGCCCGGGCTGAAGAGCTTCGATGACCTGCCCATTCCCTACCGGGCGGTGGCCACCGATATGGAAACCGTCACGCCGGTGGTGCTGGAAGATGGCCATATGGCTACCGCCATGCAGGCCTCGATGTCGGTGCCCGGGGTGCTGCAGCCGGTGGTAATCGACAGCCGGCTGCTGGCCGATGGCGGCGTGGTCAACAATATGCCGGTGGATGTGGCCCGGGAACTGGGGGCGGATATCATCATAGCGGTGGATATCGGTGACGCCATGCTGCCTCGGGACCGGCTCGACAGTGCCCTGGCGATGATTGGCCAGCTTACCAACTACCTCACCCGCTCCAGCACCGAACGGCAGAAAGCGTTGATGACGGAGCAGGACATTCTGATCCTGCCCAATATCGGTGGCATCGGGGTTGGGGACTTCAGCCTGATGCCGGACGCCATCAGTCGGGGCGAAGCGGCGGCCGAGGTCATGCTGCCCCGGCTGCAAGCGCTGACGTTGACGGAGGAGGAATTCCTGGCTTATCAGTCTCATAAACTGGACCGGCGCGCCCAGCTGCAGCGCAGTGATGCCGTGTACCTGGATCGGATCGCGGTGGAGAACAACTCCGGCCTGAGCGAGGCGGTGATCCGCGATGTGCTGGGGGTGGTACCGGGCCAGTTTCACCAGACTCGGGAACTGGAAAGCGGGGTACGCCGCCTCTATGCCCTGGATGCTTTCGAACGGGTCAGCTATCGCATCGAAGATCTGGATGGCGAGCAGGTACTGACGGTGCAAACCAGTGAGAAAGGCTGGGGGCCGGGATTCGTCGACTTCAAGTTTGCCCTGGAGGATGATTTCTCCAGTAATTCCAATTACGAGATTGGCGCCCAGTTCCGCCGCACCAATATCAACATGCTGGGCGGGGAGTGGCTGCTGGAGGCGACTTTTGGCAGCAACAAGCAGTTGGCGTCCGAGTTCTATACCCCGCTCGACACCGATTACGATTTCTTCTGGAAGGTGCGCGGCGAGTATGAAAAGCGCCGCCGCAGCTTCTTCTTCGATGCCTCGGACCCCCAGTCCGAGTTGTTCCACCCCCTGACGACCCTGGATGTCGACTACGCCACCTGGAGCCTGCTGACCGAGCTGGGTTATAACCTGCATCCCTGGAGCGAGCTGGCCCTGGGCTTCCAGGGCCTGGTCGGCGATATCGAGGCGCGTAATATCGACGAACGGCTGGATATAGGTTCAATGGGACCTTATGTGCGTTTCAGTCACGATACCCTGGACAATGTATTCTTTCCCACCAGTGGCCAGGCCTGGGAAGTACGGTTGGGGTATTTTCGTAACAGCCTGGATATCAATGGCGGCAAGGACAGCGTCACCGGCCTGGATTACGAACTGGAATGGTTGCGGCCTTACCGGTTCGACCGCCACACCCTGATCGGCAAGCTGGCGTTCGGTGGCTCCAGTGCCGAGCAGGAGGTGCCCACCTTTGCCCGCAGCCTGGGAGGGTTGTTCAACCTGTCCGGCTACCAGAGCGATCAGCTCAGCGGCCGCTACAGCGGCTTCGGCGGCCTGCTCTATCACTATCGCTGGTTCGACAACGATTTTGGCGCCTTCCGCTCGCCGGTGTACCTGGGTGGCTCCCTGGAGCGGGGCGGGGTGTGGAATACCGGCTCGGATGTGAGGTGGGACAGCGCCCTGACTGCCGGTAGTATTTTTATCGGCGTGGACACCAATTGGGGGCCGTTATATCTGGCTTATGGCCATGGGGAAGGGGATAAAAACAGTTTTTATCTCTATTTTGGCAATCTGTTCAGCTTCTGATGTTAATGGTTTGTTGGTGGTGAAGTCTGTGTCGGATAGGCAAAAGTATATTAAAAACATGGGTTTACCCATGCATTCGACCAAAGGGTAGGGGCGCCGGATTTTAATTCCCGGTTAAAACTTATATACTGCTGCGGCGTCCGGACGGGACGCCAGCCCCCAACAAGGATATTCCCGCCCACGGTGGCGAATGATAATAAGAGGATACAGTCGTGCTTGAAGCCTATCGTAAACACGTCGAAGAACGTGCCGCAGAGGGAGTGGTTGCCAAGCCACTCGATGCAGAGCAAGTTGCCGCCCTGGTTGAATTACTCAAGAACCCACCCGCCGGCGAAGAATCCTTCCTTTATGAACTCCTTTCTACCCGTATTCCCCCCGGTGTCGACGAAGCCGCCTATGTGAAGGCCGGTTTCCTCGCCGCCGTGGCCAAGGGCGAAGTGAGTTCACCCGTGGTCTCTGCCGCCCAGGCCACCGAGCTGCTGGGCACCATGCAGGGCGGCTACAATATCCAGCCGCTGATCGCGTTGCTCGACGTCGACGCCCTGGCTCCCATCGCCGCCAAAGCCCTGTCCCACACCCTGCTGATGTTCGACGCCTTCCACGACGTGGCCGACAAGGCCAAGGCCGGCAACGGCCACGCTCAGCAGGTATTGCAGTCCTGGGCCGAGGCCGAGTGGTTCCTGAGCCGTCCCGCCCTGGCCGACAAGATCACCATGACCGTGTTCAAGGTGCCCGGTGAAACCAACACCGACGACCTGTCCCCGGCCCAGGATGCCTGGTCCCGCCCGGATATCCCGCTGCACGCCCTGGCCATGCTGAAGAACGCCCGCCCCGGCATCGCCCCGGATCAGGATGGCGTCGTGGGCCCGATCGCCGCCATCGAGGCGCTGAAGGAAAAAGGCTTCCCCCTGGCCTACGTGGGCGACGTGGTCGGGACCGGCTCCAGCCGCAAGTCCGCCACCAACTCGGTGCTCTGGCACATGGGCGACGACATCCCCTTCGTGCCTAACAAGCGCGCCGGCGGTGTGTGCATCGGCAACAAGATTGCCCCCATCTTCTTCAACACCATGGAAGATGCCGGCGCCCTGCCCATCGAATGCGACGTGACCAGACTCAATACCGGCGATGTCATCGACATCTACCCCTATGAAGGCAAAGTGTGCCGCCACGGCAGCGACGAGGTGCTGGCCGAATTCAAACTCAAGACCGAGGTGCTGCTGGACGAAGTGCGCGCCGGTGGCCGTATTCCGCTGATCATCGGCCGCGGCCTGACCGACAAGGCCCGCGAGGCGCTGGGCCTGGGCCACTCCGAGGTATTCAAGCGCCCGGCCGACGTGGCCGATTCCGGCAAGGGTTACACCCTGGCCCAGAAGATGGTGGGCAAGGCCTGCGGCGTGGCGGGCGTGCGCCCCGGCCAGTACTGCGAGCCCAGGATGACCACCGTCGGCTCCCAGGACACCACCGGCCCCATGACCCGGGACGAGCTGAAGGACCTGGCCTGCCTCGGCTTTTCCGCCGACCTGACCATGCAGTCGTTCTGTCACACCGCCGCCTATCCCAAGCCGGTGGACGTGGTGACCCACCACACCCTGCCCGACTTCATCATGAACCGGGGCGGCGTATCCCTGCGCCCGGGCGACGGCGTCATCCACTCCTGGCTGAACCGCATGCTGCTGCCCGATACCGTGGGCACCGGCGGTGACTCCCACACCCGTTTCCCCATCGGCATCTCCTTCCCGGCGGGCTCCGGCCTGGTGGCCTTCGCCGCCGCCACCGGCGTGATGCCGCTGGACATGCCCGAGTCGGTGCTGGTGCGCTTCAAGGGCGAGATGCAGCCCGGCATCACCCTGCGCGACCTGGTGCACGCCATTCCCTACTACGGCATCAAGCACGGCCTGCTGACCGTGGCCAAGGAAGGCAAGATCAACGAATTCTCCGGCCGGGTGCTGGAAATCGAGGGCCTGCCCCAACTGAAGGTGGAGCAGGCGTTCGAGCTGGCCGATGCCACCGCCGAGCGTTCCGCCGCCGGCTGTACCATCAAGCTGGACCAGGAGCCCATCGCCGAGTACCTGAACTCCAACATCGTGATGCTGAAGTGGATGATCGCCGAAGGTTACGGCGACCGGCGTACCCTGGAACGGCGCATCAAGGGCATGGAAGAGTGGCTGGCCAACCCGGAGCTGATGGCCGCGGACGCCGATGCCGAGTACGCCCATGTGCTGGAAATCGACATGAGCGAGATCAAGGAGCCCATCCTGTGCGCGCCCAACGATCCGGACGACGCCCGCCTGCTGTCCGAGGTGCAGGGCGAGCCGATCGAGGAGGTGTTCATCGGCTCCTGCATGACCAACATCGGCCACTTCCGCGCCGCCGGCAAGCTGCTGGACAAGTTCAAGGGCCAGCTGCCGACCCGGTTGTGGGTGGCGCCGCCGACCAAGATGGACAAGGATCAGCTGACCAGTGAAGGCTACTACGGCATCTTCGGCCGGGTCGGTGCCCGCATCGAGATCCCGGGCTGCTCCCTGTGCATGGGTAACCAGGCGCGGGTGGCGGACAACAGCACGGTGGTGTCCACCTCCACCCGCAACTTCCCCAACCGTCTGGGCAAGGGCGCCAACGTCTACCTGGCGTCGGCCGAGCTGGCGGCGGTGGCGGCCATCCACGGCAAGCTGCCGACCGTTGAGGAGTACCAGGAGTACGCCAAGGAGCTGAACGCCACGGCGGCGGATACCTACCGCTACCTGAACTTCGACGAGCTGGACAGCTACCTGGAGAAAGCCGACACCGTGATCTTCCAGCAGGCCATCTGAGCGCCGCGTTGAAACACGGCTAACCAAAGCCAGCCTCCGGGCTGGCTTTTTGCTGGGTGGCTGTCACGAACCGGCGTGAGGGAGTAGAATCCCGCCCTTGATGACAGATGAGGTAGTTATGGACTTTGAATTTTTCAGGGACCTGAACGGGGCGTGCCGGGCGCGTTTTTCCATGGGACACGAGGCTTTCGGCCAGTGGCTGACGGACGAGGTGAGCCCGATGGAAGCCGAGGCACTGCTCGGGGTGATCCGTGAGCTGCAGGAGCGCCGGCGGGAAGAGTTCAGGAAAATCTACGCCGAGTTCACCCTGTTGTTGAGCAAGGACGAGGCCGAACTCGCCGCCCATACCCTGGCTTTTGCCAATGAGGAACTGGAGGAGGGCATGGCTTACTACGACGACGAGCTGTTTGCCGGCTGCGGCCTGGACGATTTGGCCCGAGTGTTGAGCCAGTGGCGGGAGTTTGTCAGTAAAAAGTAACGGTAGGGATTGAGGAACCGAGACTGGGGACTAAAATCCCCAATCCCCGATATTTACAGCTTCACCTTCCCTCTTCCGCTCTTGATTTTTCCCCTGTGGGTTTTGCTGTCTACCCGGCGGGCCTTGGCGGCTTTGCCCGGTTTGGTGGCCCGGCGCACCTTGATGGGGCGGCCGGCCTGTTGCAGCAGGGCCACCAGGGCTGCCCTGGTGGTTTCCTTGTTCTGCAACTGGCTGCGATCGCTGTCGCAGCGGATCAGGATCCAGCCGGACGGCAGTATCCTGTTGTCTTTCATTCCGCCCAGCGCCGCCTTGTAACTGTCGGGCAAACTTGGACTATTGGCGTAATCGAAACGCAGCTGCACCGCCGAGTCGGTTTTATTCACGTGCTGGCCGCCGGGACCGCCAGCGCGCATGGTCAAGAATTCCAGTTCCCGCTCGGGGATACTGATCCGGGCCGATATTTCCAGCATGTCTTACTCCGATGCACTATTTTGGTGCTTATCTGTTCAAGCCTGCACCAAGATAACATCCCTCCCTTGCCATCGGCCAGCGTGAATATCATAACCCATTGAAAATAATGAACTAAAAAAGTTGGCATAGAGATTGTTTATAGCTAAGGGTCACAGGCTTACAACACGGAGCTAGCCATGAAGATGATCTGCGCCATTATCAAACCGTTCAAACTCGATGACGTGCGTTCAGCCTTGGCTGAAGTGGGCATAGACGGCATGACGGTGTCGGAAGTAAAGGGATTTGGCCGCCAGAAAGGGCACACCGAGCTGTATCGGGGCGCCGAGTATACCGTTGATTTCCTGCCCAAGATCAAGCTGGAAATCGCGACCCAGTCCGATCAGGTGGAGCGGGTGATCGAGGCCATCTCGGAAACCGCCTACACCGGCAAGATCGGCGACGGCAAGATTTTTGTATTTGACCTGCTGCAAACCGTGCGGATCCGCACCGGCGAGCGCGACGTAGAAGCGATTTAAGCGAGGGAACGCATGATGGATGCATTGACCGAAATGAAGTTTGCTCTGGACACCTTTTATTTCCTGATGTCCGGTGTACTGGTGATGTGGATGGCGGCCGGCTTTGCCATGCTGGAGGCGGGCCTGGTCCGGGCCAAGAACACCACCGAAATTCTGACTAAGAACATTCTGCTGTTTGCCATCGCCTGTACCATGTACCTGCTGGTGGGCTACCACATCATGTATGTGGACAATGCCGAAGGCGGCTGGCTGCCGAGCCTGGGCGGCCTGATTGGCTCTGTCGATGCCGATGCCGATCATGCCCTTGAGTCCGACTTTTTCTTCCAGGTGGTGTTTGTGGCGACGGCCATGTCCATCGTCTCCGGTGCCGTGGCCGAGCGCATGAAGTTGTGGGCCTTCCTCGCCTTCTGTGTAGTGCTGACCGGCTTTATCTATCCGCTGGAAGGCTACTGGACCTGGGGCGGTGGTTTCCTGTCCGAGTGGGGCTTCACCGACTTCGCCGGCTCAGGCATAGTGCACATGGCCGGTGCCGCCGCCGCCCTGGCCGGGGTACTGCTGCTGGGTGCCCGTAAAGGCAAGTACGGCAAGAACGGCGAGATCCATCCGATCCCCGGTTCCAACATGCCGCTGGCAACCCTGGGTACCTTTATCCTGTGGATGGGCTGGTTCGGTTTCAACGGCGGCTCCCAACTGCTGGTATCCGACGTGGAAAACGCCACCGCCGTGGCCAAGATCTTCGTCAACACCAACGCCGCCGCCGCCGCCGGTGCCATCGGCGCCCTCGTCGTCACCAAGATGACCTGGGGCAAGGCGGATCTGACCATGATCCTCAACGGTGCCCTGGCCGGTCTGGTGGCCATTACCGCCGATCCGCTGTCGCCCGGTCACCTGTGGGCCGCCTGTATCGGCCTGCTGGCCGGCGTGCTGGTGGTCTATGCCATCGTCAGCCTGGACAAGCTGCGTATCGATGATCCGGTCGGTGCTATCTCCGTGCACGGCGTGTGCGGTATCTTCGGTCTGCTGCTGGTGCCGGTCGCCAACGAAGAAGCCACCCTGTGGGCTCAGCTGGTCGGCATAGTGGTCATCGGTGCCTGGGTATTCTTCGCCAGCATGCTGGTGTGGTACCTGCTCAAGCAGGTGATGGGCATCCGCGTGACCGAAGAGGAAGAGATGTCAGGCATGGACATGATCGACTGCGGTATCGATGCCTACCCCGAGTTCGTGACCGTGAAGCAAAACTGATTTTCAACGACTTGACGAGGCTGCCGAGCCTGGTTTTGGGAGACCCTTTGGGTCTCCCTTTTTTGTTGCGATGCTTTGATCTGGCGCAAGGAAAAACCGGGAGGATGGAGAACCTTATTGCAGATGAAAATTTTTATTATTTAGATACCGCCTGGCTGTTGATTCCGCAGTAAGGACAGGTATACTCCCAAACGTTAATTATTCTCACTCAACCAAATGGAATCTGGATGATGTCTAACAAGTTTTTCCTGTCCGCCGCCGCCTTGCTGGTATCCAGCTTTACCGCTCAGGCCTTTGCCGAAGAAGTCAACGTTTACTCCAACCGCCAGGATTTCCTGATCAAGCCAATTGTTGATGAATTCACCAAGGAAACCGGCATTCAGGTCAACCTGGTCAATATTCCGGATGGCATGGGTGAGCGTCTGGAGCGGGAAGGCCGCCTGTCTCCGGCGGATCTGGTACTGACCGTGGACATCAGCCGTCTGATGGACGTGGTCGAGAAAGATCTGACCCAGCCGGTGCGGAGCGACGTGCTGGAGCAGAACATTCCGGCCCAGTACCGGGATCCGGACGGCAAATGGTTCGCGCTGACCAGCCGTGCCCGGGTGATCTACAGCTCCGCCGAGCGGGTGGGCAAGACCGACATCACCTATGAAGAGCTGGCCGATCCCAAGTACAAGGGCAAGATCTGTACTCGCAGCGGCAAGCATTCCTACAACGTGGCCCTGGCCGCGTCCATGATTGCCGAACACGGCACCGAATACACCAAGCAATGGCTGGAAGGCCTGAAAGCCAACCTGGCGCAGAAGCCCCAGGGGGGCGACCGGGATCAGGTCAAGGCGATTCGTGACGGGGTCTGTGACTACGCCCTGGGCAACAGCTACTACTATGGCGCCATGCTCAACGACGACGGTCAGCGTGACTGGGCAGAAGCGGCCGTGGTCAACTTCCCCAACCAGGCGGATCGTGGCTCCCACGTCAACATTTCTGCCGTGGCCCTGACCAAGCATGCCAAGAACAAGGATGCGGCGGTCAAGCTGATGGAATACCTGGCCGGTGACCAGGCTCAGCACCTCTATGCGTCTGCCAACCACGAGCATCCGGTGAAGCCGGGCGTGGAGCCGTCCGAGCTGGTGAAGAGCTGGGGCGAGTTCAAGGTTGATGCCTTGCCGCTGACTGACGTCGCAAAACATGCCAAAGAAGCGATTCAATTGATGGACGAAGTCCAATACGATCTGTAAAAAGACGGGGGTCTTTCCCCCGTTTTGAGTTGTAGATGAAAAGACTTGGCTGGATGGTCAGCAGTTGGGGCGTGGCTCTGCTGCTGACTTTGCCCATTTTAGCGTTGATTGTAGAAGCACTGCTGCCCGCGGAGGATATCTTTCGGCACCTGTGGCGCACCGTGCTGCCCGTCTATATCCACAATACCTTCTGGCTGGTGCTGCTGGTACTTGGCTTCAGCCTGGTCTGCGGGGTACCCGCCGCCTGGCTGATGGCCATGTGCGAACTGCCCGGCAAACGCTGGCTACAGTGGGCGCTGATCCTGCCCCTGGCCATGCCTTCCTATATCGTCGCCTTCGTTTATACCGACCTGCTGGATTACTCCGGTCCCCTGCAGCAGAGCCTGCGCAGCTGGTTCGGTTGGCAGTCGGCCGCCGATTATTATTTCCCGCCCATCCGCAGCCTGGGGGGCGCCGCCCTGGTGCTGGGCCTGGTGCTCTATCCCTATGTCTACCTGCTGGCCCGGACTGCCTTCCTGGAGCAATCCACCAGCCTGATCCAGTCCAGCCGTCTGCTGGGCTGCACGCCCTGGCAAAGCTTCAAACGGGTTAGTCTGCCCTTGGCCCGTCCGTCCATCGCGGTGGGGCTGTCGCTGGTGGCGATGGAAACCCTGGCCGACTTCGGTACCGTGCACTTCTTTGCCGTTAATACCCTGACTACGGCGGTGTACGACACCTGGCTGGGCTACGGCAGCCTTAATGCCGCCGCCAAAATCGCCGCCATGATGCTGCTGGTGGTGATGGTGCTGTTGAGCCTGGAGCGCATCAGCCGCAAGCGTCAGCAGGTGTTTCAGAAAAACATGGGCCATGAGCAGGAAACCGGTTACCGGCTGACCGGTGGGATCCGGCTGTTGGCCCTGCTGTTCTGCTGGGGGCTGGTGCTGCTCGGTTTCCTGTTGCCCTTTCTTATCCTCTGCTATCACGCGGTGCAGTACTTCGAGCAGGCCTGGAATGCCCGTTTCTTCGAATACAGCCTGAACAGCCTGCTGCTGTCGGCCCTGGTGGCTGCGGTGGCGCTGATGGTAGCGCTGCTACTGGGCATGACCCACCGTCTGAAGGGAAAGTCTTATACGGTGATACCGATGCGGCTGGCGTCCATGGGGTACGCCCTGCCCGGTACCGTGCTGGCCATCGGTGTGCTGGTGCCCTTGACCAGCCTCGATTTCGCCATCAATGATCTGGCCCTGTGGCTGGGGCTGCGGGAACCCGGCCTGGTGCTGACCGGCACCATGACCGCCATCGCCTTCGGGTATCTGGTGCGCTTCGGCGCCATGGCGGTAGGGGCGGTGGAAAGCAGCATCAACAAGGTGTCGCCCTCGCTCGACATGGTGACCCAGACCATGGGTTACGGCCCCGGCGCCATGATCATGAAAGTGCACATGCCGCTGATTCGCAAGGGCATGCTGGCCGGTACTCTGCTGGTGTTTATCGAGTGCATGAAGGAGCTGCCGGCGGCCCTGCTGCTGCGCCCCTTCAACTTCCAGACCCTGGCGACTTACGTATATCAGTTCGTGTCCGATGAGCAGCTTGAACGAGGGGCCCTGCCCGCCATAGTGATAGTGCTGGTCGGCCTGATCCCGCTGATTTTCTTGAACCGATCATTGGAGCAGCATCACTGATGGCGGCATTGGATGTAAACGGCATTCGTTGTAGTTATAACGGCAAACCCATACTGGATAATCTGTCTCTCTCGGTGGCCGAGAACGAAATCATGTGTCTGCTGGGGGCCAGCGGCTGCGGCAAGACCACACTGCTGAAGGCGGTGGCCGGCCTGTTGCCGGTAACCCGGGGCGACATTTATATCCATGAGCGGCGGATGAACGGCCAGGGTGTGGCGGTGGTGCCGGAAGAACGTAATATCGGCATGATTTTCCAGGATTACGCCCTGTTCCCGCACCTGAATGTGGCGCAGAATGTGGCTTTCGGCCTGCAGAGCAAGGAGAGGAACAAGGCGCGGGTCCAGGCCCGGGTGGAAGAGGTGCTGGAACTGGTCAACCTGGCGGAGCTGGGTGATCGTTATCCACACCAGCTCTCCGGCGGCCAGCAGCAACGGGTGGCCATCGCCCGGGCCCTGATCTGCCAACCCGGCCTGATGCTGCTGGACGAGCCCTTTTCCAATATCGACACCCAGGTGCGGATGCGGCTAATCGGTGAGATCAGGGCCTTGCTCAAGGGGCAGGGTATCAGCGCCATCTTCGTGACCCACAGCAAGGAAGAAGCTTTTGCCTTTTCCGACAAGCTGGCGCTGTTCCGTGCCGGTCATATCGAGCAGGTGGGGCGGCCCCAGACCCTGTATCAGCATCCCCAGAGCCGTTTTGTGGCCGACTTTCTGGGCCTGGCCAACTACGTATCTGCCACCGTGCTCGACAACCGTACTCTGGTGACCGCCATGGGGCCCATAGTGAGCCAGTCTGCGCTGAATGCCGAGCCCGGTACCCACGGCCAGTTGCTGCTGCGGCCGCGGCAGATCCGGCTTTCACTTGCCGAGCAGGGCAATGGCCGGGTGCTGGAGCAGCAGTTTCTCGGCGCCCACACCCGTTGCCTGGTGGAATGCCAGGGGCTGCAGCTTGAAGTGAGCATTAATGAACCCTTGCCGGCGGTGAGTCAGGTCAGTGTCAGTGTGGAGCCCCATGCCCTGACGTTTTTTCCCGATACCCAGCAGGGCCAGCGCGCCGTGGCGTGATAAGAGCCGGGAATCAAAAGCCGGGACTGGGGATCAGGGCCGGGGACTATAATCCCGAGTCCCGAGTCCCGAGTCCCGAGTCCCGAGTCCCAAGTCCCTGTTTTTCCGGTTATACTGGGCCATTACCAATCACCGAGAGAGCAGGCGATGACAGCACAAGCCGGCGTGTGTGCCGAACCCAATCTTCATGCTTATTATCTGATGTTCGACATTCTCCCCCAGCGGCACGGGGCGGTGCGCGCCGCCCTGGCCGAAGCACCGGCCCTGTGGCGTGCACTGACCCAGAGCTATCCGGATGCCCACTTCTCCGGCCTGGTGGCGGTGGGAGACCGGGCCTGGGACGCGCTTTACCCCCGGGGCCGTCCGACCGGGCTGGTGCCCTTTCCGGCCCAGCAGCAGGGCAAGCTACTCGCGCCCGAAACCCCCTTCGATCTCTTTTTCCAGCTAAGGGCCGACCGGCTGGATGTGGCCTATATCGCCGTGCAGCGGGTGATGGCCCTGCTGGCCGACAAGGTCGAACTCAAATACGAGCGGCAGGGTTTTCGCTACCTGGACTGCCGTGATTTCACCGGCTTTGTGGACGGCACCGAAAACCCAGAGGGGGAGCACCGGGCCGAGGTCGCGCTGGTGGCCGGGGGGCCCTTCTCCGGGGGCAGCTATGTCCATGTGCAGCACTACCGGCACAACCTGGCCAAGTGGCAGCGCATGTCGGTGAAGTCCCAGGAGGACGTGTACGGGCGCACCAAGGCCGAGAACATCGAGTATGACTCGGAGCTGAAGCCACCCACCGCCCATACCAAACGCACCAGCCTGAAGGACGAGGCGGGCAACGGCATGGAGATATTGCGCCAGAGCATGCCCTGGGGCTCGGCCGCCGAGCAGGGCCTGGTGTTCATCTCCTGCTGCAACACTCCGTTGCACTTCACCCGCATGCTGGACAGCATGTTCCAGGCCGATGCACAAGGCCACTTCGATCACCTGACGTTGTTTACCCAGGCCGAAACCGGCTCGGCATTTTTCGCCCCGTCGGAAACCTGGTTGGAGAAGCAAGGGGAGCTGTAACCGGGAGGCAGGGATTTGGGAGCAGGGACATGGGATTGTCATCCCTGCTCCCAAATCCCAAGTCCCTGCTTTAGACGTACTGTTCGAACAAATCCAGCACGCTCTGGAACAGGGTTTCTATCGGGGTGTCCTTGGTGGGGGTAATGAAGATGGTATCGTCACCGGCAATGGTGCCGAGAATGCCTTCCGCTTTGCCCAGGGAGTCGAGCATGCGGGCAATCAGCTGGGCCGCGCCGGGGCTGGTGTGGATCACGATAAGGGCGCTGTTGTGGTCTACATCCAGCACCAGGTTCTTGAGCTGGCTGCTGCTGGTGGGGACACCCAGCTCGACCGGCAGGCAATACACCATTTCCATCTTGGCGTTGCGGGTGCGCACGGCGCCAAACTTGCTGAGCATGCGGGAGACCTTGGACTGGTTGATATTGTCAAAGCCCAGATCCTGCAGTGCGCTTACTATTTCCGCCTGGGAGCCGAAGCGTTCTTCCTTGAGCAGGGCCTTGAAGGCCTTGATCAGCTGTTCTTGTTTTTCGTTCATTTTTTGCAGTCGACTGAGCGTGGTTGAATGGGACATATTGTCTATCCGTGGCCGGTTTTTATCAAGGAATAGTCATTTATTTTGCATAAAGATGCATAATCAGCTTGCATTAACAGTAATGTAAAATAAAATCAGCCGAAGACTCTGACAGAGGATGTGAACATAGCGCATGGGCATTGAATTCAGCGGCATTTGCAAGTCTTGGGCTGGTCAGGAAATTTTAAGCCAGGTCTCGCTTAAATGCGATGCCGGAGAGACATTAGTTCTACTTGGGCCCAGTGGTGCAGGAAAAAGTTCGTTGCTGCGGCTACTGAACCTGCTGGATGTTCCGGATTCCGGTACCCTGACCATCGTTGGTGAGCATTTCTCCTTTCCCGACTCCCACTCGTCCAGATTACAGAAACGGGCACAGCAGCTGCGCTGCAAGGTGGGCATGGTGTTCCAGCAATATCATTTGTGGCCGCACCTGACGGTAGAGCAGAACCTGCTGGAGGCGCCGCTCAAGGTGCTGGGCATGGACAAGGACAAGGCGAGAGACAGGGTGGGCGAGCTGCTGGGCCAGCTCAAACTGGCCGACAAGCGTCAGGCCTGGCCCGGCTCCCTGTCCGGCGGCCAGCAGCAGCGGGTGGCCATTGCCCGGGCCCTGATGATGAACCCCGAGGTGTTGCTGTTCGATGAACCCACGGCGGCGCTGGATCCGGAGATCACCAAGGAAGTGGCGGAGATCATCCAGCAACTGGGACAAACCGGCATTACCCAGGTGATCGTCACCCACGAGGTCGCTTTTGCCCGACGGGTGGCGACCAAAGTGGCCTACCTGGAGCAGGGGCGGCTGGTGGAATATGGTGATGCCGGCCTGCTCGATCATCCCCAGAGCAAGCGTCTGGCGGAATTTCTGACCCATTAATCACAATTTAAGGACATGACCATGAATAAAACCCTACTGTCTCTGGCCCTGCTGGCCGGCCTGGGCGCCACCGCCGTTCAGGCGGAAGAAGTGAAGTTCGTGACCAACGCCGCCTACCCGCCGTTCGAGTTTGTGGACGAAAACAACGAAATACAGGGCTTCGACATCGATCTGGCCAAGGCCCTGTGCACCGTGGCCGAACTCGAGTGCAGCTTCCACAACCAGGCCTTCGACAGCCTGATCCCCAGTCTCAAGTTCCGCCGCTACCATGCTGCTATCGCCGCCATGGACGTGACCCCGGAGCGGGCCGAGCAGGTGGACTTCAGCGATATCTACTACGAAAACTCCGCGGTATTCGTGGCGCCGCAAGGCAAGTTCGAGAGCCTGGACGAGCTGATGAGCCAGACTGTGGGCGTGCAGAACGGTACCTCCCACCAGAAATACATCCAGGACAAGCTGGAAGGCGAGGGGCTCAAGTCCCGTCCCTACCAGAGCGTACAGGATGCGTTGCTGGACATGACCAACGGCCGGCTGGAAGCGGTGTTCGCCGATACCGCCGTGGTGGGCGAGTGGCTGGGCAAGACCGAAGGCTATGAAGTGGTGGGCGATCCGATCACCGACGAGAACTACTTCGGTACCGGTTTCGGTATCGCCGTGACCAAGGGTAACCAGGAACTGCTCGACAAGCTGAACCAGGGCCTGGCCGAGCTCAAGGCCGACGGTACCTACGAGAGCCTCTACCAAAAGTACTTCCCGCACTGAGATGATGACCCATCTGTTTAATGCCGCCCTGATGACCCTGGGGCTGGCATTGGTGTCCCTGGCGGCCGGCCTGGTGCTGGCCGTGCTGTTGTGCGGTGCCGAGATGAGCCGGTCGGCCTTGCTGCGCTGGCCGGCCTCGATACTGACCACGGTGCTGCGCGGCCTGCCCGAAATCCTGGTGGTGTTCTTCATCTATTTCGGCTCCACCCACCTGCTGTTCCTGCTCACCGGCCGGTATCTGGAGTTCAGCCCCTTCTGGTGCGGGGTGACGGCGTTGTCGCTGCTGTTCGCCGCCTATGCCGCCCAGACCTTGCGCGGTGCCCTGAACGCGGTGGCCCGGGGTCAGCGCCAGGCGGCCCAGGCGTTGGGGTTGCCGCCGTTGTATAGTTTTTTTCGTATCGTGTTGCCGCAAACCTGGCGTCATGCCCTGCCGGGGCTGGGCAACCAGTGGCTGATCCTGCTCAAGGACACCGCCCTGGTGTCGCTGATCGGGGTGCACGACCTGATGTATCAGGCCAAGTCGGTGGCGGCCAGCACCTACCAGCCCTTTACCTGGTACGGGACTGCCGCCTTGATTTACCTGGCGATCACCGTGCTCAGTCAGCAGGGGCTGAAACGGCTGCAGGGGAGGGTAACCCGTTATGACTAAGTGGCTCGACTATCTTCCCCTGTTGATGCAGGGGGTGCAGGTGACCTTGATCATTACCTTCTCCGGCTTGTTGCTGGGGTTGTTGATCGCCCTGCTGCTGACCTGGATCCTGGATCGCAAGGTACCGGTGCTGGCGCAACTGGCGGAAGGCTATCTGCTGTTGCTGACCGGCACCCCGCTGCTGGTGCAGATCTTCCTGGTGTACTACGGCCCGGCCCAGTTCGACTGGGTGAAGCAGAGCTGGGCCTGGGCCTACCTGCGCGAGCCCATGTTCTGTGCCGTGCTGGCGCTGGGCATGAACGCGGGGGCCTATACCTGCCGGTTGTTCAAGGGCGCCCTGGACGCGGTGCCCAAGGGGGAGACCCTGGCTTGCAAGGCGTTGGGCATGACTTCCTGGCAGACACTCAGCGTTAAGCTGCGCCATGCGGCCCGGCGAGTGATCCCGGCCTATTCCAACGAGGTGGTGCTGGTGCTCAAGGGCAGCTCCCTGGCCAGTACCATTACCATCATGGATATCATGGGCCTGGCTCAGCGCATCAATGCCCAGACTTACGACACCCTGACGGTGTTCGGGGCGGCGGGGGCGATTTACCTGATCCTGAACGGTGTGCTGACGTTGTTGTTCCGCATGCTGGAGCGGCGGGCGCTGGTGTTCCAGGCGCAGGGGTGACCGGCCTGGTTCACAGAACGTGATTTCGGTGCCCCACAGGCATTGTCTTTCCCGGGCGCTTTCGCTATGTTGCTAAGGCCCAAGGAAACGTATAACAACCCTATAATAAACGGAGTTCAGCTATGAAAGTTGCCGTACTCGGAGCCGCCGGTGGTATCGGTCAAGCTCTGGCCCTGCTGTTGAAAAACCACCTGCCTGCCGGTTCTGAATTAAGCCTGTACGATATCGCTCCCGTAACGCCCGGTGTCGCCGCCGATCTGAGCCACATCCCCACGCCGGTGAGCATCGTCGGTTTTGGTGGTGAAGATCCCACCCCGGCCCTGGAAGGCGCCGATATCGTGCTGATCTCCGCCGGCGTTGCCCGCAAGCCGGGCATGGACCGTGCCGACCTGTTCAACGTGAACGCCGGCATCGTCAAGAACCTGATCGAGAAAGCCGCCGCCGCCTGTCCCCAGGCCTGCATCGGCATCATCACCAACCCGGTGAACACCACTGTGCCGATCGCCGCCGAAGTGCTGAAAAAGGCCGGCGTGTACGACAAGAACAAGCTGTTCGGCATCACCACTCTGGATGTGATCCGCGCCGAGACCTTCGTGGCCGAAGCCAAGGGCCTGGACGTGACCCAGGTCAAGGTACCGGTCATCGGCGGCCACAGCGGTGTGACCATACTGCCGCTGCTGTCCCAGGTGGAAGGTGCTTCCTTCTCCGACGAGGAAATCGAGAAGCTGACCTACCGCATCCAGAACGCCGGCACCGAAGTGGTGGAAGCCAAGGCCGGTGGCGGCTCCGCCACCCTGTCCATGGGCCAGGCCGCCTGCCGTTTCGCCCTGTCCCTGGTGAAAGCCATGCAGGGTGAAGCCAACGTGGTGGAATGCACCTATGTGGACGGCGGCAGCGAGCATGCCCAGTTCTTCGCCCAGCCGGTGCTGCTCGGCAAGAATGGCGTGGAGAAGGTACTGCCCTACGGCGCCGTCAGCGCCTACGAGCAGGCCGCGATGGACGGCATGCTGGAAACCCTGCGCGGCGACATCGAGAAAGGCGTCGAGTTCGTCAACCAGTAAGGCGATGATTCCGTCTGACACCTAAAGGGAGCTTCGGCTCCCTTTTTGCTTGATGACTAAGTCGTTGCCATGATTGCACAAGTCGGCCAAAGGGCCACCTCCGTCGACACGCCGTGAATCCATCCCTGGAGGCTCCGCCGCGCCCTCCCTGGCGTGGAGGGTCGGCGGAGCCGTTCTCTTTGTCCGCCTATTTTGGTACGGGTGTTACCTGTCTAGGTCAGCCCGAGGGTTTGTCAGCAGTCTGAAAGGGAGTTTCGGCTCCCTTTTTGCTTGATGACTAAGTCGTTGCCATGATTGCACAAGTCGGCCAAAGGGCCACCTCCGTCGACACGCCGTGAATCCATCCCTGGAGGCTCCGCCGCGCCCTCCCTGGCGTGGAGGGTCGGCGGAGCCGTTCCCTTTGTCCGCCTATTTTGGTACGGGTGTTACCTGTCTAGGTCAGCCCGAAGGTTTGTCAGCAGTCTGAAAGGGAGTTTCGGCTCCCTTTCTGCTATCGATGCTCCGCCTCGATGCGATAGGCGCAGCGGCGGGCTCCGGCCAGAATATGTTCTTCCCGGCTGACTCTGACCTCGTCTCCCAGCAACCGCTGAAACAGTTGCAGCTCGTTGCGGCAGAAATTCTGGCAGGTCGCGGCGGCGGCGCAGATGGGACAGTGATTTTCCACCAGATAATAGTGCCCGTCCTGCTCCAGCACCGCCGCCATGTAGCCTTCGTCGCTACGGAGCCGGGCCAGTATGTCCAGCCGTTGCGCCAGGCCCTCCGCCGGGGCCAGGGCGGCCTGGTAGCGGGCCAGGGCCGCCTGTTCCCGGTGGCTTATCAACTTGTCCAGTCCTGCGTCGCCGAACAATACCCTGACCGATTCGATCAACTGCACGCTCAGCTCCTCGTGACGATCGGGAAAGCGGCTTTGGCTGTCGGCGGTGAGCATCCAGTACCGGCTTGGCCGGCCACGTCCTTCCGCCCTGTCCTCTATGCTGACCAGGCTTTCCTGCTCCAGCGCCTGCAGGTGCTGGCGTACCCCCATGGTGGTCATGTCCAGCTCGGCGGCCAGCTCCTTGGCGGTTTGCGCCCCCTGCCGCTTGAGCAAATCCAGTATTCGATCCGTGGTTTTCATCATCACCTCCGGTCGCCATTATCACCCGCCCCACAATTAAGTAAATAATTCGGTTTATTTTTTATTTACATCAATAAATAAAGTATATAGTTTATAAATGAATTTATTTATAAAAAGGTTTACTTAATATGAAATTGCTTGTCGTCAGTGCCAGTCAGCGCAGTCCTTCCCAGAGTGCCAGGGTGGGTGATTACCTGGTCGGGCTCACTTCTCCCTTTGGACAGCACCATCACCTCGAGTTATGCCGCCATCCGCTGCCGTTCTGGGACGGCGACAGCGAGCAGAGCAAGGGCAATGCCTGGGCTGCGCTCAGTCCGCTGCTCGTTGCCGCCGACGCTCTGGTGCTGATCACCCCGGAATGGGGGGGAATGGCCACGCCTTTGTTGAAAAATTTCCTGCTGATGTGCGAGCCGGAACATACCGCCCACAAGCCGGTGCTGCTGGTGTCCGTGGTCAACGGCGTCAGTGGCGGCTATCCCATCGGAGAGCTGCGCATGAACGCCCTCAAGAACAACAAGCTGGTGCCCGTGCCCGACCACCTGATCATCCGCAACGTGGAACAGGTATTGAATCCGGCGATCGGTGGCCCCCGGGATCGACGCCTGCGGGAGCGGATCGACTACAGCCTCCATATGTTGGCCGGCTACACTCGGGCCCTGAAGACGATGCGGGAAGGGCTCCGGAGTCGCCCGTATCCCGACCGGCACCGCTATGCCTACGGCATGTGAGCCGGCTTTGCAGACCCATCAACCAAGCAAGGAGTGAGTGATGATACGACTCGAACATCTTAATCTGGTGGTACGCGACATTCCCGAAACCCTGGGTTTTTACCGGGCGGCCTTTCCCCACTGGTGGGTGCGTGGCGGCGGCGAGAGCGACTGGTATGGCAAAGTCCGCAACTGGGTTCACTTCGGGGATGACTATCAGTACCTGACGTTCAACGACGACGGTGAAGGAGAAAATCGGGATCTGCGCGGCCATCGGCTGGGGTTGGCCCATTTCGCCTTTGTAACTGCCGATATCGACGGGGTGGCGCGACGGCTGGCCGCGGCCGGCTTCGGGATCGACAAGGAAGGGGTCGAGGATCCATATCGGCGCAATCTCTATTTTATCGATCCCAACGGTTACGAGGTGGAGTTTGTGCAATACCTGAGCGATGTGCCAACCGAGCGCAACCGCTACTGATACGGCGGAAACACCGGCCGGGACAGCCCCGGCCGTTTTTTTGCGCGCCGAAGCAAGGAATCCGCTCAAGGCAATTGCAATCCGGCGCTTTGCTTTTTATTGTAGCTGGCTCGATTCAGCTACTGAGCCGAGAGCGGAGCCGTTACCCATGCCGACAGCGTCGTGCCGCCGGTTTGGGTAACCGCTTTTCTTCTTCTAACTTTATGCTGCAGGTGATGTTATGAACTCAGTCAATCCCCTCGATACCCGGGCCTGGCAACAACTCGGCCAACTGGCCCAGACCGAACGCACCCTGTCGGCGCTGTTCGCCGAGGATCCGGAGCGGGCACGCCGCTACTGCCTGGAGCTGGAGCGCTGCCTCAAACTCGATTTTTCCAAGAACCTGATCGACGATGAGGTGCTGACCGGCCTGCTGGCCCTGGCCGAGGAAACCGGGCTGCGCGACAACATCAAGGCGCTGTTCGCCGGTGAAACCATCAACCGGACCGAAAGCCGGGCGGTATTCCATATGGCGCTGCGTAACCGGGCAGACCAGCCCATGCTCCTGGCCGACGGCACCGATGTGATGCCCCAGGTGCGGGCGGTGTTGGCACAGATGAAGCGTTTCTGCGAGGCGGTACGCGGCGGCGGCTGGACCGGTTTCGATGACCGGCCCATGACGGACGTGGTCAATATCGGCATCGGCGGCTCGGATCTCGGCCCCTATATGGTGAGCGAGGCGCTCAAGCCTTACCATGGCGAGCTGCGGGTACACTTCGTGTCCAACGTGGACGGTGCCCACCTGGCCCAGACCCTGAAAGGGCTGAACCCGGCCACCACCCTGTTTATCGTGGCGTCCAAGACCTTCACCACCCAGGAGACCATGACCAACGCCTTCAGCGCACGGGAATGGCTGCTGGCGGCGGCCGGGGACGAGTCCGCCACCGCCAGGCACTTTGTAGCCCTGTCCACCAACGCCGCCAAGGTGGCCGAGTTCGGCATCGACACCGACAACATGTTCGCTTTCTGGGAATGGGTGGGTGGCCGCTTCTCCCTGTGGTCCGCCATCGGCCTGCCGATTGCCCTGGCCATCGGTTTCGAGGGCTTCGAGCAGTTGCTGTCCGGCGCCTGGGAGATGGATCAGCACTTCAAAACGGCGCCGCTGGAGGCCAACATGCCGGCGCTGCTGGGACTGCTCGGCATCTGGTACCGCAACTTCCTGAACGCGCCATCCGAGGCGATACTGCCCTACGACCAGTGTCTGCACCGGCTGCCCGCCTACCTGCAGCAGGCGGTGATGGAGTCCAACGGCAAGTCGGTGGACCGCAACGGCGAGCCGGTGGGCTACCACACCTCGCCCATCGTCTGGGGCGAGCCGGGCACCAACGGCCAGCATTCTTTCTACCAGTTGATCCACCAAGGGACCCACCTGATCCCGGCGGACTTCATCATGCCGGCCCAGAGTCATTACCCCCTGGGGGATCACCACGCCAAGCTGATCGCCAATTGTCTGGCCCAGAGCCGGGCCCTGGCCTTCGGCCAGTCCGAGCAGGAGCTGCGCGAGCAGGGCGAGAAGCCGGAGCTTATTCCCTTCAAGGTACACAAGGGCAACTCGCCCTCCAACACCTTGCTGCTGCCCAAGGTGACCCCCCACACCCTGGGGGCGCTGATCGCCCTCTACGAGCACAAGATCTTCGTGCAGGGCGCCATCTGGAATATCTTCAGCTTCGACCAGTGGGGTGTGGAGCTCGGCAAGAAGCAGGCCAGCGTACTGCTGCCCTGCATCACCGGTGATGGCGATACCTCGGTGCTGGATGCTTCCACCCGCAGCCTGCTGGCCCAGCTGAAAGACTGGGCCTGAAATTAGCTTCTAGCTTCCAGCTTCCTTCCTCGTTCAAAGCCTGTTATGTTACCTGTAACATAACAGGCTTTTTGCATTTATATGACCAAGAAGAAAAGACCGACACTGCAGGACGTGGCCGATCGGGTCGGGGTGACCAAGATGACGGTCAGCCGCTACCTCAAGGATCCGGCCTTGGTATCCGCCGCCGCCCAGGAAAAAATTGCCGAGGCGCTCGAGGTACTCGGCTATATCCGCAACCGGGCACCGGACATCCTCTCCAATGCCAAGAGCCACGCCATCGGCGTGCTGCTGCCCTCGCTCACCAACCAGGTGTTTGCCGAGGTGCTGCGCGGCATCGAGCAGGTCACCGAGACGGCCGGCTACCAGACCATGCTGGCCCACTACGGCTACAGCGCCAAGGTGGAGGAGGAGCGCATCGCTTCGCTGCTGTCCTACAACGTGGACGGCCTTATCCTGTCCGAAAGCTACCATACCGCCCGTACTCTCAAGATGATCGAAACCGCCGGGGTACCGGTGGTGGAGATCATGGACACCTGTTCATCCTGCATCGAGCAGGCGGTGGGCATCGACAATATCGCCGCCGCCCGGGCCATGGTGGAGGCGATGATTGAACGCGGTTATCGCCATATCGTCTACTTCGGCGCCCGCCAGGACGTGCGCACCCTGCAGCGCCAGCAGGGCTACGCCGCCGCCATGCAGCTGCACGGCCTGATGCCGCGCTCGCTGCTGACCGAACGTTCCTCTTCCTATTCCCTGGGGGCGGATCTGCTGGCCGAGGCGCTGGACAAATACCCGGAGCTGGATGGCATCTTCTGCACCAACGACGACCTGGCGGTGGGCGCCATCTTCGAATGCCAGCGCCGGGGCATAGCGGTACCGGGGCGGATCGGCGTGGCCGGCTTCCACGGCCACGATATCGGTCAGGCGATGGTGCCGAAACTGGCCAGCGTGATCACCCCGCGCAAGGACATGGGCAGGATCGCCGCCGAGCGGCTGCTGGCTCGGCTGCGTGGCGAGCCCATCCATGAGCGCACCGTGGACGTGGGCTTCGAGCTGAAGCTGGGGGAAAGCCTTTGAAGCGGTAAGCCTGACTCTTAGTTACAATTTTTTGCTAACTTTTGAACAGATATAAAAAATAGGCCAAAGCGTACTCCTCCTCCGGCACGCCGTGGGACCCGATACTCGCCATTTCGGCCTGCTGCGAACATTCACTGGATGTTCGGTCAGGCCGAAATGGTTCGTCACGGCGAGCAAGCCCGCTCCATAGAGGCTCCGCTCCGCCGCGCCCTCCCTGGCGCGGAGGGCCGGCTTCGCTGCGTCCTTTGTTCTCTCTATTGCCCCGGTGTCGCCTGCTGCCTCTTCTCTGCGTTAAATCAGACAGCCGGACTTGTGACTCAGAGTCCGGCTGGAAGCTTTTAGCCTTTTACCGCCGCCACTGCCTCCGCGGCCAGGCGGGTGATGCCGTCCCAGTCTTTTGCGGCGACCAGCTCCGCCGGCAGCATCCAGGATCCGCCCACCGTCATCACCGACTTCACCGCCAGATAATCCTTGGCGTTGGCGGCGCTGACGCCGCCGGTGGGACAAAAACGCAGCTGGGGCAGGGGGCCGGCCAGGGCCTTGAGCGCCTTGGCGCCGCCGTTGATCTCCGCCGGGAAGAATTTGAGGTGGGTATAGCCCAGTTCCAGCGCCTGCATGGCCTCGGAGGGGGTGGCGATACCGGGCATCAGCGGCACCGGGCCGGCCTTGGCGTGCCGGAGCAGGGCCGGTGTGAAACCGGGGGTGATCACAAATTTGGCGCCGGCGGCCACGGCGGCGTCGTACTGTGCCACGTTGAGCACGGTGCCGGCGCCCACCAGGGCGTCGGGCAGCTCGCGGGCGATGGCGCGGATGGCGTCCAGCGCCGCGGCCGAGCGCAGGGTCACTTCAAATACGGTGATGCCGCCGGCGGCCAGGGCCCTGGCCAGGGGCACGGCGTCGGCGGCGTCTTCCACCACCATCACCGGGACCACGGGAGAGGCGGAAAAAACGTCGGCGGGGGAAAGGGTCCAGTTCATGGGTTACTCCTGATAAAAGATAGAGGCGCCGGTTTCCGCACTGGAAACCTGGCGGCGGAACAGGGCGAACAGCTCGCGGCCCAGGCCGCTCTGCTCACCGGTTAAATCCGGTTGCAGCGGGCTGCGCTGGTCGAGCGCGGCCTCGGTGAACAGCCGGCCGCTGGTGGCGTCCAGGGTGATGATATCACCATCGCGCAGCCGGCCGAGGGGGCCGCCCTTGGCGGCTTCCGGGGTGATGTGGATGGCCGCCGGTATTTTACCCGAGGCGCCGGACAGGCGGCCATCGGTGACCAAGGCCACCTTGAAGCCGGCTTTCTGGATATTGCCGAGGATGGGCATCAGCTTGTGCAACTCGGGCATGCCATTGGCTCCCGGGCCGTTGTGGTGTACCACCACGATCAGATCCCGGTTGAGCTCGCCATTCTGGTAGGCGCGCTCCACCTCGTGCTGGCTGCTGAACAGGGCGGCGGGGGCGGTGATAAGCTGGTGCTCGGCGGCCACGGCGCTGACCTTGATCACCCCCCGGCCCAGGTTGCCGTCCAGCAGCCGCAGGCCGCCACTGACGCTGAACACCGTATCCTGGGGCGGGATCACCGCCGGATCCCGGGTTTCCGGCACCGGTTGCCAGGCCAGTTGCTCCCCTTCCAGCACCGGCTGACAGAAATAGTCTTCGAGCCGGCCGAACATGGGGGTGGCGTCCCTGTGCAGCAGGCCGCGCTCGGCCAGCTTGTGCAGCAGCAGGGGCACGCCGCCCGCCTGCTGGAAGGCGTTGATGTCCGCCGGGCCGTTGGGGTAAACCCGGGCCAGCAGGGGCACCACCTCCGAGAGGTCGCTGAAATCGTCCCAGGACAGTACCAGGCCCGCGGCCCGGGCCACCGCCACCATGTGCAGGGTGTGGTTGGTGCTGCCGCCGGAGGCGAGCAGGGCGATCAGGCCGTTGACCAGGCCCTTTTCGTCTACCACCTCGGCCAGCGAACGGTAGTGGCCGCTGCCCTGGATCTGGCCGGCCAGGCGCAGGGCGGCGTGTTCGGTCAGTGCCCGGCGCAGGGCCGAGTGCGGGTGCACGAAGGCGGAGCCGGGCAGCATCAGGCCCATGGCTTCGAACACCAGCTGGTTGGTGTTGGCGGTGCCGTAGAAGGTGCAGGTGCCGGGCGAGTGGTAGGCGTTGCACTCCATCTCCAGCAGCGCCTCCTTGCCCACTTCACCGGCGGCGTATTGCTGGCGTACCTTGACCTTTTCGTCGTTGCTGATGCCGGTGGCCATGGGGCCGGCGGGCACGAAGGCGGTGGGCAGGTGGCCGAAGCTGAGGGCGCCGATCAACTGGCCCGGGGCAATCTTGTCGCAGATGCCGAGCAGCAGGGTGGCGTCGAAGGTGTTGTGGCTGAGCGACAGGGCGGTGGCCTGGGCGATGACGTCGCGGGAAAACAGCGACATGTCCATGCCCGGCTGGCCCTGGGTGACGCCGTCGCACATGGCGGGCACGCCGCCGGCCACCTGGGCGCTGTGGCCATGCTCCGCCAGCACCCGCTTGAGCTGCTCCGGGTAGCCGGCGTAGGGTTGGTGCGCCGACAGCATGTCGTTGTAAGCGTTGACGATGGCCAGGTTGGCGCTGGTCAGGTTGAGGATGCGCTGTTTCTGATCCGGGCCGCAGGCGGCCACCGCGTGGGCCAGGTTGCCGCAGCTCAGGCTGGATCTGTGCTTGCCCTGCTCGGCCTGGGCCTGCATTTGTGCCAGGTAGCCTTCACGTACCGCGCGGCTGCGCTCGAGGATACGGCGGGTAACCCGGCCGATCATCGGGTGGAGTTCAGTTGACATGGGCTTCTCCTTTGATGGCGGCGAGGGCGCGGTTGACCACGTCCTCGAAGTTGCCGTCGATGCTGATGAAGGTAACGTCCGGCTCGTCGGCGCCGGGGCGCTCCAGCACATCGAACTGGTTCTGCAGCAGGGACTCGGGCATAAAGTGGCCGTTGCGCCGGCGCAGCCGGGCCAGGATCAGCTCGAAGTCGCCGTCGAGAAAGATGAAACGTACCCGGTCGTTGCCGGCGCGGATGCTGTCGCGATAATGACGTTTGAGCGCCGAGCAGACGATGACCCCGGTCTCGCTCTTGTGGCGGATGCTGAATACCGCGTCGCGGATCCGCTCCAGCCAGGGCACCCTGTCCTCGTCATCGAGGGGGATGCCCTCGGCCATCTTGAGGATATTGGCCCTGGGGTGCAGGTCGTCGCCGTCGATAAACTTGGCGCTCAGCGCCCGAGCCAGGGCGGCACCCACGCTCGATTTTCCGCAGGCGGTAACGCCCATCACTATGATGCTTTCTCCAGTCATGCTTGACCTCTGTCCCTACTGGTAATCTTGCCCTGGGGTGAATGACTCTTACTGTATCAGGTTACGGGTAACATGTTACCAGTAACTTTTTAAAATGTGAGCTGACACACAATGACAACAACAGGCAATATGGCCGGAGATGGCGGTGCAATAAGTGAGTTTGTAAGTTTAAATTGTTTTAAATCAGTATTTTATATTTTTTGTTTGGTTGTTTATGAAGATTTTATGGTTTGCGTTTTTTTGAGCTTAGTCCCACTTTTTAACTTTATCGTCACTTGGGGCTTTGTTGTTTCTATTGGTTACGCGTAACATGTTACTGGTAACTTCACTGAACAATGGAATGGAGTAAAACGCCATGGCGGATATGTCCCATAAACCCGTGTCTGTGCTGCGCCGTGCAGCGGAGGCCATGCTGGCCATCAGCATGTTCGGCATGGTGTGCGCCGTGTTTCTGAACGTGGTGATGCGCTACATGTTCAACACCGGCCTGGCCGGCTACGAGGAGCTGTCCCGCCTGCTGTTTGTCTGGCTGGTGTGCATCGGCGCCGTGCTGGCCACCGTCGACCATCAGCACCTGCGTTTCGATCTGGTGGTGGACCGGCTGCCGGCGCCGGCGCAGCGGCTGTGCCGCTGGCTGAGCCGAGGCCTGATCGGCTGGGCGCTTTATCACCTGATCCTCGGTGCCTGGGCCCAGATCCTGGTGGGTATCGACAGCCGCAGCCCGGTGCTGGGCTACCCCCTGGGGCTGGCCGCCGCCGCCATCTTTTTCATGGCCGCCTGCATGGCGGTGCTGCTGCTGCGCGAGGCCTGGCAGGATCTGCGCTGCCGTCACAGCGGGGCTTGCGGCGCCGTTACCACTCATAGCGTTAAGTAAGGATAGCTACCATGTCGATCGCAATTTTTCTGGCGGTACTGTTCAGCTCCATGAGCATCGGCGTGCCCATCGCCTTCGCCCTGATGCTGACCGCCCTGGCGCTGATGATCCAGCTCGACTTCTTCGACGCCCAGTTGCTGGCGCAGAACGTGCAGGCCGGCTTCGATAACTTCCCCCTGTTGGCGGTGCCCTTCTTCGTGCTGGCCGGCGAGCTGATGACCGCCGGTGGTCTGTCGCGCCGCATCGTGGACCTGGCCCGGGTCTATTTCGGCCATGTGCGCGGCGGTTTGGGTTATGTGGCTATCGGCGCCTCCGTGCTGCTGGCCTCCATGAGCGGCTCGGCCATCGCCGACACCGCCGCCCTGGCCACCCTGTTGCTGCCGATGATGCGCCGCCAAGGTTACCCGCTCGGCAGCAGTGGCGGCCTGATCGCTTCCGGCGGCATCATCGGCCCCATCATTCCGCCGTCCATGCCTTTCATCATCTACGGGGTGACCACCAACACCTCCATCAGCCAGCTGTTCCTGGCCGGCATTGCGCCCGGCATCATGATGGCGGTGGCCATCGCCCTCGCCTGGGGCTGGATAGTGCGCGGCAAGGAACTGCCGGTGGAGGAAAAGGCCGGCTGGAAGGAACGCGGCCGGGTCATGCGCCGCAGCATCTGGGCCCTGCTGTTGCCGGTGATCATCGTCGGCGGCCTGCGCGGCGGCATCTTCACGCCTACCGAGGCGGCGGTGGTGGCGGCGGTCTATGCGCTGATCATTACCACCCTGGTGTACCGGGAGCTGGATCTGAAAGGTCTGTACAAGGTGCTGGTGGACGCCTCCAAGACCACCTCGGTGGTGATGTTCCTGGCCGGTGCCGCCATGGCGTCCTCCTATATGATCACCCTGGCGGATCTGCCGCGCCAGCTGATCGATCTGTTCGCGCCGGTGCTGGACAGCCCCATGCTGTTTATGGCGCTGGTGGTGTTGTTCCTGCTGGTGATCGGCATGGTGATGGATCTCACCCCCGCCATCCTGATCCTGGCGCCGGTGCTGGCGCCCATGGCCGCCGCCGCCGGGGTTCACCCGGTGTACTTCGGCCTCATCTTCATCATGTCCGGCTGTATCGGACTCATCACCCCGCCGGTGGGCACCGTGCTCAACGTGGTCTCCGGCGTGGGCAACATGAAAATGGAAGCGGTGGTGCGGGGCGTCATGCCCTTTATCGTCGCCTATTTCACGCTGCTGGCGCTGCTTATCCTGTTCCCGCAGCTGGTACTCTGGCCACTGAGCTGGCTGTCCTGACCCCACCAAATCAATAGGGATGTGTGTTATGAAACTGAAAGCACTTGTACTGTCCGGCATGATCGGCCTGATGTCCGCCAACGCCATGGCGGCCGACATCCAGTCACGGATGATCCGTTTCGGCTACGGTCTGAATGAAGACTCCAACCAGGGCCGGGCCACTCAGAAATTCGCCGCCGAGGTGGGCAAGTTGTCCGGCGACAAGATGAAGGTGCGTGCCTTCGGCGCTGCCACCCTGGGCTCGGATCTGCAGATGCAGCAGGCCCTGCTGGGCGGCGCCCAGGAGATGATGGTGGGTTCCACCGCCACCCTGGTGGGCATAGTGCCGGAAATGGCCATCTGGGATACCCCCTTCCTGTTCAATAACGTCGAGGAGGCTGACGCCGTGCTCGACGGCCCGGTAGGAGAACGGGTGATGGCCAGACTGGAAGAAAAGGGCCTGATCGGTCTCGTTTACTGGGAGAACGGCTTTCGCAACCTGACCAACAGTCGCCGTCCGGTGACCAGCCTGGAAGACATGGACGGCATCCGCCTGCGGGTGATGCAGAACAACGTCTTCCTCGACAGCTTCCGGGCGCTGGGTGCCAACGCCGTGCCCATGGCCTTCTCCGAACTGTTCACCGCGCTCGAAACCCGTACCGTGGACGGCCAGGAGAACCCCTACAACACCATCCTCTCCAGCAAGTTCTACGAGGTGCAGAAGTACCTGACCGTGACCAACCACGTCTACAGCCCCTGGATAGTGCTGGTGAGCAAGAAGTTCTGGGACAAGCTGTCCGACGACGAGCGCCAGGTGCTCGAGCAGGCCGCCGCGGCCTCCCGCGACTTCGAGCGCACCGATACCCGGGAAGAGGCCGCCTGGGCCCTGGCCGAGCTGAAGGAAAAGGGCATGGCAGTGAACGAGCTGGACCCGGCCCAGGTGGATCGCATGCGCGAGCGCCTGACCGAGGTCAACCAGGGCATCGCCAAGGAAGTGGGTCAGGAACTGTGGGATGAACTGCAGGCCGAACTGCAGAAGATCCGCGGCTGATCCCGTTTTGACCCTGAACCTTGAAGGCGCCCGCGGGCGCCTTTTTAAGAGCGTTACACTCCTGGTGGCGTCGGCCCTGTTGTCTCTTTGCTACGGTTACCACAAACAACAGCCAGACTAACCATTCATGGCCCGGCCCACCTTGGAGCCGTTTTCCCGGCCCAGTTGTGTGCTTATCCAGTGTCCCGTTTCCACCAGCCTGGCCAGATCCACCCCCGTCTTGAAGCCGAGGCCGTGCAGCAGGTAGACCACCTCTTCGCTGGCCAGGTTGCCGGAGGCGCCCTTGGCATAGGGGCAACCGCCCAGGCCCGCCACCGAGCAGTCGACGATGCGCAGCCCCTCTTCCAGCACGGCGTAGAGGTTGGCCAGGGCCTGGCCGTAGGTGTCGTGGAAGTGGGCGGCGAGCCGCTCTATCGGTACTTGCCGGCGCACCGCCGCCAGCATGGCCCTGGCCTTGCCCGGGGTGCCGGTGCCGATGGTGTCGCCGAGGGATATCTCGGCACAGCCCATCCGGTACAGGGCCCCCGCCACCCGGGCCACGGCATCGGGACTGATGTCGCCCTCGTAGGGGCAGCCGAGCACGGTGGACACATAGCCCCGTACCCGGACCCGCCGGGCCCGGGCCTCTGCCAGCACCGGGGTGAAGCGTGCCAGGCTCTGGTTGATGGAGCAGTTGATGTTCTTCCGACAGAACGACTCGGAGGCGGCGGTGAACACCGCCACCTCGTCGGCGCCGGCGGCCAGGGCGGCTTCCAGCCCCCTGAGGTTGGGAACGAGTGCGGAGTAGATCACCCCGGCCTGGCGGCGGATACCGGCCAGCACGGCGGCGCCGTCGGCCATCTGGGGTACCCATTTGGGTGAGACGAAGCTGGCCGCCTCTATGTGTTGCAGGCCGCAGTCGGCCAGCCGCTCGACCAGCGCTATCTTGATCTCGGTGGATACTTGGGCGGCCTCGTTCTGCAGCCCGTCCCGCGGGCCCACCTCCACCAGCCTGACCCTATCCATCCTCTTTCTCCAGCCGCAGCAGTTCATCCCCTTCGCCCACCTGGTCGCCTTCCCGGCAGCGGATCTCCGCCACTCGCCCGGCGGCGGGTGCACGCAGGGGATGCTCCATCTTCATCGCCTCCAGCACCAGCAGGGGCTGGCCGGCGGCGACGGTGTCGCCCACCGCCACCTGCAGTTGGCCGATGAGCCCGGGCATGGGGGCCCTGAGGCCGGCCTGGTGCCCGCCCTGGTACCGGGCAACTTCGAGGGGAGCCAGGCGCAGATCGTGGCGCTCACCCCGGTGGAACAGCCACAGCCAGTCGGCGTGGCGGGCGCAGTGGCAGGCCAGGGGCTCGTCGTCCAGTTCCGCCTGCAGCCGGTCGCCGTCGAGGCGGGTGCGGATGCGGTGGCAATGGGCATCGACCTCCACCCGCCAGCCATCGTCTTCGGCCTCCAGCACCACTTGGTGCCGCTCCCCGCCGTATTCCAGCTCCAGTTGGCGTCGTGTCGGCAGGTTGAGCCACCAGCCCGAGTGGCCGGCGAAGGGAGCGCTCTCGTCGTTCGGCTCCAGCTCCAGCCAGCAGGCGGCGGCCAGGGTCAGCACCCGGGAGGGGGACAGGGCGGACGGGGCAAAGAGCAATTCAGGGTGCTGCTCGATAAAGCCGGTGTGCAGCTCGGCGGCGAGCAGCGGCGCCGAGCCCGCCAGGGCGTGCAGAAAGCGCAGGTTGGTCCTGACCCCGCCGATGCGGTACTGGGCCAGGGCCCGGGCCAGCCGGTGCAGGGCCAGCTCGCGGCTGTGATCCCAGACGATCAGCTTGGCTATCAGGGGATCGTAGTGGATGCCCACCTCGTCGCCTTCGCGTACCCCGGTATCCAGCCGCACCTGAGGGCCGGTGGCCGGTTCGCGCAGGTAGTGCAGGGGGCCGGCGGCGGGCAGGAAACCCTGGTCGGCGTGTTCGGCGTAGACTCGCGCCTCGATGGCGTGGCCGCGGACGGTCACCTGCTCCTGGGTCAGCGGCAGCGGCTCGCCCGCCGCCACCCGCAGTTGCCATTCTACCAGATCCAGGCCGGTGACCAGCTCGGTGACCGGATGCTCCACCTGCAGCCGGGTGTTCATCTCCATAAAATAGAAGCGGCCGTCTTCCTGGTAGAGAAACTCGACGGTGCCGGCCCCTTCATAGTCGATGGCCAGGGCGGCGCGCACCGCCGCCTCGCCCATGGCCACCCGGGTTTCGGGGGCGAGATTGGGGGCGGGGGCCTCCTCCAGCACCTTCTGGTGGCGGCGTTGCACCGAGCAGTCCCGCTCGGCCAGATAGAGGCCATGACCGAACCGGTCGCAGAACACCTGTACCTCCACGTGGCGGGCCCTGGGCAGGTAGCGTTCCAGCAGCATGGCGTCGTCGCCGAAGGCGGCCAGGGCCTCGCGCCGGGCCGCGGCCAGGGCCTCGTCGAACTCGTTGGGGGTGTGCACGACGCGCATGCCCTTGCCGCCGCCGCCGGCCACCGCCTTCAGCAGCAGCGGAAAGCCGCAGCGCCCGGCTTCTTGCCGCAGCCGCTCCGGGGACTGCTCCGGGCCATGGTAGCCGGGCACCACCGGCACCCCGGCGGTTTCCATCAGCGCCTTGGCGGCGGACTTGGAGCCCATGGCGGCGATGGCCTCGGCGGGCGGGCCGACGAAGACCAGGCCGGCGGCGGCGCAGGCTCGGGCGAAGTCGGCGTTTTCCGACAGGAAACCGTAGCCCGGGTGCACCGCCTGGGCGCCACAGGCCCGGGCGATGGCCAGCAGCCGGGGTTGGTTCAGGTAGCTCTGGGCCGCCGGCGCCGGGCCCAGGTGCCAGGCCTCGTCGGCCAGTGCCACATGGCGGGCGTGGCGGTCGGCGTCGGAGTAGACCGCCACGCAGTCGATGCCGAGCCGGTGGGCGGTGCGGATGATGCGGCAGGCGATTTCGCCCCGGTTGGCGACCAGCAGCTTAGTGAACATCCTCGTCCTCCCAGGCCGGCGGCCGCTTGTCGAGAAAGGCGGCGAGCCCTTCCCGGGCCTCGCTCGTTACCCGAATCCGTGCTATCCGACGGGCGCTGTCGAGCCGCAACGTCTCGTCGAGGGGGCAGCCGGCGTAGTCATTGATGAGTTGCTTGGCCGCGGCCTGCGCCGCCGGGCCGTTGCGCTTAAGCGCCGCGATCAGCGGGGCGGCGGCCTCGTCCAGGGACTGGCCGGGTCCGGCCCGCAGGTGCACCAAGCCGAGTTGCTCCGCCCGGCTTGCGTCCATCACTTCGGCGGTCAGCATATAGCGCCGGGCCTGGCGTGGCCCCAGGGCGCGTAGCACATAGGGGGCGATGGTGGCGGGAATGAGTCCCAGCCGCACCTCGCTCAGGCAGAAGCGGGCGTCGTCGGCGGCCACCGCCAGATCACAGCAGGCGACCAGCCCCAGGGCGCCGCCATAGGCCGATCCCTGCACCAGGGCCAGGGTGGGCCGGGGGAAATGGTCGAGCCGCCACAGCAGCCGTGCCAGGGCTTGGGCATCGGCCAGGTTGGCCGCCTCGCTCAGGCTCGCCGCCCGACGCATCCACGCCAGATCTGCGCCGGCGCTGAAGTGCCTGCCATTGGCGCGCAGCACCAGCAGCCGCAACCCGGGCAGGCGGGCGGCCTGCTCCAGCCCGGTGTTCATGGCGGCGATCAGTTCATCGTCGAAGGCGTTGCGGCGTTCGGGCCGGTTCAGCACCAGCTCCCAGACACCGGGAAGGGAGGTTTGCAGCAACAGGGGCTCGCTCATGGCTCATCCTCACATGCGGAACACCCCGAAGCGGGGCTCGTCCATGGGGCGGTTCAGGGCCAGGGCCAGGCTCATGGCCAGCACGGCGCGGCTGTCCTTGGGATCGATCACGCCGTCGTCCCACAGCCGGGCACTGGCGTACCAGGGGTGGCCCTGGCGCTCGTAGCGCTCGACGATGGGCGCCTTGAAGGCGGCTTCGTCCTCGGTGCTCCAGGATTCACCGGCCTTTTCCTTGGCATCTCGTCGCACCCTGGCGAGCACACCGGCGGCCTGCTCGCCCCCCATCACCGAGATGCGGGCGTTGGGCCAGATCCACAGAAAGTCGGGATCATAGGCCCGGCCGCACATGCCGTAGTTGCCGGCGCCGAAGCTGCCGCCGATGATCAGGGTCACCTTGGGTACGTTGGCGCAGGCCACCGCCATCACCAGCTTGGCACCGTGCTTGGCGATGCCCTCGGCCTCGTATTTCCTGCCTACCATAAAGCCGGTGATGTTCTGCAAAAACAGCAGGGGAATGCGGCGTTGGCAGCACAGCTCGATGAAATGCGCCCCCTTCTGGGCCGATTCGCTGAACAGCACGCCGTTGTTGGCCAGTATGCCCACCGGGTAGCCGTGCAGCCGGGCGAAGCCGGTGACCAGGGTGGGGCCGAAGTCGCGTTTGAACTCGTCGAAGGCCGAGTCGTCCACCAGCCGGGCGATGACCTCGCGCACCTCGAAGGCCTTGCGCAGATCGGTGCCGACGATGCCGTACAGCTCCTCGGCCGGGTAGCGGGGCGGCAGCGGCGGGTGGGGCGGGGCCGGTAGCGGCGGCCGGTTGAGGTTGGCGACCAGCCGGCGGGCCAGGTGCAGGGCGTGGGCGTCGTCCTCGGCGATATGATCCGCCACCCCGGAGACGCGGGTGTGCACCTCGGCCCCGCCCAGATCCTCGGCGCTGACCACCTCGCCGGTGGCAGCCCGTACCAGGGGCGGACCACCGAGGAAGATGGTGCCCTGGCCGCGCACTATGATGGACTCGTCCGCCATGGCCGGCACATAGGCGCCGCCGGCGGTGCACAGCCCCATCACGACCGCCAACTGGGGGATGCCGGCGGCGGACATCCGCGCCTGGTTGAAGAAGATGCGGCCGAAGTGGTCCCGATCCGGGAACACCTGGTCCTGGCTGGGCAGGTGGGCGCCGCCGGAATCCACCAGGTAGAGGCAGGGCAGCCGGCAGCGTTCGGCGATGGCCTGGGCACGCAGGTGCTTCTTGACCGTGAGCGGGTAGTAGGTGCCGCCCTTGACGGTGGCGTCGTTGGCCACCAGCATGCACTCCACCCCGCCGATCCGGCCGATGCCGGCCACCAGCCCCGCCGCCGGCACCGCCTCGTCGTAGACCCGATGGGCGGCGAGCTGGGACAGCTCCAAGAAGGGGGCGCCCGGGTCCAGCAAGCGGCGGATGCGCTCCCTGGCCAGCAGCTTGCCCCGCTGTCGGTGGCGCTGGCGGCTGGCGTTGTCGCCGCCCGCTTCGATGCCGGCCACCAGCTCGCGCAGCGCCGCCACCTCGGCGGCCATGGCGCTGTGATTGGCCCGGAACTCTTCCGACTCGGGCTTGATCTGGCTGGTCAGTATGGTCATGGCTGGTTCCAACAGTGGTTGTTGCGCTCGAGGCGAGTCGGCCAAAGGGCCAACTCCACCGACACGCTGTGAATACATCCATGTACGCTCGCACATGCTGGATGTCGCGGAAACCGCCGTATCATCGCTTCGCGATGCTGGCGGCGGTGCAAGGCGCTTCTCGCCCCCTGGCATATGACGGTCGGCGGAGTCGTTCCCTTTGTCCGCCTTGTGGGCTCCTGGTGCCATAGGTCACCTCACCGGTTCTGCACCAGTTCCCGGCCGATCAGCATACGGCGGATTTCCGAGGTGCCGGCGCCGATTTCGTACAGCTTGGCGTCCCGCAGCAGGCGGCCGGCGGGGAACTCGTTGATATAGCCGTTGCCGCCCAGCAGCTGGATGGCGTCCAGCGCCAGCCGGGTGGCGGTTTCCGCCGCCAGCAGTATCACCCCGGCGGCGTCCTTGCGCCCGAGTTCTCCCCTGTCCGCGGCCATGGCCACCATATAGGTGTAGCTGCGGGCGGCGTTCATGCGGCTGTACATGTCGGCGAGCTTGCCCTGCACCAGTTGGAAGTCGCCGATGGCCTGGCCGAACTGCTTGCGCTCCCGCACATAGGGCACCACCAGATCCATGGCCGCCTGCATGATGCCGAGCGGCCCGCCGGCCAGCACCAGCCGCTCGTAATCGAGCCCGCTCATCAGCACCTCGACCCCGCCGTTCAGGATGCCGAGCACATTGTCCGCCGGTACCCGGCAGTCCTGGAACACCAGCTCGCAGGTGTTGGAGCCGCGCATGCCGAGCTTGTCGAGCTTCTGGGCCTGGCCGAAGCCGGGGGTGTCGCGCTCGACGATAAAGGCGGTGATGCCCCGGGCGCCGGCTTTGGGCTCCGTCTTGGCGTACACCACGAACACCTGGGCGTCGGGGCCGTTGGTGATCCACATCTTGGTGCCGTCGAGCACGAAGTGATCGCCGTCGGCCCGGGCGGACAGCCGCATGGATACCACATCGGAGCCGGCATTGGGCTCGGACATGGCCAGCGCCCCGATATGCTCGCCGTTGAGCAGTTTGGGCAGGTAATGCGCTTTCTGCGCTTCGCTGCCGTGGCGGTGGATCTGGTTGACGCAGAGGTTGGCGTGGGCGCCGTAGGACAGGCCCACCGCCGCCGAGGCCCGGCTGATTTCCTCCATCGCCAGCACCTGGGCCAGGTAGCCCATGTTCACGCCGCCGTAGCGTTCGGCCACGGTAATGCCGAACAGGCCCATGGCGCCGAGCCTGGGCCAGAGTTCGGCGGGAAAGCGATTGTCCCGGTCGATGGCCTCGGCCAGGGGGGCGATCTCCCGGCTGGCGAAGGCGGCGACCTGATCGCGCAGCAGGTCCAGGGTCTCGCCCAGACCGAAGTTCAGTTGCGGATAGGGGGCCATGGGTTCCTCCTCGGTGATGGAGATGTTGGGCTCGTTTGCTACCAATATTGCTGAATTAACTATAGTTGTTATGGGACTGTTGGGGGTCGGCTAAGCTTGAATGGACAACGATTTTTAGGTTGCCACTGATGATTGGGTGCAGGGCGATAAAAGGAACGACACGCCGACACGCCACAAGTACGTCCATGTAGGCTCGGACATGCCATCCCTGGCATGCCACGGTCGGCTTGGTTGCTTCCTTTTATCGCCTTTGCCTCATCACTGGCCTGCGGCAGATGGAGCCACCATGGCAAAGAGCGAGATAGTGATAGTGGGTGCGGCCCGGACCCCCATGGGGGCCCTGCTGGGGGACTTCGGCGCCGTGCCGGCGTCCAGGTTGGGGGCAGTGGCCATCGAGGCCGCCCTGAGCAGGGCCGGGGTGCCGAATGAGCGGGTGGATGAGGTGGTGATGGGCTGCGTATTGCCCGCCGGCCAGGGCCAGGCGCCGGCCCGGCAGGCGGCGCTGGGGGCCGGGTTGCCGGTGTCCGTCGGTTGCACCACGGTCAACAAGATGTGCGGGTCGGGCATGAAGGCGCTGATGCTGGCCCATGATCAACTGCTGGCGGGTTCTGCCTCGGTGATGGTGGCGGGCGGCATGGAGAGCATGAGCCTGGCGCCCTACCTGTTGCCCAAGGCGCGGGCGGGGCTGCGCATGGGCCACGGCCAGTTGCTGGATCACATGTTTTTCGACGGCCTGGAAGACGCCTACGAGGGCGGCCTGATGGGCAGCTTCGCCCAGCGGACGGCGGATAAGTCCGGCATCGGCCGGGAGGCGATGGACGACTTCGCCATCGCCTCCCTGACCCGGGCTCAAAGGGCCATCGCCGAAGGGGATTTCGCCGGGGAAATCGTACCGGTCGAGGTGACGGTACGCCAGGGCAGTCGACAGGTGGATACCGACGAGCAGCCGGGCAAGGCCCGGCCCGACAAGATCCGTACCCTCAAGCCCGCCTTCGCCAAGGACGGCACCATTACCGCCGCCAATTCCAGTTCCATCTCCGACGGTGCCGCCGCCCTGGTGGTGACCACCGCCGAGCAGGCGGCGGCGCTCGGCCTCAGGCCCTTGGCCCGGGTGCTGGCCCATGCAACCCACGCCCAGCTGCCCGCCGAGTTCACCTTGGCGCCAATCGGAGCTATCAACAAATTGCTGGACAGGCTCGGTTGGCAGGCCAGCGAGGTGGATCTGTTCGAGATCAACGAGGCCTTCGCGGTGGTCGCCCTGCTGGCCATCCGCGAGCTGGGGCTGGACCCGGCGCGGGTCAACGTCAACGGCGGCGCCTGCGCCCTGGGCCATCCCATCGGCGCCAGCGGTGCCCGCATCCTCGTCACCCTGCTGTACGCCCTGCGCCGTCGCGGGCTCAGACGGGGGGTGGCGGCCCTGTGCATCGGCGGTGGCGAAGCCACGGCGGTGGCGGTGGAATTGCTCTAGGAGGACAGGAAAATGGCATACCAGGTACCGCTGCTGATCGGCGGCAATATGGTGCAAAGCCGTACCCAGGAGTGGCTGGAGGTAAGCAACCCGGCTACCCAGGAGATCATCGCCCGCCTGCCCTGCGCCACGCCCGAGGAGGTGGCGGCGGCGGTGGCGGCGGCGAGCAGGGCCTTCGTCGAATGGCGGGAAGTGCCGGTGCCGGAGCGGGCCCGGCTGATGCTGCGTTACCAGGCGCTGCTGAAGGAACACCACGACGACATCGCCCGCCTGCTCTGCAAGGACACCGGCAAGACCTTCGAGGACGCCAGGGGCGACGTGTGGCGGGGCATCGAGGTGGTGGAGCAGGCCGCCAACATCGCTGCCCTCAGCATGGGTGAGACCCAGGAAAACGTGGCCCGGGGTGTGGACTGCTACAGCTTCACCCAGCCGCTGGGGGTCTGCGTCGGCATCACCCCCTTCAATTTTCCGGCCATGATCCCGCTGTGGATGTTTCCGCTCGCCATCGCCTGCGGCAATACCTTCGTGCTCAAGCCGTCGGAGCAGGATCCCCTGGCGGCCATGCGGCTGGCCGAGCTGTTCAGGCAGGCCGGTGCCCCCGACGGCCTGCTGCAGGTGGTGCACGGCGGCAAGGAGGTGGTGGACCAACTGCTGGTGCACCCCGAGGTGTGCGCCATTTCCTTCGTCGGCTCGGTGGCTGCCGGCCAGCATATCTACCAGACCGGCACCGCCCACCTGAAACGGGTGCAGGCCTTCGCCGGCGCCAAGAACCACATGGTGGTGCTGCCCGATGCCAACAAACAGCAGGTGATCAACAATCTGGTGGGCTCCTCGGTGGGCGCCGCCGGCCAGCGCTGCATGGCGATATCGGTCGCGGTGCTGGTGGGGGAGGCCAGGGAATGGATCCCGGAGCTGAAAGACGCCATGGCCCGGGTGCGGCCCGGAGCCTGGGACGACCCCGACGCCGGCTACGGCCCGCTGATAAGCCAAGCGGCCCGGGAGCGGGTGCTGCGGTTGATCGCCGGGGGCAAGGCCGAAGGCGCCGAATGCCTGCTCGATGGCAGCGGCTGCACGGTGGACGGCTATCCCCACGGCAACTGGGTGGGGCCCACCCTGTTCCGCGGCGTAACCCCCGAGATGGCCCTCTACCGGGAGGAGATCTTCGGCCCCGTGCTGTTGCTGATGGAAGCGGACAGCCTGGATGAGGCCATCAATCTGGTCAACGCCAACCCCTACGGCAACGGCACCTCCATTTTCACCGCCTCGGGCGCGGCGGCGCGCAAATACCAGCACGAGATCCGGGTGGGTCAGGTGGGCATCAACGTACCCATACCGGTGCCGCTGCCCTTTTTTTCCTTCACCGGCTGGCGCCGCTCCTTCTACGGCGACCTGCACGCCTACGGCAAGCAGGCGGTGCGGTTTTACACCGAAACCAAGACCGTTACCGCCCGCTGGTTCGAGGACGAGGCGGTGGCGGGGCCCAATATGTCGATTCATCTGAAATGAAAGTGATGAATCGCAAGCAGTCGACTGCCAGCCAGGACTTTGCTCTCCAGTCCGGCTTTCTGCCTGAGCGTAGAAATGAGGCAACAGGGCCACCTCCGCCGAGACGCTGCAAGCACATCCCTGTGACGCTCGGCCCATGCCGAATGTCGCGGATACCTCCGGTGCAAGGCGCTTCGCGCCCCCTGGCATGTGACGGTCGGCGGAGGCCCCCAAGGATGGGTTCACGGCGTGCCGGAGGAGTAGTGCCCTTTGGCTGACGGCTCGCTTTATCAAAAGGCAACAAAAACGCGAGGCCAAGAGATAGACATAACACATACACGCGACCGGAGGGAGCTTGCATGGACTTTGAACTGAGCGACGAACAGCGGGCCTTTGCGGCCCTGGCCGACGACTTTGCCCGCAACGAGCTGGAGCCCCACGCCGCCGACTGGGACCGGGACCACCACTTCCCGGTCGAGACACTGCACAAGGCGGGTGGGCTGGGGCTTTGCGCCCTCTATACCCCCGAGTCCGCCGGCGGCCTGGGGCTGAGCCGGCTCGACGCCAGCATCATCTTCGAGCGTCTGGCCATGGGCTGCACTTCCACCACCGCCTTCCTCACCATCCACAACATGGTGACCTGGATGGTGGCCAGCGCCGGCAGTGAAGAAACCTGGGCACGTTGGGGCGAGGGGCTGGTCAGTGGACGGCTGCTCGGCTCCTACTGCCTGACCGAGCCCAACGCCGGCTCCGACGCCGCCGCCCTCAGGACCAGCGCCCGCCGCGACGGCGACCAGTATGAGCTGAACGGCAGCAAGATGTTTATCTCCGGCGCCGGCAGTACCCAGGTGCTGGTGGTGATGGCCCGTACCGGCGGCGAGGGCGCGGGCGGTATCTCCGCCTTCGCCCTGGACGCCGGCAGCCCCGGCATCGTCTACGGCCGCCCCGAGGACAAGATGGGCTGGAACAGCCAGCCCACCCGCAGCGTCACCTTCGAGCGGGTACGGGTGCCCGCCGGCCAGCGGCTGGGGGCGGAGGGAGAGGGTTTCAAGCTGGCGATGAAGGGGCTGGACGGGGGGCGCATCAATATCGCCAGCTGTTCGGTGGGCACCGCCCAGCAGGCCCTCAACAAGGCGTGCCAGTACCTGCAGGAGCGCAGCCAGTTCGGCCGCAAACTGGCCGAATTCCAGGCGTTGCAGTTCAGCATTGCCGACATGGCCACCGAGCTGGTGGCGGCGCGCCAACTGGTGCGGCTGGCGGCGAGTCGGCTGGACGCGGGTCACCCGGATGCCACCACCTACTGTGCCATGGCCAAGCGCTTCGCCACCGACGCCGGCTTCAAGGTGTGCGATCAGGCGCTGCAGCTGTACGGCGGCTACGGTTATATCCGTGAATACCCACTCGAGCGTTACCTGAGGGATACCCGGGTACATCGCATCCTGGAGGGCACCAACGAAATCATGCGGCTGCTGATCGCCCGCCGGGTACTGGCGGAAGGCTGCGGGGAGCTGTGATGAGTTTGCAGAGGGATCTTGAGCTTGTGTGTCAGTTCGATGGTGTCGTCTGTGATATGGGCGAAGGAGACCAAAGGGGACCGCTACGCCGACACGCTACAAGTACGTCCATGTGGGCTCGGACATGCCATCCCTGGCATGTCACGGTCGGCTCTTCGGCCCCCTGTGTTCTCCTTTTGAGCATGGGCGGCGTCTGCGTCATAGCTGTTCCCGACGCTCTATCTATCACCACGGGCCATAGTCATAGAGAGGTGCAGCCATGACCACCGCTATTCGTTTTGAACAACAAGGCCATGTCGCCATCCTGACCATGGACAACCCCCCCGCCAATACCTGGACGGCGGCAAGCCTCTCGGCCCTGGCCGAGCTGGTGGCGCAACTGAACGCCGACCGGGAGATCTGGAGCCTGGTGCTGACCGGGGCGGGGGACAGGTTCTTTTCCGCCGGGGCCGATCTCAAGCTGTTCGCCGACGGCGACAGGGCGGTGGCGCGGGAGATGGCGCGGCGCTTCGGCGAGGCCTTCGAGGCCCTGAGCCGGTTTCGCGGCCTGTCCATCGCCGCCATCGACGGCTACGCCATGGGTGGCGGCCTGGAGGCGGCCCTGGCCTGCGATCTGCGTGTGGCCGGCCGGCAGGCGGTGATGGCCCTGCCCGAGGCCAAGGTGGGGCTGCTGCCCTGCGCCGGCGGCACCCAGAACCTGACCTGGCTGGTGGGCGAGGGCTGGGCCAAGCGCATCATCCTCTGCGGTGAACGGCTGGATGCCGAGCGGGCCCTGGCCATCGGCCTGGTGGAAGAGGTGGTGCCACAAGGGGAGGCCCTGAACCGGGCTCTGGCGCTGGCCCGCCAGGCGGAGCAGCAGAGTCCCTCCTCACTGGCCGCCTGCAAGCGGCTGATCCAGTCGGCCCGCTACCGCCCCCTGGAGCAGGGCTATATCCGGGAGCGGGAGGAATTCGTGGACTTGTTCGACACCGAGGATCAGCGAGAAGGGGTCAACGCCTTCCTGGACAAACGCCCGCCTCAATGGCGCAACCGCTAAGGAAACTGAATGAGCCTGATAATCGAAGAGCATGCCACGGGCGGTGGCCGGCGTATCGGCCGGCTGGTGCTCGACAACCCGCGCAGTCTCAATGCCCTGAGCCTGGAGATGATAGAACGGATGCTGCCCCAGCTTGCCGCCTGGCGGCGGGACGAGGGGCTGGTGGCGGTGCTGCTGGAAGGCGAAGGCAGCAGGGCCTTCTGCGCCGGCGGCGATGTGGTGGGGCTGTACCGGGCCATCACCTCGGCCCGGGAACTTGGCCCCCTGGACGACCTGGGCCTGGGGCCCGTGCCTGAGCCGGCGGCGCGCTTTTTCGAGCAGGAATACCGGCTGGATTATTCGTTGCATCGCTACCCCAAGCCGGTGATCTGCTGGGGTGGCGGCATCGTCATGGGCGGCGGCCTGGGACTGTTCAACGGCAGCCAGCAGCGCATCGTCACCGAAAGCAGCCGGCTGGCGATGCCGGAGGTGACCATCGCCCTTTATCCGGACGTGGGCGGCAGCTGGTTTCTCAACCGCCTGCCACCGGGGCTGGGTGAATTTATCGCCCTCACCGGCTGCCAGCTCAACGCCAGCGACAGCCACTGGCTGGGGTTGGCCAACAGGACCATAGCGACAAGCCTAAGGGCCGAGCTGCTGTCCCGCCTGCGGGAGCTGGCCGACTGGCAGGATCCCGCGGCGGCCGTCGGTCGGGTGCTGCAGCAACTGGAAGCAGCCTCGTATGACGTCTTCGCCGATCAGCCCTCGCCCCTGCGGGAGCACCAGGACGCCATCCGCCGGCTGATGGACCGGGACTGCCTGGCGGATAGGGTGGCCGCCATCCTCGAGGCGGATTTCGGCTCTCCCTGGTTCGAACGGGCCCGACAGAGCCTGGCGGCGGGCAGTCCGCTGGCTATCCGGGTGATAGCGGAGCAACTGCGCCGCTGCCGGCACAGTTCCCTGGCCGAGGTATTTCGTCGGGAGCTGGCGCTGTCGGTGCAACTCTGCCGGTATCGGGAGTTCGCCGAAGGAGTGCGGGCCCGGCTTATCGACAAGGACAACAACCCCGACTGGACTTTCGGGACTCTGGCTGAGGTGGACGAGGCGCTGCTGGCTGCCCTGTTCGACACTCCCTGGCACCGGAGCCCATTGCAGGATCTGTAACGGAGGCAAGCACCATGGCAACCATCGCATTCATCGGTTTAGGTAATATGGGCAGCCCCATGGCTGCCAACTTGGTCAAGGCCGGGCACAGGGTACAGGTGTTCGATCTGCAGCCCGAGGCAGTCAGTCGGGCCGCCGGCACCGGCTGCATTCCGGAAACCAGCGCCACCGAGGTGGTGAAACACGCGCAGGTGGTGATCTCCATGCTGCAAAGCGGCCGCCAGGTGGAGGAGCTCTATGCGACGGGCCCGGATCCCCTGTTCGAGCGGATGGCGCCGGGCACCCTGGTGATCGACTGTTCCACCATCGATGCGGCCACCGCCAAGGCCACGGCCCGGCGGGCCGCGGCCCATGGCCTGGATTTTATCGACGCGCCCGTGTCCGGCGGTGTAGCCGGGGCCCAGGCCGGCACCCTCACCTTTATCGTCGGCGGCAGCGGGGCTCAATTCGCCCGGGCCGAGCCGGTACTGTGCCAAATGGGCAAGAACGTGTTCCACGCCGGTCCCCACGGCGCCGGTCAGATAGCCAAGGCCTGCAACAACATGCTGCTGGCGGTGCTGATGGCGGGCACCTGCGAGGCGCTCAATATGGGCATTAACAACGGCCTGGATCCCAAGGTGCTATCGGAGATCATCAAGCAAAGCTCGGGCAACAACTGGGCGTTGCAGCTCTACAACCCGGTGCCGGGGGTGATGGAACATGTGCCCGCTGCCCGGGGCTATCAGGGAGGCTTTCAGGTCAACCTGATGTGCAAGGATCTGAACATCGCCATGGAGCTCAGCCGGGACAGCGGCTCGCCGGTACCCATGGGTGCTGCGGCCAAGGCCTTGTTCAACCTACACCAGGTGGCGGGTCACGGCGGTTTCGACTTTTCCAGCCTGTTCCGGATGTTCCAACTGCGGGAAGGGGGCGAATGACCATGGATATCAGGGGCAAGGTGGTGGTGATCACCGGTGCCGGCCGGGGGCTGGGGCAGGCCATGGCCCGGCAGCTGGCGCGCCAGGGCGCCATGCTGGCGCTGATCGACAACAACGAGCAGGATCTGGCCAAAAGCGGCGAGATGGTGGCCGCCACCGGCGCCCGGGTGGCGGTGCACCTGTGCGATATCGCCGACGAGCGGCAGGTGGCGGACAGCTTCGGCCATATCGTGCGGGAACTGGGTGGGCTGGATGTGCTGGTCAACAACGCCGGCCTGATGCGCGACGCCCTACTGGTCAAGTTGGTGGAGGGCAAACCTGCCGGCAGGATGAGCCTGCAACAGTGGCAGCAGGTGGTGGACGTCAACCTCACCGGCACCTTCCTGTGTGGCCGCGAGGCGGCGGCCATCATGGCCGAGCGGGGCGAGGGCGGCCTTATCGTCAATATCTCCTCGGTGGCGCGGGCCGGCAACCGGGGCCAGAGCAACTACTCCGCCACCAAGGCGGGGGTGGCGGCCCTGGTGGTGTGCTGGGCCGGGGAGCTCAGCCGCTACGGTATCCGGGTGGCGGGCATCGCCCCCGGGGTGATCGCCACCGCCATGACTGCCCAGATGAAGCCCGAGGCGATGGAACGCATCACCCGCAATATTCCTTTGGGACGCCTGGCGCAGGTTGAAGAGCTGGTACACAGCCTGCAGTACGTCATTCAGAACGATTACTTCCACGGACGGATGCTGGAAATGGACGGCGGTCTCCGCCTGTAGGACTAAAGTCTAGCTTGTCTGAATGGCCCGGCGGAGGTAATGTTTTTTGCAACGCACAGCAACGGACGTGCCTGCCTGCGTTAACAGAGCGAATAATAAAACGATAATAACCACTGCCATATCCCTGAACGCACTGATTCTCCTCGGTCATGGAATCACTGCCTTCGGGGTTTTTTTATGGCTACATATCAGGGTAGTTGGGGCCGCAGCCCCCTTCCGGCGGCACCCAGCGGATATTCTGGGCCGGATCCTTGATGTCGCAGGTTTTGCAGTGCACACAGTTGGCGGCGTTGATCAGGAAGCGGGGTTCGCCTTCCTGCTCCACCACCTCGTAGACCCCCGCCGGGCAATAGCGCTGGGCCGGCTCGTCGTAGCGGGGCAGGTTGTCCCGCAGGGGAATTTCCGGATCCAGGAGCTGCAGGTGGCAGGGCTGGTCCTCGTCGTGGCCGGTGTTGGCCAGGTAAACCGACGACAGCTTGTCGAAGGAAAGCCGACCGTCCGGCTTCGGGTAATCCGGTTTGCGGCTCTTCGCCGCCGGACGCAGGGTGGCGTGATCCGGCATCTTGTCATGCAGGGTGAGGGGGAGCCTGCCTCCCAGCCAGTTGTGATTGAGGTAGTTGAAGGCGCCTCCCAGCCAGGGCCCCAGCCGATGCAGGGCGGGAATGAAATTGCGTCCCTGCTCCAGTTCCAGGTGGAGCCAGGAATCCCGGAGAGCGGAGTCGAATGCGTCGAGTTCCCGTCCCCCGGGCTCCCCCGCCGCCAGGGCCTGAGCCACCGTCTCGGCGGCCAGCATGCCGGACTTCATGGCGGTGTGGATGCCCTTGATCTTGGCGCCGTTGAGGGTGCCGGCGTCGCAGCCCAGCAGCAGGGCGCCGGGCATCACCATGCGAGGCAGCGAGTTCAGGCCGCCCTTGGTGATGGCCCGGGCGCCGTAGGCCAGCCGCTTGCCGTCGTACAGATGGCGGGCCAGCAGCGGGTGGTGCTTGAGCCGCTGGAATTCGTCGAAGGGGCTGAGGTGGGGATTGCGGTAGTTGAGATCCACGATAAGCCCCACCGCCGCCTGGCCGTCGTCGCCGTGGTAGAGGAAGAAGCCGCCGCCGCTGTCTTCCTCGAGCGGCCAGCCGGCGCCGTGCAGCACCAGGCCTGGCCGGTGGCGGGCGGGGTCGAGCTGCCACAGCTCCTTGATGCCGATGGCGTAATGTTGGGGATCCCGGCCCTGGTCCAGGCCGAAGCGGGCGATCAGCTCCTTGCCGATATGGCCACGGCAGCCCTCGGCGAACAGGGTGTACCTGGCGCGCAGCGCCATGCCCGGCACATGGCCGGCCTTGGGGTGGCCGTCCGCCGCCAGCCCCATATCGCCGGTCAGGATGCCGCACACGGCGCCATCTTCCGCGTAGAGCGGCGCCTGGGCGGCGAAGCCGGGAAAGATGGCCACGCCCAGCTGTTCGGCCTGGGCCGCCAGCCAGCGGCACAGGTTGCCGAGGCTGACTATGTAGTTGCCCCGGTTGTGCAGGGGGGAGGGGACCAGGGCGGGGGGCAGTTCCAGGCCGCCCCGTTCGCTGGTCAGCATATAGAGCCGGTCGTCGGTGACCGGGGTGTGCACGGGGGCGCCCCGTTCCTGCCAATCGGGAAAGAGCTCGTCCAGGGCCCGGGGCTCCAGCAGGGCGCCAGAGAGGATATGGGCACCCACCTCGGCGCCTTTTTCCACCAGGCAGACGCTCAGGGTCAGATCCCGGGCTGCGGCCTCTTGCATCAGTCGGCAGGCGGCGCTCAGGCCGGCCGGGCCGGCGCCCACTATGACCACGTCAAATTCCATCGATTCCCTTTCCATATTCCGGCTCCGCCCCTGGGACACATGGCTAAAGTATTGTATTGGTTGCGGTATTTAACAAATCCCGGGCGGCAGGATCGCCGGGGATGGATTAGTATTAACTCGAATCCCACAGAACCGGGGGCAGGCATGAAGGTACTGGTCACGATAAAACGGGTGGTTGACTACCACGTCAAGGTCAGGGTCAGGGCGGATCAGAGCGACGTGGATCTGGCCAACGTCAAGATGGCGGCCAACCCCTTCTGCGAAATCGCGGTGGAAGAGGCGGTGCGGATGAAGGAAAAAGGCTGGGTGTCGGAGATCGTCGCCGTCTCCGTCGGCCCCGCTGCGGCTCAGGAGCAGCTGCGCACGGCGTTGGCGCTGGGGGCGGACAGGGCGGTGCTGGTGCAGAACGACGCGGCTCCCGAACCGCTCACCGTGGCCAAGCTGCTGGCCAGCTTGTGCGAGCGGGAGCAACCCGGGCTGGTGCTGCTCGGCAAGCAGTCCATCGATACCGACAATAACCAGGTGGGGCAGATGCTGGCGGCGCTCACCGGCTGGCCCCAGGGAACCTTCGCCTCCCGCATCGAACTGGCGGACGACGAACTCCTGGTCACCCGGGAGGTGGACGGCGGCCTGCAGACCCTGGCGCTGGCCCTGCCGGCGGTGGTGACCACCGACCTGCGGCTCAACGAGCCGCGCTATGCTTCCCTGCCCAATATCATGAAGGCCAGGCAGAAACCCCTGGAGACCCTGACTCCGGGTGCGCTTGGGGTCGTGCCCAGGGTTCATTCCCGGGTGCTCAAGGTGACGCCGCCGCCGGTGCGCAAGGCCGGCATCAAGGTGGCCGACGTGGCCGAACTGGTGGACAAACTCAAGAACGAGGCAAAGGTGATCTGATGACGACCCTGGTGATAGCGGAACACGACAACGGATCCTTGAAACCGGCCACCCTGAACCTGCTGGGAGCGGCGGGCCGGCTGGGGGCGGATATGGATCTGCTGGTGATGGGCAAGGGCTGCCGGCCGGTGGCCGAGACCGGCAGTCGGCTCGGTGTGCGCAAGGTGCTGCTGGCGGATCACGATGACCATGAACACCAGTTGGCGGAGCCCGGCGCCGCCCTGGTGGCCAGCCTGGCGGGCGGCTACCGGCACCTGCTGGCGCCGGCCACCACCTTCGGCAAGAATCTGATGCCGCGGGTGGCGGCCCTGCTCGACCTGGGTATGGTGTCCGAGGTGATCGCCATCGAAGCCCCGGATACCTTCGTCCGACCCATCTACGCGGGCAACGCCATCGCCACGGTGCAGTCCCTCGAGGCTATCAAGGTGCTGACGGTGCGCGTCACCGCTTTCGAGGCGGCCATGCCGGGCGACTTGGCAGCACCCATAGAATCGCTGGCACCGGTCGCCGTCGCCGGCGGCAGCCGTTTCGTGAGCGAGGAACTGAGTCCGAATGAGCGGCCCGAGCTCACCTCGGCCCGGGTGGTGATCTCCGGAGGCCGGGGCCTGGGCTCGAAAGAGAACTTTGCGTTGCTGGAGCGGCTGGCGGATGCGCTGGGCGCGGCGGTGGGAGCCAGCCGGGCGGCGGTGGACGCGGGCTTTGCCGCCAATGACATGCAGGTGGGCCAGACCGGCAAGATAGTGGCCCCCGAACTCTATATCGCCGTGGGCCTGTCCGGCGCCATCCAGCACCTGGCGGGGATGAAGGACTCCAAGGTGATAGTGGCCATCAACAAGGATGCGGAGGCACCCATCTTCCAGGTGGCGGATTATGGCCTGGTGGCGGATTTGTTCGATGTGCTACCCGAACTGGAGCGGCAGTTGGCACCGTAGAACCTGTTTACGATGCCTGTTACCGCCCAGCGAAGAGGAGACAGGGCCACCTCTACCGACACGCTGCAAGCACATCCCTGTGACGCTCGGCACCCCTGGCATGTGACGGTTGGCGGAGTGCTCTTTGGCCGGATACGCCTGATCTCAAACAGACTCTTGGGTGAATGTCGTTTTATCTGATCTGCATCAAGTTTTGGGTGTTACATTTTGTTGTAATAAAACTACATAAAACGTTATAGTGCCGTTCAGTCTTCCGCCGGCAGCAGGTTCGAATGCGGAACAGGACGGCTTTAGCGCCTTAGCCCGGATATTGTTTCATTGTCGTTATCGGGCATCTTGCGTATACTATGACCCCGTCTTGAATTCCACATTCCATTCGTTCCCTAGCTTTCTTCAGGTTCAGCATGACGACTAAATATATTTTTGTTACTGGTGGGGTAGTGTCCTCCTTGGGTAAAGGCATTGCAGCCGGCTCCCTGGCGGCCATCCTCGAGGCTCGCGGTCTTAATGTGACCATTATGAAGCTGGATCCTTACATCAACGTGGATCCGGGAACCATGAGCCCGACCCAGCACGGTGAAGTTTTCGTGACTGACGACGGTGCCGAAACCGATCTCGATCTCGGCCATTACGAGCGTTTCATCCGTACCAAGATGACTCGCCGCAACAATTTCACCACCGGTCGTATCTATGCGGACGTGCTGCGTAAGGAACGGCGCGGCGACTACCTGGGTGCCACCATCCAGGTGATCCCGCATATCACCAATGCCATCAAGGACAGGGTGATTGCCGGTGCCGAAGGGCATCAGGTGGCCATTGTGGAAGTCGGTGGCACCGTCGGCGATATCGAGTCGCTGCCATTCCTCGAGGCGCTGCGTCAGCTGGCGGTGGAAGTGGGCCGGGAAAACACCCTCTTTATGCACCTGACCCTGGTGCCCTATATGGCCGCCGCCGGCGAGGTAAAGACCAAACCGACCCAGCACTCGGTAAAAGAGCTGCTGTCCATCGGCATCCAGCCCGATATCCTGATTTGCCGCAGCGACCGGGCCATTCCGCCCAACGAGCGCGCCAAGATTGCCCTGTTCTGCAATGTGTCGGAAAAGGCCGTTATTTCCTTGAAAGATGTGGACTCCATCTACAAGATCCCGGCGCTGCTGCGCTCCCAGGGGCTGGATGAGCTGGTGGTCCGGCGCTTCGCCCTGGATTGCCCGCCCTCGGATCTGTCCGAATGGGAACAGGTGATCTACGAAGAGGCCAATCCGGTGGGGGAAGTGACCATCGGTATGGTGGGCAAATACGTCGAGTTGCCCGATGCCTACAAGTCGGTCAACGAGGCGCTCAAGCACGGCGGCCTGAAAAACCGTTTGACCGTAAACATCAAATACATCGACTCCCAGGATCTGGAAAGCAAGGGCCTGGGGTTGCTCGAGGGGCTGGATGCCATCCTGGTGCCCGGCGGCTTCGGCGAGCGTGGAGTCGAGGGCAAGATCATGGCGGCCCGCTATGCCCGGGAAAACCGCGTACCCTACCTCGGCATCTGCTTAGGGATGCAAGTAGCACTGATCGAATACGCCCGCAACGTGGCCGGCCTGGAAGGCGCCCATTCCACCGAGTTTGACAAGCAGAGCCCCTATCCGGTGGTGGGCCTCATTACCGAATGGGTGGATGAAGAGGGCAAGGTGGAAGTGCGCGACGAGCAATCCGATCTGGGCGGCACCATGCGCCTGGGTGCCCAGCTGTGCCATCTGGAGCCTGGTTCCAGGGTACATGGCCTGTACGGCTCCGATACCATTTACGAACGCCACCGCCACCGCTACGAAGTCAACAACCGGCTGCTGCCCAAGGTTGAAGCGGCGGGCTTGAAGGTGACCGGCCGTTCCGCCGACAAGAAGCTGGTGGAGATCATCGAGAACCCGGATCACCCCTGGTTCGTGGCGGCTCAGTTCCACCCCGAGTTCACTTCCACGCCCCGCGACGGCCACGGCCTGTTCGCCGGTTTTGTGAAGGCGGCGGGCCAATACCAGCAGGGTGAACTGGAATAACCTGATCCTACGGCTGAGCCACCTGGCTTGGCCGTATTTTTTAGTACTTTGTTTGTTTCACTTTTATTTTTAACCTAAGAGGAAAATACAATGGCTAAGATCGTTAAAGTGATCGGTCGCGAAATCATCGACTCCCGCGGCAACCCCACCGTTGAAGCCGACGTCTATCTGGAAGGCGGTTTCATGGGCCGTGCCGCGGCGCCGTCCGGTGCCTCCACCGGTTCCCGCGAAGCGCTGGAACTGCGTGACGGCGACAAGTCCCGTTTCCTGGGCAAGGGTGTGCAGGTTGCCGTGGCCAACATCAACGACAAAATTGCCGCCGCCCTCGCCGGTAAGGACGCCACCCAGCAGGCCGAAATCGACCAGATCATGATCGACCTGGACGGTACCGAGAACAAGGCCAGCCTGGGCGCCAACGCTATCCTGGCCGTGTCCCTGGCCACCGCCAAGGCCGCCGCCGCCGCCAAGGGCCTGCCCCTGTACGCCTGGATTGCCGAGTTGAACGGCACCGCCGGTCAGTATTCCATGCCGCTGCCGATGATGAACATCATCAACGGCGGTGAGCATGCCGACAACAACGTCGACATCCAGGAATTCATGATCCAGCCGGTCGGCGCCAAGAACATCAAGGAAGCCCTGCGCGTCGGTGCCGAGGTGTTCCACAACCTGGCCAAGGTGCTGAAGGCCAAGGGCCTGTCCACCGCCGTGGGTGACGAAGGTGGTTTCGCCCCCGATCTGGAATCCAACGCTGCCGCCCTGGCCGCCATCAAGGAAGCCGTGGAGAAAGCCGGTTACGTGCTGGGCCAGGATGTGACCCTGGCCATGGACTGTGCCGCCTCCGAGTTCTTCGACAAGGAAAAGGGTAACTACAACCTGAAAGGCGAAGGCAAGGTATTCTCTTCCCAGGAATTCACCCACTACCTGGAAGAGCTGACCAAGCAGTACCCGATCGTTTCCATCGAAGACGGCCTGGACGAGTCCGACTGGGACGGTTTCGCCTACCAGACCAAGGTGCTGGGCGACAAGGTTCAGCTGGTGGGTGACGATCTGTTCGTGACCAACACCAAGATCCTGAAAGAAGGTATCGACAAGGGGATCGCCAACTCCATCCTGATCAAGTTCAACCAGATCGGCTCCCTGACCGAGACCCTGAATGCCATCAAGATGGCCAAGGACGCCGGTTACACCGCCGTGATTTCCCACCGTTCCGGTGAAACCGAAGACGCTACCATCGCCGACCTGGCGGTAGGCACCTGCGCCGGCCAGATCAAGACCGGTTCCATGAGCCGCTCCGATCGTATCGCCAAGTACAACCAGCTGATCCGCATCGAGGAAGAGCTGGGTGCCAAGGCCCCCTACCGTGGTCTGGCCGAGGTGAAAGGCCAGGCCTGAGCCCTGACGTTCATTCTGTCGTGATATCGAAACCCCGCCTCGTGCGGGGTTTCTTTTGTTCGGCGCATGAATATGGGAAACTAGCGCGCAACTTAGGAGGATGGATGCGCACCCTGACGCTGATACTGCTCGCCCTGCTGGGCGCCTTGCAGCACCACCTTTGGTGGGGAAAGAACGGCCTGGCCGAGTATAACGAAGCCAGGGCCAACGTGACTCGTCAACTGGAAGATAACGAGCAGCTGGTGGCGCGCAATGCCCTGCTTTATCGGGAGATCGAAGATCTCAACACCGGTCTGGCGGCGGTGGAAGAACTGGCGCGCAACGATCTCGGCATGATCAAGCCGGGAGAAACCTTCTACCGGCTGTTGCCGGCACAAGATACGTTACAACCATGAAGCCGCTGTCATCTTTTACCGCGGTCGTACCGGCGGCCGGGGTCGGCAAGCGCATGGCCGCCAAACGCCCCAAACAGTATCTGCCGCTGCTCGGCAGTACCGTGCTGGAACATACCTTGAACCGCTTGCTGGAACATCCCGCCATAGGGCGGGTCATTGTTGCCACGGCGGAGCATGACCCGTGGTTTCCGGCCCTGCCCGTCGCCCGGGATCCCCGGGTGTTGCGGGTGAACGGTGGCAGGGAAAGGGCCGACTCGGTGCTCAACGCCCTGGCTCGGGTCGAGACCGACTGGGTGCTGGTGCATGACGCGGCCCGGCCTTGTCTGCACCGTAGCGATCTGGATGCGGTATTGGCGGCGGGCCGACAGGGCGCCGGTGCCATATTGGCGTGCCGGGTGCGGGACAGCATGAAACGGGGTGATGGTCATGGCGCCATCAGCGGTACTGTGTCCAGGGATGAACTCTGGCATGCGCTTACTCCCCAGTGCTTCGCCACCCGCCCGTTGCGGGAGGCGTTGACCGCGGCCCTGGCCGCCGGTTGCGAGATTACCGACGAAGCCTCGGCCATGGAATGGGCCGGTTTCCATCCCCGCCTGGTAGAGGGACGGGCCGACAATATCAAGATTACCCGGCCGGAAGATCTGGGACTGGCGGGCTTTTTTCTGCAGCAGAGGATAGAGAGCGAACAATGATGCGAATCGGGCACGGTTTCGACGTGCACAAGTTTGGTGGCGAAGGCCCCTGTATCCTGGCCGGCGTGGCGGTGCCCTACCAGCAGGGTCTGCTGGCCCATTCCGACGGTGACGTTATCCTGCATGCCCTGACCGATGCCCTGCTCGGGGCTATTGGTGCCGGTGATATCGGCCGGCATTTTCCGGATACCGATGCAGCCTTCGCCGGCATCGACAGCCGCATCCTGCTGCGCGATGTGTTCAACCGGGTCAGGCAGGCCGGCTTTGTGCTCGGCAACGCGGACATTACCGTACTGGCCCAGGCGCCCAAGCTGGCGCCTTTTATCGATGCCATGGTCGCCAATATTGCGGCCGACCTGCAGGCTGACACTACCCTGATTAACGTCAAGGCCACGACCACCGAGCAGCTCGGTTTCGTCGGCCGTAAAGAGGGCATCGCGGCCGAAGCCGTGGTGTTACTGGTAAAACAATGAGCAATAACTGGCATTATCTGCACGGACAACCGGAGTTTCATGGCCGCCTGAAGGCGGTGCCCGAAGATTTTATCGTGCGTGAAGATCTGGGCTTTGAACCCGGTGGCGAAGGGGAGCATATCCTGCTGCATGTACGCAAACGGGGTCAGAATACCCAGTGGGTGGCGCGCGAGCTGGCCCGCTTGGCCGGGGTCGCGCAACGGGATGTGACCTGGGCCGGGCTGAAGGATCGCCATGCGGTGACCGAACAATGGTTCGGGGTCCATCTGCCGGGCAAGGAAATGCCCGACTTTTCGCCGCTGGAGAACGACGATGTCCAGATCCTGACCATCGCCCGACACAATAAAAAGCTGAAAACCGGGGCGCTCAAGGGCAACTGGTTTGAGCTCAGGATCTGCGGGCTCGAAGGCAACGGCGAGCTGGAGCCACGACTGGCCGCCATTGCCGCCCGGGGGGTGCCCAACTACTATGGCGACCAGCGCTTCGGCCGGGATTTCGGTAACCTGGAACAGGCCAGGGCCATGTTCGCCGGCCGGCGCATCAAGGATCGCAACAAGCGTTCGCTGTTCCTGTCCTCGGCGCGCAGCTACCTGTTCAACCTGGCGGCCAGTCACCGTCTGGCGCAAGGGCTGGGCGAGCAGTTGCTGGACGGCGACTGTGTGATGCTGGCCGGTAGTCAGTCTTTCTTTACCCTGGGCGAAGACAACCCCCTGAATGATGCGATGCAGGAACGTTTTGCCGACGGTGATATTCGCCTGAGTGCGCCCTTGTGGGGGCGTGGCCGGCTGCCGAGCCAGGGGAGGGCGGCCGAGTTGGAACAGGTCGCGCTGAGCGGGCAGGAGCTGTACTGTGCCGGCCTGGAAGCCAACGGCCTCAAGCAGGAGCGGCGGGCGCTGCTGCTCAAGCCGGAACAGATGCAATGGCAGCAGCAGGACGACGCCTTGCGGCTGTCGTTCTGGTTGCCGGCGGGCAGTTATGCCACCAGCGTGGTACGTGAATTGATCAAGGACAGCGGAAGTCATGAAGATATTGGTGAGTAACGATGACGGGGTCAATGCCCTCGGGATCCGGACTCTGAGCCGGGTACTGGCGGAATTTGCCGAAGTGGTGACGGTGGCGCCGGATCGCAATCGCAGCGGGGCCAGCCATTCGCTGACCCTGGAGGTGCCGCTGCGGGCCGACAAACTCGACGACACCGGCTTCTATTCGGTCAAGGGCACCCCGACCGACTGCGTGCACTGGGCGGTGAACAGCCTGCTGGATCCGGATCCGGACATGGTGGTGGCCGGCATCAACCATGGCGCCAACCTGGGGGATGACGTGCTCTATTCCGGCACCGTGGCGGCGGCCACCGAAGGTCGCCATCTGGGGCTGCCGGCGGTGGCGGTATCCTTGTGCGGCGACCGCCACTTCGATACCGCCGCCCACTACGCCGCTCTGCTGGTGCAGGGGGTGCTGCGGGCACCCTTGTCGGCCAACCAGATCCTGAACGTCAACGTACCCGACTTGCCCCTGGCAGAAATTCAGGGTATCAAAGTGACTCGTTTGGGAAATCGCCATCGTTCCGAAGCCGTCCTGAAGGAATACGACCCCCGAGGCCGGCCGATTTACTGGATAGGGCCTCCCGGTGCCAAGCAGGATGCGGGCGAAGGTACCGATTTCGATGCGGTGGAGCGGGGTTTCGTATCCATTACCCCGCTGACCATCGATATGACGGCTTACAGTCAGATGGCGGCATTGGCCAGTTGGATCAAAGAAGTGGAGTAAAGGGTGCTAACGTTAGCGGGACAACAACTCTATCGTTTGCTTCAGCAGCAGGGTATCAAGGATGAACGGGTATTGCGGGCCGTAGCCTGCCTGCCCCGGGCCCAGTTTGTCGACGAGGCCATGGCGCATAAAGCCTGGGAAAACAGTGCCCTGCCCATCGGCTTTGGCCAGACTATCTCCCAACCCTACATAGTGGCACGGATGACCGAAATGCTGCTGGCCCAGCGACCTCGGCGGGTGCTGGAAATCGGTACTGGCTCCGGGTTCCAGACCGCGGTGCTGGCACAGCTGGTGGAGCAGGTGTTTACCATAGAGCGGATCAAGGCCTTGCAATACCAGGCCCGGCGCCGGTTGCAGCGACTCGATTTGCACAATGTGTCCACCAAGCACGGCGATGGTTGGCAGGGCTGGGCCAGCAAGGCTCCCTTCGATGCCATTCTGGTCACGGCGGCGGCCGAAGAAACGCCACAGGCCTTGTTGTCGCAATTGGCCGATGGTGGCTGCATGGTGATTCCGGTTGGTGAAGACCAGCAATCGCTGTGGCGCTATGAGCGCCGGGGCGACAGTTTCTCGCGTACCGAGCTGGGGTCGGTGCGCTTTGTACCTTTAGTTAAGGGTGATGTTGAGTGAAGATATTTTCGCGGTTGTATCGGCAAGTCATGATGTGGGCGGTACACCGGCATGCGCCGCTGTACTTGTCCATGACCAGTTTTGTTGAGTCTATTTTCTGGCCGGTACCGGTGGATGTGATGCTGGCCCCCATGGCTCTGGCCAGGCCGGAGCGTGCCTGGCGCTATGCCGCCATGGCCACGGTGTTCTCGGTGCTGGGGGCGGCCTTCGGTTACTTGCTGGGTTATGCCCTGTGGGAGCCTCTGGTCGAGCCTTTTATCAACACCATGGGCTACCAGGACAAGATGCAGATCGCTCAGCAGTGGTTCAGCGAGTGGGGAGTGTGGGTGATCTTTATCGCCAGTTTTACACCCATTCCCTATAAGGTCTTTACCGTGACGGCTGGCCTGCTGCAGATGGCGTTTCTGCCCTTCCTGCTGATCTCTCTGGTGGGGCGGGGCTTGCGCTTCTTCCTGGTATCGGGATTGATGGTATGGGGCGGTGTTCGCATGGAGCGCAAGCTTATCCAGTACATCGATATCCTCGGTTGGGTATGCATAGCGGCGGCCGTGGTAGCCTATTTGTTGTTGAGAAACTGATGCGGAGGCGGAGCGGCTCTATCCGGTTGTTGTGTGTCAACCTGGCGTTGGTGGCCTTGTTGACCGCCTGCTCTGCCTCCCGTCCGGCCCCGGTGACGGGGGTCCGGGCCCAGGGGCAGGCCGACGGGCGTACCCATAGGGTGGTGCGGGGCGATACCCTCTATTCCATCGCTTGGCAGGCGGGCACCGATGTGCCGACCCTGGCCCGCCACAACAATATTCAGCCGCCTTACCATATCTTTCCCGGACAGGTACTGCGTCTGGATGTACCCGGTGGTGTTCGTGCGTCTTATCGAGTGCGTCGGGGGGACACCCTTAACGCCATCGCTCGTCAGACCGGCCATTCGGTGGCGGATCTGGCCACCCTGAACAACCTCAAGCCGCCTTATCGCATTTACGTGGGGCAGCAGCTGACCCTGCGGCCCACCCAGGCTCAGCCGGTGGCGGTGCAAAACAAGCCGGCCACGCCCGTGTTGCCGCGAGCCCAGGAGACTCGCCCGACGGCCGTCACCCCGACCAGTACCGGCGCAAAAACGGCTGGTACGAGCACTCCGTCAAAAGCAGCAAAGCCTCTTGCACCCGCGCCAGGAAAAGCATACGCTGAACCCAAAGTACAAAAAAACACCGCTGTCAATACCGCTATCGCCTGGCAGTGGCCGGCTCAGGGGCCCATTGTTTCCGGGTTCTCGCTGGCAGAAACCGGTAATAAAGGCATTGATATCCGGGGCAGCAGGGGCCAGGCCATCAAGGCGGCCGCTGCAGGTAAGGTAGTTTACGCAGGGAATGCGCTACGTGGTTACGGCAATCTGATCATCATCAAACACAATGATGATTATTTGTCCGCCTATGCTCACAACGAAGTGCTCCGGGTCAAGGAGCAGGAAGCGGTGAGCGCAGGTCAGCACATAGCGGATATGGGTAGCAGTGACACCACTGATGTTCGGTTGCATTTCGAAATCCGGCATCAGGGGACATCGGTCGATCCGATACGATATCTGCCAAAGCGATAGACTCCGGGAGTCGGGTAGTACCCGGATTTAGGGAGAACTGCCATGAACCATAGCAAAGAAGCGATCCACAACGAAGATGTGGATTTTGATGCTGATGCCGATGTTGAACTGGAGGTGATCGCGGCCAGCGATGACCAGGAGAGTATTCAGGAAGAAGAAATCCTCAACGTCCCCAGCCAACGTACCTTGGATGTGACCCAGCTGTACCTGGGGGAAATCGGGTTTTCACCATTGCTTACCGCAGAGGAGGAAGTCCACTATGCCCGACGAGCCTTGCGCGGTGATTTGGCTGCCCGCAAGCGGATGATCGAGTCCAACCTGCGGCTGGTGGTCAAAATTTCCCGCCGTTACAACAATCGGGGCCTGGCCCTGTTGGATCTGATTGAAGAAGGCAACCTTGGCCTGATCCGGGCGGTGGAAAAATTTGACCCCGAACGGGGGTTCCGTTTTTCCACCTATGCCACCTGGTGGATTCGCCAGACCATAGAGCGGGCCATCATGAACCAGACCCGCACCATCCGCCTGCCTATCCATGTGGTCAAAGAACTCAATGTCTACCTGCGGACCGCCCGAGAGCTGGCACACCGGCTGGATCATGAGCCCACAGCGGAGGAAATCGCCGATGCCCTCGACAAGCCGGTGGAAGACGTGTCCCGCATGCTCAAGCTGAACGAGAAAATCAGTTCGGTCGATACTCCTATCGGCGGTGACGGCGACAAGGCGCTGCTGGATGTGATCACCGACGAGCGGGATATGGATCCGGAGACCGAGACCCAGGAGGACGACATGCGCCTGAGTCTGGTGCACTGGCTGGAAGAGCTCAATCCCAAGCAGCGGGAAGTACTGGCCCGGCGCTTCGGCCTGCTCGGCTATGAAGCGTCGACCCTGGAAGACGTGGGCCGGGAAATCGGCCTGACCCGGGAACGGGTACGGCAAATTCAGGTGGAAGCCCTGCGACGGCTGAAGGAAATCCTGACCCAGCAGGGGTTGTCCATCGACACCTTGTTCCATAGCGACTGATAAGCCACCAAGGCATGGCTTCAAAAAAGCGGCGACAGAACCCTCGGTTTCTGCCGCCGTTTCTTTATGCCTTTGACACCTCACGCCGTGCCTGCTTCAGCTGGTACAGCAGTTCCAGGGCTTGACGCGGAGTCAGCTCGTCCGGCTGTAGCTCGTCGAGCAGTGTCAGTGCCGGATCCGGCTCGGCATCGAACAGGGGCAGGGAGGGTTGGACTTCCCGGGATGGTTTGGCCTTGCTGGTCGGTGGTTGATGGCCTTGTTCCAGCTCGGTCAGCTTCTGCTTGGCCAGTATCAGCACCGCTTTGGGGACTCCCGCCAGGGCTGCCACCTGCAGTCCGTAGGAGCGGCTGGCGGCGCCTTCCTGTACCGCGTGCATAAAGGCGATGCTGTCCTGGTGTTCCACCGCATCCAGGTGCACATTGGCGACACCGGGCCAGAGTCCGGCCAGCTCGGTCAGTTCGAAGTAATGGGTCGCGAACAAGGTATAGGCATGCAGCCGGTTGGCCAGCGCATCGGCACAGGCCCAGGCCAGGGCCAGGCCGTCATAGGTACTGGTGCCGCGGCCGATCTCGTCCATCAGCACCAGGCTGTGGCGGCTGGCATTGTTAAGGATATTGGCAGTTTCGGTCATCTCCACCATAAAGGTGGAACGTCCCGAAGCCAGGTCGTCTGAAGCGCCGATGCGGGTGAAAATGCGGTCCACTCGCCCGATTCGGGCCCGCTGTGCCGGCACGAAGGATCCCATGCAGGCCATCAGCACGATCAGTGCCGTTTGCCGCATATAAGTGGATTTTCCTCCCATGTTCGGGCCTGTTATCACCAACATCTTGCGGTTTTCCGACAGGCTGAGCGGATTGGCGATAAAGGGCTCGTTCATCACCTGCTCCACCACCGGATGGCGGCCTTCCTCGATGTCGATGACCTCGTCATCGGTCAGGGTTGGGCGGCAGTAATTCAGGCTTTCGGCCCGCTCGGCCAGGTTGGCGAACACATCGGCCCGGGCCAGCGCCGCCGCGCTCTGTTGCAGCGGACCCAACTGTTCCAGCAGCCGGTCGAGCAGGGCTTCGTAAAGCTTCTTTTCCAGTGCCAGTCCCTTGCTCTGGGCGTTGAGCACCTTGTCCTCGTATTCTTTGAGTTCGGGGATGATGTAGCGTTCGTTATTCTTTAACGTCTGCCGGCGCACATAGTGCACCGGCACCTGGTGTGCGCTGGCTCGGCTGACCTCGATATAGAAACCGTGCACCCTGTTGTAGGCCACTTTGAGGGTATGGATGCCGGTGGTGGCCTTTTCCCGGGCTTCCAGTTCTTCCAGGTAGCGGTGGGCGCCGGCGGCCAGCTCCCGCAGTTCGTCCAGCTCGGGGCTGAAACCGTCGCGGATCACGCCGCCGTCGCGGATCACCACCGGCGGATTGTCGACCACGGCCTGCTCCAGCAGCCCGGCCAGCTCCGGGAATTGGCTGATGTGTCCGGCCAGGGGATCCAGGCAGGAAGGATAAACCTCGCTCAGCACCGCCTGGATGTCGGGCAAGACCTGCAGCGCAGCCCGCAGCCGGCTCAGATCCCGGGGACGAGCCGAACGCAGGGCCAGACGAGCCAGTACCCGCTCCAGATCGCCCACCTGTCGCAGCGGCGGGCGCAGCGTTTCATGGCGGCCCTGTTCCATCAGGATGGCGATGAGGTCCTGACGTTCATGCAGCTCCCGGATATTACGGCTGGGCTGGTGGATCCAGCGTTTCAACAGGCGGCTGCCCATGGGCGTCGCGGTATTGTCCAGCACTTCCGCCAGGGTATTTTCCACCGATCCTGACAGGTTCAGGGTCAGCTCCAGGTTGCGGCGGGTGGCGGCGTCCATGATCACCATGTCCTGACTGCGTTCGAGACGGATACCGTTGATATGGGGCAGGGCGGTGCGCTGGGTATCTTTCACGTACTGTAGCAGGCAGCCGGCGGCACAGAGCGCGGTGGCGGACTGTTCTACCCCGAAGCCGATCAGATCCCGGGTACCGAACTGCTGGCACAGCAGGTGGCGGGCTGTGCCCAGGTCAAACTCCCATTCCGGCCGGCGCCTAAGCCCCTTGCGTTGTTCGATAAGATGAAACCAGCCGAAACCTTCCGGATAAAGCAACTCGGCGGGCTGGGTGCGCTGCAGCTCGGCAACCAGCGCCTCTTCTTCCTTGAACTGGTTGATCACGAAACGGCCGGTACTGACGTCGATGATACCGAAACCGAATTGCTGGCCGTCGTGGTACACCGCCGCCACACAGTTGTCCTGGCGTTCAACGAGCAGTGCCTCGTCGGACAGGGTTCCGGGGGTGACGATGCGTACCACCTGCCGTTCCACCGGCCCCTTGCTGGTGGCCGGGTCCCCGATCTGTTCACAGATGGCCACCGATTCGCCCATCTGCACCAGCCGGGCCAGGTAATTCTCCGCTGCGTGGTAGGGGACGCCCGCCATGGGGATGGGGGTGCCGGCCGACTGGCCGCGTTTGGTCAGGGAGATGTCCAGCAGCCGGGAGGCTTTCTTGGCATCGTCATAAAACAACTCATAAAAATCTCCCATGCGGTAGAACAGCAGTATGTCCGGATGCTGGGCCTTGAGGGCGAGATATTGTTGCATCATGGGGGTGTGTTGGGTCTTGTCTTGATTCATAAGCTAAATCAATACCTTATATTTTTATGAGACGTTTTTTGGTGCCATGGTCGGGCGATTGGCATTGGCGCTGCCGGCCCGGGTCGGCATAATAACAGCATATTGGCCGAAGCACATGACCGGGGAGGCGGCTTTGCGGAGTAGAATACTGGCCCAACAATTGGGTGAAACCCTGTTGAGTCGGGGACTGATGATGACGACGGCCGAGTCCTGTACCGGTGGTGGCATTGCCTATGCCATTACCGATGTGGCCGGCAGTTCGGCCTGGTTCGACCGGGGTTTCGTCACCTACTCCAATGCCGCCAAAAGCGAGATGCTGGGGGTGGCTCCGGCACTGATCGAGCAGCATGGTGCCGTCAGTGAAGCCGTGGTGGAAGCCATGGCCAAAGGCGCCTGCGCCGCCTCCGGGGTTGCGCTCGGGGTTGCGGTCAGCGGTGTGGCCGGCCCGGATGGCGGCACTCCGGAAAAACCGGTGGGCACAGTCTGGCTGGCTTGTTATCTGGCGCCTGCCGACCGCCTGAGCTGTCGCCGGCTGCAGCTCGACGGTGATCGCATTGCCGTGCGGCAGCAGACCATTGCCGCCGCTTTGGCAGATTGCCTGGCGTTGTTGGCGGCACCCCGGACTTGATACTGTACGAATAACCAGTATACTCAACCTTATATCTCAAGACGCAGTTAGCTTACTTCAGCGGAGCACCACATGGATCAGAACAAAGAGAAAGCCTTGGCCGCCGCCCTGGGCCAGATTGAGAAGCAGTTTGGCAAAGGCTCCATCATGCGGTTGGGCGATAACAAGGCTTTGAATGTCGAAGCCATTTCCACCGGCTCCCTGTCGTTGGATATCGCACTCGGCATCGGCGGCCTGCCCACCGGCCGTATCGTCGAGATCTATGGTCCCGAGTCATCCGGTAAAACCACCCTGACCCTGCAGGTGATCGCCGAGGCTCAGCGTCAAGGCAAGGTCTGTGCCTTCGTGGACGCCGAGCATGCACTGGATCCGGTTTATGCCGGCAAGCTGGGGGTGAACGTCGATGATCTGTTGGTATCCCAGCCGGATACCGGCGAGCAGGCCCTGGAAATTTGCGACATGCTGGTCCGCTCCGGTGCCGTTGATGTCATCATCGTCGACTCGGTGGCGGCACTGACTCCCCGCGCCGAGATCGAAGGCGAAATGGGTGATTCCCACGTCGGCCTGCAGGCGCGGTTGATGTCTCAGGCGTTGCGTAAGTTGACCGGCAATATCAAGAGTGCCAACTGTCTGTGTATCTTCATCAACCAGATCCGAATGAAGATCGGGGTGATGTTCGGCAGCCCTGAAACCACCACCGGGGGCAACGCGCTCAAATTCTATGCCTCCGTGCGCCTCGATATCCGTCGTATCGGCTCCATCAAGGAAGGTGATGAGGTCGTTGGCAACGAAACCCGGGTCAAGGTGGTGAAGAACAAGGTGGCACCTCCCTTCAAGCAGGCCGAGTTCCAGATCATGTACGGTGCCGGCATTTCCAAGGAAGGGGAACTGATCGAGTTGGGCGTCAAGCACAAGCTGATTGAAAAGGCCGGTGCTTGGTATAGCTACAAGGGCGACAAGATCGGCCAGGGCAAGGCCAACTCCATCAAGTACCTGCTGGAGCGCAAGAACATCTCCGATGAAATCGAGCAGCAGCTGCGCCAGTTGTTGTTGCTGGCACCGGGAGGGGCGACCAAGGAAGACAGCGGCGACAAAGATTATGAAACCGTCGCCGAACTGGACGGACCGGACGGCGGCGACGACTTTTAACCGAAAGGCCGGGATATTCCCGGCCTTTGCTTTTAACAGGTATTCATGGAAGCCAAACCGACCCCGCAGCAACTCTGGGATTGTGCCCTGCGCCTGTTGTCCCGCCGAGAGCACAGCCGGCGGGAATTGGCGCAAAAGCTGCGACAGCGCCAGTTTGAGGCCGAACTGATCGAACAGGCGCTGGATCGCCTGGAACAGCAACACTGGCTGGCGGACTGCCGCTTTGCCGTCGTGCAGGTGCGCCAACATATTCTGAAAAAGCACGGACCCATGCGAGTTCGTGCCGAGTTGCAGCGCAAGGGCATTGCCCAGGCTGACATCGAGCAGGCGCTGGTGGCCGAAGCGCCCGACTGGTTTGAACTGGCAGAGAGCTGTTACCGGGCCAGGTTTACCCCCTCCAGACGACTGGACATCAAGGAAAAAGCCCGACGCATACGTTACCTGCAGGGGCGGGGGTTTGCTCCCGAGCATATCCGCCATGCCCTGGAAGCCGACCCGGAGTAGCAGTTTCTTCCCCACTGCGACAAGGCGCGTTTTACATTGGCCCGGATACCTTTTAAATTATCCGGGTTAACGCCTATGAACCCAGCAATAGAACAGGATTATCCATGCAGATGACCACATCGGAGTTACGCACCGCGTTTCTCGAGTATTTCCGCCAGCAGGGCCACCAGGTGGTGGCGTCCAGCTCGCTGGTGCCCCACAACGATCCCACCTTGCTGTTCACCAATGCCGGTATGAACCAGTTCAAGGACCTGTTCCTGGGGCTCGAGCAACGGGCCTACAACAGGGCGGTCAGTTCCCAGCGTTGCGTGCGAGCCGGCGGCAAGCACAACGATCTGGAAAATGTGGGTTATACCGCGCGTCACCATACGTTCTTCGAAATGCTGGGCAACTTCAGTTTTGGTGACTATTTCAAGCAGGACGCCATTCGTTTTGCCTGGGAGTTCCTGACCGCCGTGGTCAAGTTGCCTACGGACAAGCTGTGGGTGACCGTCTACGCCACCGACGACGAAGCGTTCGATATCTGGTCCAAGGACATGGGCGTGCCCGTAGAACGCATCGTCCGCATCGGCGACAACAAGGGAGCCCAGTACGCCTCCGATAACTTCTGGACCATGGGCGATACCGGCCCCTGCGGTCCCTGCACCGAGATTTTCTATGATCACGGCCCCGAGATCTGGGGCGGCCCTCCCGGCAGCCCGGAAGAAGACGGCGATCGCTACATCGAGATCTGGAACATCGTCTTCATGCAGTTCAACCGCTACGCGGACGGTACCATGGAGCCGTTGCCCAAACCGTCGGTGGATACCGGCATGGGCCTGGAGCGTATCGCCACCATCTTGCAAGGCGTGCACTCCAACTACGAGATCGATCTGTTCCAGGCGCTGATCAAGGCGGCCGCCAAGGCGGTGGGCACCGAGGATCTGGACAACAAGTCCCTGCGGGTGATCGCCGACCACATCCGCTCCTGCTCCTTTCTGATCGCCGACGGCGTCATGCCGTCCAACGAGGGCCGGGGCTATGTGCTGCGCCGCATCATCCGCCGTGCCGTGCGCCACGGCCGTAAGCTGGGCGCCGAACAGGCCTTTTTCTACACCCTGGTCGGCGCCCTGTGCGAGCAGATGTCCGACGCCTACCCCGAGCTCAACAGCCAGCGCGCCATTATCGAAAAAGTGCTGCGACTGGAAGAAGCCCAGTTCGCCCGTACCCTGGATCGGGGTCTGCAACTGCTGGAAGAAGCCATCGGCAACCTGGGTGATGGCAAGGTGTTGCCCGGTGAAGTGGTGTTCAAGCTGTATGATACCTACGGTTTCCCGGCGGATCTGACCGCCGACGTACTGCGGGATCGCGATCTCAGTATCGACGAAGCCGGTTTCGAAGCCCTGATGCAGCAGCAACGGGAACGGGCCAAGGAAGCCTCCAATTTTGGGGTGGACTATTCCAGGGGGATCAGGGTGGATGGCCATACCGACTTCACCGGTTACCAGCACCTGGCCGAGCCGGCCCGGGTGACAGCCCTGTTCAAGGACGGCGAACCGGTGCCAGCCCTGATCGCCGGCGAGGAAGCCGCCGTGGTGCTGGACAAGACGCCCTTCTACGCCGAGTCCGGCGGCCAGGTGGGGGACAGTGGCGTGATCAAGATGGACGATGGCCTGTTCGTGGTCAAGGACACCCAGAAGGCCGGTAACGGCATACTGCACCTGGGCTACCTGGAGCTGGGTACCCTGGAAGTGGATGAAGAGGTCACCGCCGCCGTCGACAGCTATCGTCGTCAGGCCACCGCCCTGAACCACTCGGTCACCCACCTGATGCATGCCTGCCTGCGCAAGCTGCTGGGCGAGCACGTGATCCAGAAAGGCTCCCTGGTGGGGCCGGACCGGCTGCGGTTCGACTTTTCCCACCTGGAAGCGATGACGTCCCAGGAAATCCGGGAAGTTGAGGACATGGTCAACAAGGAGATCCGGGCCAACCATGCGGTGTCTACCGAACTGATGGATCTGGACGCGGCCAAGGGCGCGGGCGCCATGGCCCTGTTCGGGGAGAAATACGATGACGAGGTGCGGGTGGTGACCATGGGGGAGGTGTCCACCGAGCTGTGTGGCGGTACTCATGTGCGGCGCACCGGCGATATCGGCCTGTTCAAAATCCTGTCGGAAAGCGGTATCGCCGCCGGTATTCGTCGTATCGAGGCGGTCACCGGCGATGCGGCCCTGGCCTATCTGCACCAGTTGGATCATGAAATTGCTCAAGCCGCCACCCTGGTCAAGGGCGATCTGTTCTCGGTGTCGGCCAAGGTTCGACAGGTGCTGGATCGCAGCCGTCAGCTCGAGAAGGAAATCGAACAGCTTAAGGCCAAGCTGACTGCCCATGCGGGGGCGTCCCTGCTGGATCAGGTCATCGAAGTGAAGGGGACCAAGGTGCTGGTGGCCAACCTGGAAGGGGTCGATGCCAAGTCGCTGCGCGGTTCCCTGGATGATCTCAAGGTCAAGCTGCAGTCCGGCGTGGTGGTGCTGGCCACCGTGGCCGACGGTAAAGTCAGCCTGATCGCCGGGGTCACCAAGGATCTGACCGGCAGGGTCAAGGCCGGCGAGCTGGTCAACCTGGTGGCCCAGCAGGTGGGCGGCAAGGGCGGTGGCCGGCCGGATATGGCCCAGGCCGGTGGCACCGAGCCGGCACAGCTGCCGGCGGCCCTGGCTTCGGTCACGCCCTGGTTGACAGAGCGGCTATAATTTTTAGGCAGCAATGATGTACCGCTGTTGAAACTTAAAGAGGCCTGTCGATGACAGGCCTCTTGATTTAGGGATAAAGCCACCCCATCTGTAAGGAGGGGAAAGGCTAGGTTTTTTAGCACCTTTATTGGATAATAAATAACATTTTTAACTATTACACAGAATAGACAGGAGTTGGCAGATGCTGATTTTGACTCGTAGAGTAGGGGAAACCCTGATGATTGGTGATGAAGTCACCGTGACCGTGCTGGGCGTCAAGGGTAACCAGGTACGGATCGGCGTCAATGCGCCGAAAGAAGTATCTGTACACCGCGAAGAGATTTACATGCGCATACAGGCCGAGAAAGGAACCGGTCAGGACAGCCAGTACTAATCGTTTTGGGGCGTTTTTTGTTCGTATTGCCTTCTTTTAACTCATTGTGTTTAAAGAGTGTTCGAACGAAAAGTCGGGTGGGAAAAAGTGTTTGACTTATTTTGGCCTGACGTTAATATACGCCCCGCAAACACGGTGAGGTGGCCGAGAGGCTGAAGGCGCTCCCCTGCTAAGGGAGTATGCGGCTTATACCCGCATCGAGGGTTCGAATCCCTCCTTCACCGCCATTTACGCATCCGTAGCTCAGCTGGATAGAGTACTCGGCTACGAACCGAGCGGTCGGAGGTTCGAATCCTCCCGGATGCGCCATATTAGCAAGTGAGTCAGTTTTTAGATAAGCATCCGTAGCTCAGCTGGATAGAGTACTCGGCTACGAACCGAGCGGTCGGAGGTTCGAATCCTCCCGGATGCGCCATCTAAATATCAGGTTTTAAAAATTGCATCCGTAGCTCAGCTGGATAGAGTACTCGGCTACGAACCGAGCGGTCGGAGGTTCGAATCCTCCCGGATGCGCCATTATAGAAAAGCCGGCCCAGTGCCGGTTTTTTTGTGTCCGAATGTTTATCCCTTCTTGTACCCTTATTGTTGATGTCTCGTTGCCTTTCTGTATACAAATCACTTTTACATCTTAAATTATGAATATTTATTCTCATTTTTTGGCTTTAAATGTGCTACATGTGACTTGACTCATATTTTTTTTGTAATCTTTACAACATTTTTCAAAATGTAACATTGCCAAGGCATCCTCAAGCTGGGTATGCTCTTGGCCGGATAATAGACAGCAAGGAGCATGCTGATGGAACACGTCTCTTCCCAACTGCTTGATGCCGCCAGCCTGATGGGCCTGGGAATGGCATTTGTATTCGCCTTTCTCTCGCTCACCATTCTGGCCATTAAGGCATTATCGCTGGTGGCCGCCGAGGCGGCACCGGCGCCAGCCGGCGTCGCGGCCATGCCGGCTGCCCCGGTTCAGGGCCTGAGCCCGCAAAAAATGGCTGCGATCAGCGCTGCCATTACTCAATACAAAAACAATAAGAAAGGCTGAGCCTGGCTCAGATACGGACTAACTAGAAACGGAACTTAACGGAGCTTCGTCATATGACTAAACCACTTGCCATCACCGATGTGGTACTGCGTGATGCCCACCAATCCATCCTGGCCACCCGGCTGCGCCTGGAAGATATGCTGCCGGTTGCCGAAAAGCTGGACGACATCGGCTACTGGTCTCTGGAGACCTGGGGCGGTGCTACTTTTGATGCCTGTATCCGTTACCTGGGGGAAGACCCCTGGGAACGCCTGCGTGCCCTGAAAAAAGCCATGCCGAAAACCAGGCAGCAAATGCTGCTGCGCGGTCAGAATCTGCTGGGCTACCGCCATTATGCGGACGATCTGGTGTACAAGTTCGTCGAGCGGGCGCGTAGCAACGGCATGGACGTGTTCCGTATCTTCGATGCCATGAACGACGTGCGCAACCTGGAAACCGCCATCAAGGCGACCGTGGCGGTAGAAGGCCACGCCCAAGGCACCATCTCCTACACCACCTCGCCGGTGCATACCCTGGATATGTGGGTCGATATGGCGAAGAAGCTGGAAGACATGGGCTGTCACTCCATCTGTATCAAGGATATGTCCGGCCTGCTCAAACCTTATGAAGCCGAAAAACTGATCAAGAGCATCAAGGCCGCGGTCAAACTGCCGCTGGCGTTGCACTGTCATGCCACCACCGGCCTGAGTCTGCCGACCCACATGAAGGCTATCGATGCCGGCATCGATATGCTGGATACGGCTATCTCTTCCATGAGCATGACCTACGGCCACTCCCCCACCGAGACCCTGGTGGCCATGGTGGAAGGCACCGAACGGGATACCGGCCTGGATTTGACCAAGCTGGAAGAGATTGCGGCCTATTTCCGCGAGGTGCGTAAAAAATACGCCAAGTTCGAAGGCAGCCTCAAGGGGGTGGATTCGCGCATTCTGCTGGCCCAGGTACCCGGCGGCATGCTTACCAACATGGAAAGCCAGCTGAAAGAGCAGGGCGCGGCCGACAAGATGGATGAAGTACTGAAAGAGATACCGCGGGTGCGGGAAGACCTGGGCTTCATCCCGCTGGTCACCCCTACCTCCCAGATCGTGGGGACCCAGGCGGTGATCAACGTCCTTACCGGAGAGCGCTACAAGAGCATCACCAAGGAAACCGCCGGTGTGCTGAAGGGCGAGTACGGTGCGGCCCCGGCGCCGGTCAATGCCGAGCTGCAAAAGCGGGTGTTGGACGGTGCCGAGCCCATCACCTGCCGGCCGGCGGATCTGCTGAGCGACGAGTTGGACAAGCTGACCGGCGAGTTCACCGAACTGGCCAAGACCGAGCAACTGCGGGTCGCCACCGAAGTGGTTGACGATGTGCTTACCTACGCCCTGTTCCCGCAGATTGGTCTCAAATTCATCCGTAACCGCGACAACCCCGCTGCTTTCGAGCCGGCTCCGGGCACCGAGCCGGAGCCGGCGGCGACGGCGCCCGCCGCGGCCCAAGCTGTCAATGGCGCGTCCGAAGTCTATGCGGTCAAGGTAGACGGCCAGGTATTCGAGGTGGAAGTGGGCCCGGCGGGCAGCATCAGCGCCGTGCGTGAAAGCGGCGCCGTCGCGCCGGTGGCGGCAGCGGCCCCAGCAGCAGCGGGTAGCGGCGAGCCGGTGCCCGCGCCCCTGGCCGGTAACATCTTCAAAGTGGTGGCCAAGAAGGGCGCCCAGGTCGCGGAAGGCGAACTGCTGATGATCATGGAAGCCATGAAGATGGAAACTGAGGTGCGTGCCGCCCGGTCCGGTCAGGTGGTGGATGTGCTGGTCAAGGAAGGGGACGCGGTATCCGTGGGTGACCCTCTGGTCAGCCTGGCCTAAGGAGCGGTGATGGAGTCTTTACTAACCCTGTGGCAGGAAACCGGTCTGGCCAATTTTCACTGGAAACAGCTGGTGATGATAGCGGTCTGTCTGGGCCTGGTGTATCTTGCCATTGCCAGGGGCTTCGAGCCCCTGCTGTTGCTGCCCATCGGTTTCGGTGGCGTGCTGGCCAACATCCCCAACGCGGGGATGGCCGAGCCGGGTGGCCTGCTGTACTACGTGTACGAGGTGGGCATCGGCAGCGGCATTTTCCCCCTGCTGATCTTCATGGGCGTGGGTGCCATGACCGACTTCGGCGCTCTGATTGCCAACCCCAAGACCCTGCTGTTGGGGGCGGCGGCCCAGTTCGGTATCTTTGCCACCCTGTTCGGTGCCATTGCCCTGAATTTCTTGCCCGGGTTCAATTTCACCCTGGCGGATGCCTCGGCTATTGCCATCATCGGGGGGGCTGATGGACCCACCGCCATCTTCCTGGCCTCCAAGCTGGCCCCGGATCTGCTCGGTGCCATTGCCGTGGCGGCCTACTCCTACATGGCGCTGGTGCCCATCATCCAGCCGCCGATCATGAAACTGCTGACCACCAAGGCAGAGCGGGCGATCAAGATGGAGCAGTTGCGTCATGTCAGCAAGCGGGAGAAGGTTTTGTTTCCGCTGATGGTGCTGGCCCTGACCATACTGTTCCTGCCGTCGGCGGCGCCGCTGATTGGCATGTTCTGCCTGGGCAACTTGATGAAGGAATCCGGGGTGGTGGACAGGCTGTCCAAGACCGCCCAGAACGAGCTTATCAACATTGTCACCATCTTCCTGGGGCTGGCGGTGGGCTCCAAGCTGTCGGCGGAGAAGTTCCTGACCCTGGATACCCTGGGGATCCTGGCGCTGGGGGCGGTGGCCTTCTCCATCGGTACTGCCGGTGGTGTGTTGATGGCCAAGCTGATGTGCAAGCTGACTGGCGGCAAGGTCAACCCCCTGATCGGGGCGGCCGGGGTGTCGGCGGTGCCGATGGCGGCCCGGGTGGTCAACAAGGTAGGCCTGGAAGCCAACAACCAGAACTTCCTGCTGATGCATGCCATGGGCCCCAACGTGGCCGGGGTTATCGGCTCGGCGGTGGCGGCCGGTGTGCTGCTGGCACTGGTGGGCTAGCCGACCGGATAGAGAAGCTGAAGAGGCGCCTGCGGGCGCCTTTTTCGTTATTGCGGTTGTTGGCTGGCAGAGTAGAAAAAGCTGCCAGCTTAAAGCCGTCTTTCGGTTGCAACTTTGTAGTGGTTTGATCAGGCGAGGACGATCAGCCAAAGGGCGCTACTCCGCCGACACGCTGTGGGACATGACACTCGCCGTTTCAGCCTATGGCGAACATGGCTGAAACGACTCGTCACGGCGAGCAGGCCCGTCCCCTGTGCGCTTTCTTTGTCATCCCTGAAACAGAAGAGCGGCGGAGCAGTACCTTTACCCTCTTCAAGACAGTGATGCTACCCGCCGGCACCATCCTCAGGTGGCGCCAGAGCGTGAAAGAGGCAATCCCTGCTGCCTCTTTTCTTCGTCATAGCAGACAACCGGGCCCGTGACTAATGAGAGGTTCTACGGCTGTCTCTTGGTCACAAGTTGCGGTGGACTTTTGATGAGGAGAGGACCGTCAGCCAAAGGATACGGCACCGGCGAGTCGACGCCATAAAAAAGGGCTGCCGCGGCAGCCCTTCTTGCATGAGGGATATCAGGCCTGGTCTTCCAGGCCGACCACCAGCCAGGGGGCGTTGGCCTGGTTCAGGTCGCGCTCGAGGTGCCAGATTTCTCGGATATCCTGTTCCACGCCTTCCTGGCTATCCCGGTAGCGGCCGCCGAACTTGATGCTGACCTGGGCCAGGCCAGCGCTGTGATCCGCCCGTACCAGCTCGGCATCGACAAACATCACTTCGGTGTGCTGATCGCCGTTCAGCTTGGCGCGCTCCTGGCTCAGTTCGGCGAACAGCTCGGGGGAGACGTATTCCCGGATCTTCTCCAAATCGTTCTGGTTCCAGGCCTGTTGCAGGGTGCGATAGTGCTCGCGGGCACCCTGCAGGAAAGCCTGCATCTCGAAGCCCGGGGGCAGGTTGAAGGGCACATCACTGGCGGCAAAGCCGGAGGTGGCACTGGCTACCGGTGCCGGTTGCGGTGCTTCAAACTGCTGCGGACCGTTGTAGGCCGGACGGGGAGCCGGCGCCTTGCTCTGGCGAAGCATGCGGAAAATCATGATGGCGGCGAGAGCCAGGCCCGCGATCAGCAGGAAGTCCATGAACTGGAAGCCTTCGAAGGCACCGGAACCCAGCAGCCAGGCGAACAGGCCGCCGGCCAGCAGGCCGCCGAGCAGACCGCCCATCAGGCCGGATTTCTTGGGCTGCTGGGTCTGGTTGGTGGTGTTACGGTTGACGTTCTGCTGGGCCGGCTGGCTGGGGGCGGTTTGGAATGATTTACCGGCCGAGCGGCTACCGCCGCCGAGTTTGCGTGCTTCCGCGTCGAAGGCGGTGGCGGTGAGGCCGACTGCGAAGATCAGGGTAAACAGGGTCAGAAGTTTACGCATGGTGGTTTCCTTATGTTACAGACAAGCAACATCCTAAAGCAGGGACATATTATGTCAACTGGATTAAGGGACTGGGTAGCCAGACCCGGTGCTGGTGCCCGGGTTCCCGGCTCGGGGGAAACCGCATCAGATGGCCGAACAGCATATGCCAAAACCGACAGGCACGGCTTTGTGGGGGTAGTCTATCAGGCTTTTGCCGTCACCGTGATAATGCTGTCTCTCATTGTGGCCGCTATCGAGCCAGAAGGATTCCGATCGAGGTGCTTATTCTTATATAAACAGGTTCCGTCTGGATGATGTGTTGCCAGACGCCGCCGTGGCATCGCCAATGGGGGCTTTCGAACCCGGTCGAAAATCCCGATAATAGCGTTTTGGCCAGCCAGTGAGAAAACCGATGACAGAAAAGACCGTCGCCAAGACCGACAAGGCCGTGGCCCAGCTCAAGATGGCTCCCCACTCCTTCGAAGCGGAGCAATCCGTATTGGGCGGACTGCTGCTGGACAACAATGCCTGGGATCGGGTGGCGGAAAAGGTCTCGGAGCCGGATTTTTACAGCCGGCCGCACCGGTTGATTTTCCAGGCCATGCAGCGACTGAGCCAGGCGGGCCATCCCATCGATCTCATTACGGTGCAGGAAGAGCTGGAACGGCACGAAGCGCTGGAGACAGTGGGTGGTTTTTCCTACCTGGTGGAAATTGCCAAGAACACCCCCAGCGCCGCCAATATCGGCGCCTATGCGGATATCGTGCGCGAGCGCGCGGTGGTACGGGAAATGATCGCCGTGGCCAACGAGATCGCCGAAGCCGGCTTCGATCCCCAGGGACGCAGTTCCGCCGACCTGCTGGATCTGGCCGAAACCAAGGTGTTCAAGATTGCCGAGAGTCGCACCAATGCCAACGACGGTCCCCAGCCCTTGCGGGTGTTGCTCGAAAAGACCATCGACCGTATCGAAGATCTTTATAAAAATCCTCATCAGGGCATCACCGGGGTGTCCAGTGGATACTCGGATCTGGATAAAAAAACTGCCGGACTGCAGTCTTCGGACCTGATTATAGTGGCGGCCCGACCCTCTATGGGTAAAACGACTTTTGCAATGAATCTTTGCGAGCACGCTGCACTAACAAATGATAAACCAGTGCTCATCTTCTCCTTGGAAATGCCATCTGAGCAGATTATTATGCGGATGCTTGCTTCCCTGGGGCGTATCGATCAGACCCGTATACGTACCGGGCAGCTGGATGATGAAGACTGGGCCAGATTGTCTTCGACCATGGGTATGCTGTTGGAAAAGGGGCAGCTCTATATCGACGACTCTTCCGGCCTGACGCCGACCGAAGTCCGCTCCCGCGCCCGCCGTGTGGCGCGCGAACACGGCGGCATCAGCATGATCATGGTAGATTATCTGCAGTTGATGACGGTCCCCAGCCTGTCCGATAACCGAACCCTCGAAATCGCCGAGATCTCCCGTTCGCTCAAGGCCCTGGCCAAGGAGTTGCAGGTACCGGTGGTGGCCCTGTCCCAGCTTAACCGCAGCCTGGAGCAACGGGCCGACAAGCGGCCGGTGAACTCGGATCTGCGGGAGTCGGGCTCCATCGAGCAGGACGCCGACCTTATCATGTTTATCTACCGGGACGAGGTCTACCACGACGACAGCCCGGACAAGGGCATCGCTGAAATCATCATCGGCAAGCAACGTAACGGACCCATAGGCAAGGTTCGGCTGACGTTCCAGGGGCAGTTTTCCCGCTTCGACAACTACGCCGGACCGGATTTCGATGATGACTATTAAGGAGCAGAGATGGATGCAAGAGGGGCGGTGGCCCGCATCAATCTGGAGGCAGTCAGGCACAATCTGCGGGTAGCCAGGCAACTGGCACCGGGCGCCAGTGCCATCGCCGTGGTCAAGGCCAACGCTTACGGCCACGGTGACCTGACGGTGGCGGCTGCCCTCAAGGACGAGGCCGAGCTGTTTGCCGTGGCCCGGTTCGAGGAGGCACAAAAGCTGCGTGCCGGCGGGATCCGCCAGCCGATATTGCTGCTGGAAGGATTTTTCAACCGCAGCCAGTTGGAGTATGCCGCGCTCAATGATTTTCAGATCTGCATTCACCAGTTCGCCCAGCTCGAGGCGCTGGAGCAGACCCCGCTGGCCGCGCCGGTCACCGTCTGGGTGAAGATAGACTCGGGCATGCACCGGGTGGGCTTTGCCCCCGAGCAGGCCGATGAAGTGTTTGCCCGCCTGGCGGCCATTGCCAGGGTAGTGCAGCCGGTCAATGCCATGACCCACTTCGCCCGGGCCGACGAGCCTGAGCAGCGAGCGGTGACCCTGGCCCAGATTGCCCGTTTCCAGCAGGTGACCGCCGGCAAGGTGACGGCCACCGCCCTGTGCAATTCCGCCGGCGTCATCGCCTTTCCCGAAGCCCATGCCGACTATGTGCGACCGGGTATCATGCTCTACGGCATCACCCCCTTCGGCGATAAGCAGGGCACCGACTTCGGCCTGCGTCCGGCGATGGACTTCACCACCAGCCTGATCGCGGTGCGCGAGCACAAGGCCGGCGAGCCGGTAGGCTATGCCGGCTCCTGGGTCAGCCCGCGGGATACCCGTATCGGGGTCATCGCGGTGGGTTACGGCGACGGCTACCCGCGTATGGCGCCACCCGGCACCCCCGTGCTGGTGAACGGCCGCCGGGTGCCCCTGGCGGGCCGGGTGTCCATGGACATGGCCACCATCGACCTGGGCCCGGATGCCACCGACAAGGTGGGGGACGAGGTGCTGTTGTGGGGCGAGGGCCTGGCGGCGGAAGAGGTGGCTCGCCATGTGGGCACCATCGCCTATGAGCTGGTCACCCGCATGACCGCCCGGCCCAGGCTCGAATATATCGGTTGATGGCGAACGGCTGAGAGCCTGCCAGACCGCTCAGCCCAAACCACGTGACGTGCTTATCAAAAGGCCGGGTACCTTAAGGGACCCGGCCTTGTCGTTTATCGTGCGCTCAGCACCGCCGCCCGCCCCTTGTTGCGGAACCAGGCCAGCAGCGCCAGGGCGGGGATGTTCATCAGTATGCCATAGAGCAGGGCCAGCATCGCCAGGGCGTCCGAGCCGAGCTGGGTATAGGCCACCAGTATGGCGGTGGCGCCGTTCTGGATGCCCACCTCGAAGGCCAGGCTGCGGCAGCTCGCCTCCGGGCACCTGGCGAGGCGGGCGATCAGATAGCCGCAGGCCAGGGCCAGGCTGCAGAGCAGTAGCATGGCCAGGGCCGAGGTGCTGAACAGGGAGGGCAGTTGCTTGAGGTTACGTGCTACCAGCGCCAGCAGCACCAGCATGAATAAAAAGCTCACCACCTGCTTCAGCCTCGGCTGGTGGCGCTCCACCCAGGCTCGGTGCCGTCCCCGGATGCCCATGCCGACCACCACCGGCAGGATGCAGATCAGCGCCAATTGTGCCATGGTGCTGCCCAGGGGCAGGGCCAGTTCGTTACTGTCCAGGCCCAGCCAGTGCAACTGGGTCATCACCGCCAGGGGCATCCAGACGGGGGCCAACAGGCCGACGAAGGCGGTGAGGCTCACCGACAGGGCGGTGTCGCCTTCGGCCAGGAAGCTGAACATGTTGGAGGTGGCGCCGCCGGGGGCGGCGGCCACCAGGATGACGGCGGCGGCAATCAGGGGCGGCAGCGCCAGGGCCCAGATCAGCACCCAGGCCAGCAGCGGCAGCAGCAGCCACTGCATGCCTAAGCCCAGCAACAGCGGAGCCGGCATCCGCAGCAGGCGGGTAAAGTGGCGAGGTTCCAGGGTCATGCCCATCACCAGCGTCATCAAGGCCAGCATCAGGGGCAGGAACAGGGTGGTCAGCAAGTCGGCCATGGTGTTGTGTCACAGATGGATAATGGAAAAATACTACCATGGTAGTATTTTTCCGGCCTGATCGGGATCAGGATTCGGGGCCGCGGCGATGGATGAATTCTCCCTGCGCCGGGTTCCACTTCAGGTAATACCAGGGGTCTTCGGCCCGCCAACTGGGAAAGGTGATTTCAATCTGGTTGTCCTCGTACTTGTACAGCGAGGTATTCAGGTTCACCTCGCTCAACAACCAGACGGCAATCAGCAGGACTAACAACCATTTGAACAATGTTCCCATGATCCATCCTCGAACGGGCCCGGATGCACTTAACTATATCAGCAGTTGGGCGTTTCCGCCCGGCACCGCCGGCAGTGACCATGGGCCTCGATTGACTGGCTGGTGATGGCGAAACCGTGCAACTCGGCCTGTTGCTTGAACGCCTGGTTGATGGCCTCGTCGTGCAGTTCGATAACCAGGCCGCAGTGATCGCAGATCAGCAGCTGCATGGGGTGGTGCTCGGCGAAGTGATCGCAGAACAGGAAGGCGTTGAGCGATTCCACCTTGTGCACGAACCCCTGGGACAGCAGAAAATCCAGGGCCCGGTAAACGGTGGGGGGCTTGGCGCTGGGCTCCAGCTCCTTGAGTCGATCCAGCAGTTCATAGGCGCTGACCGCCCCCTTGTGTTCGGCCATCAGGGTAAACACATGGCGACGGGTGGGGGTAAAGCGAACCCCGCGCTGCTCGCATAAACGTTCGGCTTGCTCCAACTGGCGTTGCACGGTCATATAAAATGGATATCCTGAAGTTCTTTGCGGGCATATTAGCACAGGCTCGGCCGCCTTGGCTGCGGCCGAGCGCAAAGTCAGCGAGGAGCCGCATGACCCGAGATCTGTTCAAGCGTATCTATGCCGCCTTGTCGCCGGAGCCCAACCCGGCATTGAACCCGGCCTTCCAAGCCCGCCAGGCGCAGCTGCCCACCCTCTGGCTGCTGGGCAAGACGGGAGCGGGCAAGTCCTCATTGATCCGGGCCCTGACCGGCGACAGTGCGGTCGACGTCGGCAACGGCTTTCGCCCCTGCACCCGCACCGCGTCCGGCTACGACTTCCCCGCCGCCCGGCCGGTGCTGCGTTTCCTCGATACTCGCGGCCTGGGCGAGGCGGGTTACGATCCGGCGGAGGACATCCGCGCCTGCCAGGACCGCAGCCATGCGTTGCTGGTGCTGGTGCGGGCCGACGACCCAGAGCAGGGCGCCTTGCTGCAGGCCCTGGTTGACATCCGCCGCCAGGGCGGCATAGCGCAGCTGCTGGCGGTACACACCGGGCTGGGGCTGCTGAGCGATCCCCGCCAGCGCGAACAGGCGGTAGCTCGGCATCAACAACGACTGGAGCAGGCCTGGGGACAGTCCCTGGCCCGGGTCGAGCTGGATCTGCCGCCGGAGGGAGAGGCGCACGGCCTGGCGCCCTTGCTGGAGCAACTGGCCGGGCTGCTGCCCATCATCCGGCAACTGCTCGAGCACCGTCGGCACCAGGATCGGGAACAGCACAACTTCGCCCTGCTGCGCCGGGAGCTGCTCTGGTACGCGGGTGCCGCCGGCGCCTGCGATGCCTTGCCGGCGGTGGGCCTGGTGGCGGTGCCCGGCATTCAGGGCAAGCTGCTGCACAGCCTGGCCGCCCATTACGGCCTGAGCTGGGACAGGCGGCGGTTCGCCGAGTTCGCCACCGCCCTGGGCGGCGGCTTCGCGCTTCATTACCTGTATCGCCTGGGCGCGCGCCAGTTGGTCAAACTGATCCCGGTCTACGGTCAGACCCTGGGTGCCACCACCGCTGCTGCCGTGAGCTTCGCCACCACCTATGCCCTGGGCCGGGCCGCCTGCAAGTATTTGTATCACCTGAGTCGGGGAGAGGAGATTGTGGCCGGCGACATCAGGGCCAGCTTCGAGCAGGCGCTGCACGACATCAGGAGTACCGCGGAACATGAAACCCATCGTCAGTAGTCTCCGGCTGCTGCGCCGGCGGCTGCCCGCCTTGCCTCTGTTGCTGCTGATCGGCGGCGCCCTGCCGGTGCTGCTGCTCAGCCTGCTGGGAACCCTTTACCTGTTCGAGCGCGGCGCCTGGGGCTGGTTTTTGCTGTTGCTGCTGCTGGCGATCCTGCCGCTGCCCTGGCTACGCCAAAAAGCGCTCCCGGCCATCCCGGACTGGGAGCCGGAGCCGGACGGGCAATGGTCGGCCTTCGAGCAGCAAATTTGGCACCAAGCCCTGGCGACGGGACGGGAGCGGCTGGCTCGGGAGCCGGAATGGACTCGGCTGCGGGAGCACGGCCTGGTCCTGTTCCGCCAGGTGGCGGCCGCCTATCATCCCGACGGCAAGGAAGCCGAGCTGGCCTTCACCCTGCCCGAGCTACTGCTGCTGGTCGAGGAGATCAGCCGGCGCTACCGCCGTTTCCTGTTGGAGCATGTGCCCTATGTGGAGCAGTTGCGGCTGGACCGGTTGCACGGCCTCTACCGGCAGCGGGACCGGCTGCGCGCCGCCAGGCGCTGGTACGATGCCTACCGCTGGCTGCGGCTGCTGACCCCGGAGGGTTGGGTGGCGGCGGGCCGTGACCGGATTCTGGGTCAGTTGTTCGAGGGCATGAGCGAGCAACTGCAGACCCAGCTCAAGCAGGCCCTGCTGGCGGAAGTGGCGGCGGTGGCCATCGATCTCTACGGCGGCCGCTTCCGGCTGGCGCAGCGTGAGTTGCCACCGGATCCCCGCCAGGCGGAAGACGAGCAGGATCTGGCCGCACCGCCGGCGCCGCTGAGGGTGCTGCTGGTGGGCCAGCCCAGTGCGGGCAAGTCGTCCCTGATCAATGCCCTGCTCGGGCAGACGGTGGCGGAAGTGAGCGCCCTGCCCAGCACCGAGCGCAAGCAGGTCTACCGCTACCGGCTGGAAGGGGTTTCCCTGCTGCACCTGATAGACACCCCCGGCATCGCCACCCCCGAGGCGCCCGGAGACTGGCTGGTGCAGCAGATGGCAAACAGCGATATGGTGCTCTGGCTGCTGAAGGCCAACCAGCCGGCCAGGCAGGTGGATCTGGCTCTGAAGCAGGACTTCGACGCCCATTTCGCCCGCCCCGAACAGCGTAGCCGCCGCCCCCCGGCCCTGCTGGCCCTGGTCAACCAGGTGGATCTGTTGCCGCCGATCTCGGCCCCGCCCGAGGATCCGGCCAAGGCCGCGCTGATCCGGGAGGCGCTGGACTACAACCGTGTGCTGTTGGGGGCCGACGAGGCCCTGGCCCTGAGTCTGGCGCCGGGGCGGCAGCCCCAGGGGCTGAAGACACTGCTTGAACGGCTGATCGCCGCCCACGACGACGGCATTCAGACCCAGCTCGGTCGTCGTCGGCAGGGGGCTTCTACCCCGGCTTTCAAGGAGCAACTGGCCCGGCTGCGCCGCCTGGGCCGGCAGATGTGGGGCCTCTACCGCGACGGTTGATACTCTCCCCATGGGAGTGGATTTGGGGTATACTCCGCCGCTTGATTTTTGTACTGATGACCGGTGCCCATGACGCAAGACTCCCAGCCCAGAACCTCCTCCTTTGCCAGCGGCCGTTTCTCCGTTGCCCCCATGCTCGACTGGACCGATCGCCATTGCCGCTATTTCCACCGGCTGATGAGTCGCCACGCCCAGCTCTATACCGAGATGGTCACCACCGGCGCCATACTGCACGGCAAGGGCGACTACCTGGCGTTCAGCCCCGAGGAACATCCCCTGGTGCTGCAACTGGGCGGCAGCGATCCGGAGGCCCTGGCCCGGTGCGCCGTGCTGGCCGAGCAGCGCGGCTACGACGAGATCAACCTCAACGTGGGCTGTCCCTCGGATCGGGTGCAGAACGGCATGTTCGGCGCCTGCCTGATGGCCGAGCCGGTCCTGGTGGCCGAGTGCGTGGCGGCGATGAAGGCAGAGGTCGCCATTCCGGTGACGGTGAAGACCCGCATCGGCATCGACGAGCAGGACAGCTACGCCTTTCTCTGTGCCCTGGTGGAGCGGCTGATCGAGGCGGGCACCGACAGCCTGATAGTGCACGCGCGCAAGGCCTGGCTGAAGGGCCTTAGCCCGCGGGAAAACCGCGAGATACCGCCCCTCGACTACGAGCGGGTCTACCGGCTCAAGCGGGATTACCCCGGTCTGACCATCGCCATCAACGGCGGCATCAAGAGCCTGGACGAAGCCCGGGTACACCTCGACCACCTGGACGGCGTCATGCTCGGCCGCGAGGTGTACCAGAATCCCTACCTGCTGGCGGAAGTGGACGCGGCCCTGTTCAACGACGGGCGCGAAGTGCCCGGGCGCCATCAGGTGATCCGTGCTCTGCTGCCCTACATTGAGCGGGAGCTGGGCAGGGGCACCTATCTCGGCAACATCACCCGCCATACCCTGGGGATTTTCCAGGGGTTGCCGGGGGCCCGGGCCTGGCGTCGCCACCTGAGCGAGAACGCCCACAAACCCGGCGCCGGTGTCGAGGTGGTGGAGGCGGCCCTGGTCAAGGTACCGGAGGCCGTGGTCGACTATAGTTAAGGCATCCTCAGCCAACATAAGGAGCCAAGCCCATGGGAAGCCACGCCTTGACCATAGAATTTCCTGAATACGTGGACAAGATAGCCGAGCTGAAACAGCTGGATGCCGACTTCGCGCGGATGGCAAACGAATATCACAAGCTGGATCACCAGATTGCAGGGCTGGAGTCCCGGGACATGCCGGTGTCGGACCAGCATTTCGAAGAGCTGAAGATGCAGCGCCTGCAGCTGAAGGATCAAATCTATAAGCGTCTGCTGAACGGCCAGGGGTAAGCGAAAGCGGAAGGGGGCCAAACGAGCTTCTTTCCGTTTTTAATAGATTCAACCTATCAATTTGATTCTTGTAAACTGTTTCAATGATCAAATCTTCGGCGGCATACTGGTCTACAAATGAGACACGACTTCAAATGAGGACGACAGTATGCTGCAAGACAAGACCGGACAGACCGTACCCCAGGTGACCTTTCGCACCCGCCAGGGAGAGCAATGGCAGGACGTGACCAGCGACGAAATCTTCGAGGGCAAGACGGTGGTGGTGTTTTCCCTGCCCGGTGCCTTCACCCCGACCTGTTCCTCCACTCACCTGCCGCGCTATAACGAGCTGGCGCCGGTGTTGTTCGAGAACGGGGTGGACGACATCGTCTGCATCAGCGTCAACGACACCTTCGTGATGAACGCCTGGCTCAAGGATCAGGAAGCGGAACACATCCGGGTGATCCCGGACGGCAACGGCGAATTCACCGACGGTATGGGCATGTTGGTGGACAAGCAGGAGCTGGGTTTCGGCAAGCGTTCCTGGCGTTATTCCATGCTGGTGAAGGACGGCATCATCGACAAGATGTTCATCGAGCCGAACAAGCCGGGGGATCCCTTCGAGGTGTCCGATGCCGACACCATGCTGGCCCATATCAATCCCCTGGCGGCCAAACCCTCGGCCATTACCCTGTTCAGCAAGCCGGGCTGCCCCTTCTGTGCCCGGGCCAAGCAGATGCTGCTCGACCATGGCATGCGCTATGAAGAAGTGATCCTGGGTCAGGACGCCACCAGCATCAGCCTGAAAGCGGTATCGGGCCGCGGCACTGTGCCACAGATCTTTATCGACGGCCGCCATATCGGCGGCAGCGACGAGCTGGCCGAATACTTGGCATAAGCTAGTGTAAAAGGGGCGCGAGCCCCTTTTTTCATCTCTGTTGCACGGAGGTTTCTGCCCATGAAGCACATCACCGCCGACGTGGCCATCATCGGCAGCGGCACCGCCGGCCTGGCCGCTTATCGCACCGCCCGGGCCCATCATAAGAAAGTGATCATGATCGAAGGCGGCCGCTACGGCACCACCTGCGCACGGGTGGGCTGCATGCCATCCAAGCTGCTGATCGCCGCGGCCGACAGCGCCCACCGGGTCGCACAGGCGCCTGCCTTCGGTGTCCATCCGGGAGGGATCAGGATCGACGGCCGGCAAGTAATGTCCCGGGTGAAAGCCGAGCGGGATCGTTTCGTGGGCCTGGTGCTGGCATCGGTCGACTCGATACCGGCGGAAGACAAAATGGTCGGACGTGCCCGCTTTGTGGATAAGAATACCCTGATGGTGGACGGTCACACCCGTATCACCGCCACTTCGCTGGTCATCGCGACCGGTTCACGCCCGTCCTTTCCCGACGCCTGGCGCGAGCTGGGAGCCTTGCTGCAGGTCAACGATGATGTGTTCGAGTGGGACCTGCTGCCCCGGTCGGTGGCGGTGTTCGGCCCCGGCGTCATCGGCCTCGAACTGGGGCAGGCCCTGCACAGGCTCGGGGTGAAAGTGTGGATGTTCGGGGTCGGCGGCCAGTTGGCGGGACTGACGGATCCGGCGGTGATGGCCTGTGCCGGCAAGGGGTTTGCCGAGGAATTCTTTCTGGATGCGGATGCCAGGGTCGGCCGTATGGAGCGGATTGCGGACGGGGTGGAAATTGACTACCTCGATGCCGAGGGGGTCAACGAACGCATTCAGGTTGATCTGGTGATCGCCGCGACCGGTCGCCGTCCCAACGTCGATCGGCTGGGGTTGGAGCGGCTCGGCATGGCGCTGGACGATAAAGGGGTACCGCTGGTTGACCCCTACACCCTACAGACCAGCCTGCCCCATATCTTCGTGGCCGGCGATGCCAATGACCAGCTTCCTCTGCTGCACGAAGCCAACACCCAGGGGCGGATAGCGGGGGACAACGCCGGCCGTTTTCCCGATATCCGGGCCGGACTGCGCCACAGCCGGCTGGCGGTGGTGTTTACCGATCCCCAGATCGCCATGGTGGGCGCCGGTTACCGGGAACTGGAGCGACGCTACGGCGGTGACGGCTGCTTTGCCATCGGCGAGGCGTCTTTCGAGGATCAGGGCCGCAGCCGGGTGGTGCTGCGCAACCGGGGGATGGTGCGGCTCTATGCGGAGCAGGGTAGCGGCCTGTTCCTGGGGGCCGAGATGAGCGCTCCGGAAGCCGAACACCTGGCTCATCTGCTGGCCTGGGCGCACCAGAGCCGGATGACGGTGGCACAGATGCTGGAGATGCCGTTTTTCCATCCGGTGATCGAAGAAGGCGTGCGCACGGCGCTGCGGGATCTCAACGCCGGGCTGCATCGGGGGCCGGCGATGGCCGATCGCTGCATGGAGTGCGGGGTTGGCGACTAGCCCTGGAGGGCCTTTCTATTTACCGTTAGATCGGTAACTATTGGCGTCAAACGTCAGTATAACGGTGAACACGTGAACTTAAGGGATCTCGAATATCTGGTGGCCTTGGCGGAAGAGCGGCATTTTCGCAAGGCGGCGGAGAAATGCTTCGTCAGCCAGCCTACCCTGAGCGGCCAGTTGCGCAAGCTGGAGGATGAACTGGGAGTGTTGCTGATGGAGCGTACCTCCCGCAAGGTGCTCTTTACCCCGGCGGGGGAGGCCATTACCGCCCAGGCCCGGCGGGTGCTGGCGGCCACCAAGGAACTCAGGGACATCGCCCGTACCTTTACCGAACCCATGTCCGGCGAGCTGCATATCGGCCTTATCCCCACCGTGGGGCCTTATCTGCTGCCCCATATCATTCCGGCGCTCAAGCAGCACTTCCCCGAACTGCATATCTATTTATACGAAGCTCAGACCCAGGTACTGCTGAAACAGCTGGCCGACGGCGAGCTGGATTGCCTGATCCTGGCTCAGTTGGACAACATGGACAGCTTCGGGGCCCTGCCGCTGTATGAGGAGTCGCTGCTGCTGGCGTTGCCGGCGGATCATGTATGGGCCGGACGTGAGCAGATCAGCCTGGGGGAGCTGAAAGGTGAAAAACTGCTGATGCTGGAAGACGGCCATTGCCTGCGAGATCAGGCCATGGGGTTTTGCTTCGCCGCCGGCATCGGCGAGGATACCCACTTCCAGGCCACCAGCCTGGAAACCTTGCGCAACATGGTGGCGGCGGGTTCGGGCCTGACTCTGATCCCCCGGCTCGCCATCGGTTCCCATAACGGCAGCCTGGGCATCACCTACCTGCCGGTGATGGAGCCCGAGCCCAGCCGTACCATCGCCCTGCTGTATCGCATCCATTCGGTGCGCCGGCCCTGCTTCAACGAGATGGCCAAGGTGATCGGCAAGCTGGTCAAGGAGTTGCTCTAAGCGAGCATTAAAAAGGGCCGGAGTTATACTCCGGCCCCTCGCTCAGAACAGCTCGTCGGTAATGCTGGTGCCGCCGAACTGCTGGCTATTGCCCGCTCGGCCATAGCGCCTGGGCTCGGTGCCTTCGACAAAGAACTCCGCTACCCCCCGGCCATCGGTACGCAGGCCGCTGCCGCTGTCGATGGTCACGGTGACCAGGTTTTCCGGCACCCGGCGTGGCTGCTCCGGATAATCCTTGAGCGCGACCTTCATATAATCGATCCAGATGGGCAGGGCGGTGCTGCCGCCGAATTCGCCGCCGGCCACCTGGTCCGCTCCCAGATTGGGATGATGGGCGGTCCGTCCCAGGGGGCGGCCGAAGTCGTCGAAACCGACCCAGGCCGTAGCCACCCGGGCCGGGGCGTAACCGGAGAACCAGGCGTCACGGGAGTCGTTGGTGGTGCCGGTTTTGCCGGCGATATCCTTGCGTTCCAGCGCCCGGCCGGCACGCCATCCGGTGCCGTTCCAGCGGCGCCCGTCACTCACCCCGCCCCAGATGGCGGAGTTCAGGGCTTCGGTGATCAGAAAAGCGTTCTCCGCGCTGATCACCTGCTGAGTTACCGGTTGCCCCTGGTACAGTACCTGGCCCTGGGCGTCTTCTATGCGTTCCACCACGAAGGGGGTGACCTTGTGGCCGCCGTTGGCGAAGGTGGCGTAACCGGTCACCATTTCCAGCGGAGTTGCGGAAGGGGAGCCCAGCGCCAGGCTCTCGGTGGCCGGAATACTGGCGGTGTTGAAGCCGAAGTCGTTCAGCCGTTGCATGGTCGCCGGGATACCGGTGTCGCGCAGCAGGCGGATAGACACCACGTTCTTGGACCGGGCCAGGGCCTCTCGCACCCGGATGGGGCCGTCGTAGACGTTGGGGGAATTGCGTGGCCGCCAGGAGCTGCCGCTGCCGGCGTCCCAGTGGTTGATGGGTGCGTCGTTGACCATGCTGGCCAGGGTGAAGCCGTTGTCCAGGGCGGCGGAGTAGACGAAGGGCTTGATGTTAGAGCCCATCTGCCGTGCTGCCTGCTCGGAGCGGTTGAATTTGTTGAGGGTAAAGTTGAAGCCGCCGACCAGGGCGGTGACGGCGCCGCTGGCGGGTTCCAGTGCTACCAGGGCACCGTTGATCTCCGGCAACTGGGCCAGCAGCCAACCCTCTCCTCGGGGGCGTACCCAGATTTGTTCGCCGGTCTTGAGGATTTCCCCAGCCTGGCGCGGGGCGTTGCCCTGACGGCTGTCGGAAATATAACGGCGAGCCCATTTGAGGCTGTCCCAGTCGAGCTGGACTTCGCCCTTGCCCTTGATGACCACGGTGGCTCCGCGTTCGGCCACGGCGGTGACCACGGCGGGTTCCAGTGGCCAGTAGACGGGCTGCTCGTCGAGATGCTGCAGGATCTGGTCGGCACTCCAGGGGCTGCCTTGCCACAACGTGGCTTCGGGGCCGCGATAACCATGGCGCAGGTCGTAGGCCAGCAGCCCGTTGATCAGGGCGGTGTTGGCGGCACGCTGTTCGTCGGCCTGTACCGTGGTGTAGACGCTCAGCCCACGGGTGTAGGCGTCCTGTCCGAACATCGCCAGCGCGAACTGGTGCGCCATTTCCGCCAGATAGGGGGCACTGAGGGTGATTTCGGCACCGTGATAACGGGCCGCCACCGGACTGGCCATGGCGTCATCATACTGGGAGCGGCTGATCTTGCCGATTTCCAGCATCCGGCCCAGTACGATAGCCCGCCGCTCTTCGGCGCGGCGGGGATTGCTGATCGGGTTGAGCACCGAAGGTGCCTGGGGCAGGCCGGCGATCATCGCCATTTCCGCCAGGCTCAGCTCATTGACGTTCTTGCCGTAATACACCTGGGCCGCGGCGGCGACACCATGGGAACGATGTCCCAGCGGGATCTTGTTGAGGTACAGCTCGAGGATTTCGTCCTTGGTCAGCAGGGTTTCGATATGCAGGGCGAGGAAAATCTCCTTGACCTTGCGGATCACGGTCTTTTCCCGGCTGAGGAAAAAGTTCCGGGCTACCTGCTGGGTAATGGTGCTGGCGCCCTGGCGTTTCTCGCCGGTACTCAGCCAGACCACTGCCGCCCGGCTGATACCGATGGGATCTATGCCCGGGTGCTCGTAGAAACGGGCATCCTCGGTGGCCAGGAAGGCATCGATCAGCAGCGGTGGCATCTCGGCGACGGAAATGGGAGTGCGCCGCTGTTCACCGTATTGGGAAATAAGCTCGCCGTCCTGGCTGAAGATGCGCATGGGGGTTTCCAGGCGTACATCCTTGAGAGTGGAAACATCCGGCAGTTCTGTTTTGACCTGCTGATACAGCACAAAGATCGCGACCAGGCCGCACAGAGTCAAAAAAACACCGAATAAAAACAGGCGAGTGAGCCATTTGAGCATGGAGTGAAAACCCGATAAATCATTTTTTAACCAACAGCACCCAAGTATATCCTTTGTCGATACCGTTGTTCGAGCGCTTTATTTTTATACCGCGATAATTTCATCGGCCTGACGGAGTCCGTCTATCCTTACCAAGACCAATAACAATAATCGCACGGATGCCTATGTTGAGCCTGAGCCGAAGCCGGGACTTCCACTGGATGGTCGGGATTGATTTCGGAGTGTGCAATATCAAGGCCGTCGTCCTGAAGGGGAAGCCGGGCCATTACCAGCTTGAAGCCCTGGCCAGTGTACCCACTCCCAGGGGCAGCATCATCGATCACCAGCTGCAGGATGTGGCCCAGGTGGTGATGGCGTTGCGGCAGTTGCGACGCCGCCTCCATTGCCGCTGTGACCATGCCGCCACCGCCGTTACCGGCAACAGTGTCATTACCAAGATGCTAATGGTTCCCCGCAACCTGTCGGTGGAGGAGTTGGAAAATCAGGTACTGCTCGAGGCCGAACAGCATATTCCCTTCCCGCTGGATGAAATCAGCCTGGATTATGAGAGCCTGGGCATCAATGCCCACCATCCGGAACGGGAAAACATCCTGCTCAGTGCGGCCCGCACCGAGAGCATCAACACCCGGCTGAGTGCCTTGCAGCAGGCGGGATGGAATACCAGGGTGGTGGATATCGGCGTGCATGCCCTGGCCCGTGCGGTCAATGTCTGCATGGCGGCGGAAAATACCTATGCCAGTATGCTGGCGCTGGTGGATATCGGTGCCGAGTGCCTGACCTTTGCGGTCATTGAAAAAGGAGAAGTGATCCATAGCCGGCTGCAGAACTTCGGCGGTACCCAACTGACCCGTGAATTGTGCAAACTGACCGACATGCCGGAAGACAGCGTCGAGCAGGCGAAGATAGACAACACCTTTCCCCCGGACCTGAGACAGGATACCGAGCAACAATATATCACCGTGGTACTCCAGCATATCCGCCGTAATGTGCAGTTGTTCTGCAGCAGTTCGGGTAGCAAGCCGCCTACCGCGTTGTTTCTCAGCGGCGGCGGCAGCCTGTTGCCGGAACTGGCCAAGGTGCTCGAACAGGAACTGAGCATTCCCGTGTTACAGCCGGATTTTGATCTCGTGTTCGAGCGCAAGCCGCGGGAGTGCCCCGATGCCGCCGCCTACATGACGGCACTGGGGCTGGCATTGAGGAGTTTTACCCCATGTCCAATATAAACCTGCTGCCTTGGCGGGAAGGGCTCCGGGCCGGTCAGCAAAAGCAGTTTATGGTATGGCTGGGGGGGGCTTCACTGGTCACGCTGGCGGTGATGCTGGTGGTCAACCTGTGGGTGCATCAGCAAATCGCCCGCCAGCAGGAACGTAATCAGGTGTTGCAGACCGAAACGGCTCGGCTGGACCTGATTCTGGGTGAAATCCGCCACATCAAGGAGCAACGGGCCCAACTGATGGAACGGATGCTGCTGATCGACAGTTTCCAGCAGCGGCGCAATTTTTCGGTGCGGCTGTTCAATCAGTTGCCCGAACTGGTACCACCCGGCGTGTACCTGAACTCCGTCAATGTGACCCATAATCAGATAGATGTGGTGGGCAAGGCCGAGGCCTACACCCGAGTGGCTAACATGATCCGCCGTATAGAAGGCAGTGGCTGGTTGACGGAGCCGAGAATCAGCTCCATTTTCGCCAGCGATGCCGAACCCGTCGCTCTCAGTCAGTTTTCCATGTTGTTCAGGGTCAGCGAAACCACAGCGGGAGCGATGTGATGAACTGGCAGCAGGTCAACGAGCTGGATTTCGATAATATCGGTCAGTGGCCCAAATCCGCAAAAATCGTCGCCATTGCCCTGGCGTGTGTCTTGCTGGCCGGCGTCGTCGGCTATTTTTTCATCAAAGACAGCCTGGCACGGCTGGACAAAGCCAAGCTTCAGGAAGTACAGCTGAAGGCTACCTTTGAAGAAAAGGCCCGGCAGGCGGCGGGGCTGGCCGAATACCAGGAACAGCTGGCGGAGTTGCAGGCCCAACTGGAGAATCAGTTGCGCAAATTGCCCAACAGCCTGGAGATTGCCGGCCTGCTGGACGATATCAGTTTTATTGCCACCGACAATGGCCTGCAACTGGAACGAATCAACTGGGAGGCGGAAAAGCCCAACCAGTTTTCCAGCGAGTTGCCGATGCGCATCATCGTCAGTGGTGATTATCATCAACTGGGTCGCTTTGTCGCCGATGTCGCCGCCTTGCCCCGTATCGTCATTATCGACAGTTTCACCCTGTCCCGTACCGGCGGTGCCCAACTGAACATGAGCATGCAGGCCAAGACCTACAAGTACAACAAGCAGGAGGCGCCGTGAGACGGCTCTGTTGGCTGGGGGTGTTGCTGGTCTTGACCGCCTGTATCGAAGAGAGCGATTTGCAGCCTTATGTCGCCGAGGTGAGGGCCCGGCCGGCCACACCGCCCGAGCCTTTGCCCGAGATGAATGAATATGTGCCCGAAGCGTACCGGCCGGGTTCGGAACGCAGCCCTTTTGTCGAGCCCCAGCCGGAAAACCTCACGTCGCCCGCCTCGGTGGGGGGGGCCTGTGCCCAGCCGGAGGCCCGTGCATCCAGGACGGCACTTGAACAACACTCGCTCGACAACCTGTCGCTGCGGGGCACCCTGGGGGATGGCCGGGGCTTGTGGGCATTGGTTCGTACCCAGGACGGCGTGACGCACCGGATCGGCATGGGGCAGCGCATGGGACTTTATCACGGCGAGGTGATCGGCATAACCGACAGTGTCGTGACCCTGAAAGAGTACATTCCCGACGGAAAAGGCTGTTGGGAAACCCGGGAAACCAGGTTGACGTTATCCAGGGCAAGATAATCACAGCGGCGGGGAGTGGGTTATGACGATGGGGATGGCGGTGAAGCTGATGCTCTGGTTAGCGCTCAGCCTGATACTGACCGGGCAGGGGTGGGCCGCCGTTAACCTGGAGGGCATCAGGATCAATCCGCTGACGGGGGATCAACTGGTCATCGAGCTGGAGTTCGATGCCCCGCCGCCGGCGATTACCGAGATCATGCGCCACCAGCCGGATCGTCTGGTCCTGCAAATTCCGGACGGCTATTCCGCATTGCAGGAAAACCTGATCCCGATTGAGCGGCAGGGGATCAACGTGGTGGACGTACGCCGCGTCGGTGCCAACCTGGAAGTGGCGCTGGGCATGGACAGGGTGCAGCCCTACCGGCTGCAGGCCGAGGGGCATCGTCTGCAGCTGCTGCTGGGGGCGGGTGTCAGCGGTACCGGTACCGGCAGTGACGGTACTTCGCTGCCGCCGGGAGCCATCAACGCCATTACCGGCATCGATTTTCGCCGTGGCCGCGATGGCCAGGGCCTGGTACTGGTTAATCTGGACAGATCCTCGGCTGTCGTGGACATACAGGTTCGCGGCAACCGGCTGTTCGCCAGGTTCCACAACACCCATATCAAGGATGCATTGCTGCAGGTGCTGGACGTCAATGATTTCGCCACCGTTGTCAGCCGCATCGGCAGTACCCGGGAGGCAGGCCACAGCCTGCTGACGGTCGAGACCAGTGGCGCCTTTGACTATCGCTATGATCAGTCCGAACGGCTGTTCGTGCTGGAGGTCGCCAGGCCGGCGGCCCCGGCGGTGCCCAGCGATGTGCGACAGCAATACAGCGGTAAGCCTATTTCCATGAACTTCCAGGATATTCCGGTGCGGACCGTGCTGCAGCTGATTGCCGACTTCAACAATTTCAATCTGGTCACCAGCGACGCGGTGCAGGGCAATATCACCCTGCGCCTCGACGGCGTGCCCTGGGATCAGGCGTTGGACACCATATTGCAGGTGCGTGGCCTCGATAAACGGCGGGATGGCAATATTTTGCTGGTGGCGCCGGCGGCCGAGCTGGCACGGCAGGAGCAACAACAACTGGAACATCGCCAGGCCAAGGAAGTGCTGGCCCCCCTGGTCACCGAGTTTTTACAGGTAAATTATGCCAAGGCGGTGGATGTGGTGGCCCTGCTTACCAACGAAAGCACCCGTCTGCTCACCGAGCGGGGCGCCATTGCGGTGGACGACAGGACCAATACCCTGGTGATCAAGGATACCCAGGAAAGCATCGACCATATTCGCCGTATGCTGCAACTGCTGGATATTCCCATCAAACAGGTGGTGATCGAGGCCCGTATGGTGACCATCGACGACGGTTTCGAAGAGGCCTTCGGGGTACGCTGGGGCTACAGCAACGACACCAGCGGGGGCAGTAACCGGCAAAGGGTGAGCGGAACCCTGGAAGGGTTCCGGGCCGGTGACAACGACAACTCCCTCAACGTCAATTTGCCGGTGGCCGGCGCGGCGGGCAGTATCGCTTTCCAGATTGCCAAGCTGGGCGGCGGCCGTATCCTGGATCTGGAACTGTCGGCGCTGGAGCGGGAAAACCGGGCCGAGATCATCGCCAGCCCCAGGGTGACCACCTCCAATCAACGCCCGGCCCTGATCGAACAGGGCACCCAAATCCCCTTCTCCACTTCCAGCGACCGCGGTACCGAGGTGCAGTTCAGGAATGCCGTGCTTAGCCTTATGGTCACACCGCAGATCACCCCCGACAACCGGGTGGTGCTCGATTTGACCGTCACCCAGGACGCCATCGGCGAGCGCATTCCCCAGGCCACCGGAGGAGAGGCGGTGGCCATCAATACCCAGTCGATCACTACCCAGGTGCTGGTCAACGATGGCGAGACCCTGGTGTTGGGGGGGATTTTTCAGCAGAACATCACTCGCAACGTAACCAAGGTGCCGCTATTGGGGGATATTCCGGTCGTCGGGAGTCTGTTCAAGACCACCCGGGACAACAACAGCAAGCGCGAGTTGATTATCTTCGTCACCCCCCGTATCGTGCACGACAGTATTTGAGTACATGCCGGCCTATGGCCTGGGCAGGTTGAATATCGACAGGAAAATGATGGGCTTGCGCGTAAGGCAACGGGGCGTCGATATCATCACCGTTCGGGCATCTTTGACTCCTTGAACGGCGTTACCCTTGCCAGCGACCGGCGCAGTTGCGATAATCCGGCGTCCTATTTCAGAAAGTTAAGGTTAGGTTCATCGTCGACCCTGCGGTGTTCGTGGGGCGCATTTGTTTGTGAGAATTTCGTGTAACATGGCTGAGAAACGCAATATCTTCCTAGTGGGGCCTATGGGTGCGGGCAAGAGCACCATCGGCAAATACCTGGCGCAGCAACTGCATATGGATTTCTACGACTCCGATCATGAGATTGAGCGTCGAACCGGTGCCGATATCAGCTGGGTGTTTGATGTAGAAGGCGAAGAAGGCTTCCGCCAACGCGAAGAAAAGGTGATCAACGACCTGAGCGAGCTGCAGGGCATTGTACTGGCCACCGGTGGCGGCTCGGTCAAGAGCAAGGAAAGCCGTAACCGGTTGTCGGCCAGGGGCATTGTGGTTTACCTGGAAACGCCGGTGGAAAAGCAGCTGGCCCGGGTGCAGAAAGACAAGCGGCGCCCGCTGCTGCAAACCGAAGAGCCGCCCCAGGAAGTACTGGAGCGGCTGGCAACCGAGCGCAACGAACTGTATCTGGAAATTGCCGACTACGTGGTACGCACCGACGAACAGAGTGCCAAGCTGGTCGCCAATCAGATTGCCGAATTGATCGGCCTGTAAGGGGCAGGAGATCCATGGAAAGGTTAACCGTCAACCTGGGGGAGCGCAGCTACCCCATCATCATCGCCGAAGGGGCCCTGACCCAGGCTACGCTGCTGCGTGACGCCGTCAAGGGCAAGAAAGTACTGGTGGTCACCAATGAGGTGGTTGCCCCCCTTTATCTCGATGCGCTGGTATCGCTGCTGGCTCCTTTGCAGGTGGACAGTCTGGTCCTGCCCGATGGTGAGCAGCACAAGACGCTGGACACCTTCAACGAGGTGATGAGCAAACTGCTGGCGGCCAACCATGGCCGGGATACCACCCTGATCGCCCTGGGGGGCGGCGTGGTCGGCGATCTGACCGGTTTTGCCGCCGCCTGTTATCAGCGCGGCGTGCCTTTTATTCAGGTTCCCACCACCCTGCTGGCCCAGGTCGATTCTTCCGTCGGCGGTAAAACGGCGGTCAACCATCCCTTGGGCAAGAACATGATCGGGGCCTTCTATCAGCCGGAACTGGTGCTGATAGATACCCTGTGCCTGCAAACCCTGCCCGAACGCGAATTCGCCGCCGGCCTGGCCGAGGTGATCAAATACGGCATCATCTGGGATGCGGCCTTTTTCGCCTGGCTGGAGCAGAATATCCAGCGCCTGCAGCGGCTTGAGGCGGATGCCCTGGCCTATGCCATTCGCCGTTGCTGTGAAATCAAGGCGGAGATGGTGGCCACGGACGAACGGGAACACGGGGTGCGGGCTTTGCTCAACCTCGGCCACACCTTCGGCCATGCCATTGAAGCGGAGATGGGCTACGGCAATTGGCTGCACGGTGAGGCCGTGGCGGCCGGCACCATGCAGGCCTGTCTGACCGCCCAACTGCGTGGTGAGATGAGCGCGGCCGAGATCGCCCGGGTGGAAGCCCTGCTGATCAAGGCACATCTGCCGATCCAGGGGCCTGCCGAGATGGGCATTGCTCACTACCTGCCGCATATGCTGCGGGACAAGAAGGTACTGGCCGGCAAGCTGCGGTTGGTGTTGCCGCTCGGCATCGGCCGTGCCCAGGTGGTGGACGACGTGACCGAACAGCAACTGGCCCGGGTGGTGGTGCCGGAACGGACACCGTGACCGAGGCGGCCATTCAGGTTCCTTTCTCCTCTCAGCAGCAGCTGCTGGCGCGGCTGCTGCACCTTTCCCGTCTCGATACCGATTTTATCCTGCTGACCGGACCGGAAGGTGCCGGTAAATCCTATCTGGCCCAAAGGCTGGCCGAGGAAACCGAGTTGCTGCTGCCGCTCATCCTTGATGCCGAAGGATTTGATACCAATGCCGGCTTCCGGGAGACCCTGCTCGGCAGCTGGTTTCCCGGCGGTATTTTCGATGCCGATGATCATCTGCAGGATTCGATGCAGCGACTGCTGCCGGCCAGTCCCGGCAAGCGACTGTTGATCGTCGATAATGCCGAGTGGCTGACGGAGCCCCTGTTGCTGGAGCTGGTGCAGTTGTATCGGAAACTGCCGGTGCCGCTGCGGCCCTTTATGGTCTTGTTGGGGGAAGCCACCTGGGCCGGTCAGGCCCGCCAGCAGCTCGGCGGGCCTGACGGCGGCAAGTTCCTGGAAGTGGAGGTGCCGCCACTGACGGAAGAAGATAAACAAGATTTATGGCAAGCCCTGGGGTATAAAAATATACCTGATGCATCGCGTGATATCCGCTATCCCGGTGATGTGATTGGCATGATGGAGCCGCAGATGAAAAAAATCGGTTATCAGCAGTTGTTGGAACAAAAGACGATCAAGATATTGCTTACCGCCCTGATATTGGTGCTGCTGTTGATCGTGATCGTCAGCCTGTTGGGAGACGGACGTGACAACGTGGCTCCCGTATCGAACCAACCCTTTGAGCAGGAAGTCGTGCCCACCACGCCCGTCAGCCTGGCCCCCGGCGCATCCGCCCAGGATGGAGAGGGCCAGGCACTGGTACGCGAGTGGCCGGCCGAGCCGCTGCCCGATACCCCCGACATCAGCACCGAGGTGGCGCAAACCCCGGATGACAGCGACAAAGAGCGGGTGGTTATTGCCGATGAGGTGGTCAGCCGCCTGATGCAGCGAGGCCAGGGCGGCGATAGCCCGTCTGCGCCGGCCGTACCACAGACGGCGACGCCGGCTCCCGTTGCCGTTTCCGGGGTGAGCCCGCTGTCGGTGCTGATGCAAAAGCCCGCCTCCCGCTACACCCTGCAACTGATGGCCGGCCGCGACCGTGCCGTGCTGGAGCGGTTGGTGGCCAGGCATACCCTGACACCGGTCTGGGTTTATCCGCGTACCATCAACGACCAGCCCTGGTTTGTGCTGGTATATGGTGATTTCGAAGTACCCGAGCAGGCGAGGCGGGCCATTGCCGGCCTGCCCGCCGAGTTACAGGCGGCCAAACCCTGGCCCAAGCCCTTCGGGCAGGTGCAAAAAGAAGTCAAACCATAGTCATGGCATCGGCTTGCGGTTACAATGCGCGCCCTCTGAACGGTGCGGCAATGACGACGACTATGACTAAAACTCGGGCATTCCTGAAATGGGCTGGCGGCAAATACGGCCTGGTGGAGAGCATCAACCGCCGCCTGCCGGAAGGGCGGGTACTGGTTGAACCCTTCGTCGGTGCCGGCTCTGTGTTCCTGAACTCCGAGTTTGATGCCTACCTGCTGGCGGACATCAATGCCGATCTGATCAACCTCTATCAGTTGCTCAAGACCCGCCCGGATGCCTTTATCCGCGACGCCGCCGGTCTCTTTATCGCCGCCAATAACGACAGGATCGCCTATTACGGCTTTCGCACCGACTTCAACCGGGAGCAGGATGCCTACCGGCGCGCCCTGTTGTTTTTATACCTTAACCGCCATGGCTACAACGGCCTGTGCCGCTACAACCAGAAGGGCGGCTTCAACGTGCCTTTCGGTGCCTATAAAAAGCCCTATTTTCCCGAGCGGGAACTGTGGTTCTTTGCCGAAAAGGCGCAGAAAGCGACCTTCGTGTGCCAGAGCTATAAAGAGGTGTTTGCCACGGCCCGGGAGGAGCAGGTGTTCTACTGCGATCCGCCCTATGCGCCGTTGTCTTCCACCGCCAGCTTTACCACCTATGCGGCCAACGGCTTTACCCTGGATGATCAGGCCATACTGGCCCGGCTGGCCCGGGAGACTGCGGCCCGGGGCGTGCCGGTTTTGATCAGCAACCACGACATTCCCCTTACCCGGGAGCTGTACCGGGACGCGGAGCTGGATGTGGTGGCGGTCAAGCGCACCATCAGTCGCCATGGCCATAACCGCAAGAAGGTCGACGAATTGCTGGCGCTGTTTGCTCCCGGTGTTAGTAAGGAATGAGGAGTAAGGCGTTTCACGCCAGCACCAGCCGTACCACCAGCACCAGCAGCAGGACAAAACCCAGTATGGCAAGGGCGCCGGCGCCGATATAGGGCCAGGGGCTGCCCTGAAACTGCTGTTGCCGATTCTTTTCCGACTGTACCCCGAACAGGGCGGCCACCACCGCCTGCAGCCTGTGTTTCCAACTCATAGCTCACCTTTTTCACCAACTTCAGCCAAGCATAGACGCCTCGCTAGAGAATCACCGGGCGCTGGGGTAGAATTGGGACGTTTTTTGCGCTTAAGGGAACCCCGATGAAAGACTACCTGATTGCCCCCTCCATACTGTCCGCCGATTTTGCCCGCCTGGGCGAAGACGTGACCCGGGTACTGGAGGCGGGAGCCGACGTGGTGCACTTCGATGTGATGGACAATCACTATGTGCCCAACCTCACCATAGGCCCCATGGTCTGCAAGGCCCTGCGCGACTACGGTATTCAGGCTCCCATCGATGTGCATCTGATGGTCAAGCCGGTGGACAGCCTGGTGCCCGACTTCGCCAAGGCCGGGGCTTCCATCATCACCTTCCACCCGGAAGCCTCCGAGCATATCGATCGCACCCTGGGACTGATCAAGGAGCAGGGCTGTCAGTCCGGCCTGGTATTCAACCCGTCGACGCCGCTCAGCCACCTGGACTACGTGATGGACAAGGTGGACGTGATCCTGCTGATGTCGGTCAACCCCGGTTTCGGTGGCCAGTCCTTTATCTCCGCCACCCTCGACAAGCTGCGCCAGGCCCGTCGCCGCATCGACGAAAGCGGCCGCAACATCCGCCTGGAAATTGACGGTGGCGTCAAGGTCGACAATATCCGCGACATCGCCGAAGCCGGTGCCGACATGTTCGTGGCCGGCTCCGCCATCTTCGGCCAGCCCGACTACAAGACGGTGATCGACCAGATGCGCAGTGAACTGGCCCAGGCCCATGGCTGATTTCGACCTGATCCAGTTCGATCTGGACGGCACCCTGATCGACAGCGTGCCCCAACTACAGCTGGCGGTGAATCACATGCTGGCGCAACTGGGCCATGCCCCCGCCGCCGAACTGGCGGTGCGCCACTGGGTGGGTAATGGCGCCGACATGCTGGTGCGCCGGGCCCTGACCGCCGCCCTCGGCGCCGAACCCGACGCCGGAGCACAGCAGGCGGCGCGGGCTGCCTTCGATGCGGCCTACGATAGGGTGGCCGACCAGGGCTTGGTGTTTTACCCCGGGGTACTCGACACCCTGGCGGCATTGCGTCGGGCGGGCAAGCGCCTGGCCATCGTCACCAACAAGCCCTACCGTTTCGTCCCCGCCATACTGGCGGCCTCGGGGCTGAGCGAGCAGTTCGAGCTGGTGCTGGGTGGCGACAGCCTGCCGGAGAAGAAGCCGAGTCCCATGCCCCTGCTGCACGTATGCCGTACCCTGGACATGGATCCGGCCCGTACCCTGATGGTCGGCGATTCCGAGAACGACGTGCTGGCGGCCAAGGCGGCTGGCATGGCGGTGGTGGGGCTGACCTACGGTTACAACTACGGCCGGGATATCGCGGACAGCGGCCCCAACTGGGTGCTGAGCGACTTTGCCGCCCTCGCCGACCTATTGCTAACAGATTGACAGAGAAAAGATAACCATGGTTAAACCGATAGTACTCAGCGGCGCCCAACCTTCGGGCCAGTTGACCATAGGCAACTATATGGGCGCCCTGCGCCAGTGGGTGAAGATGCAGCAGGAGTACGACTGCCTGTATTGCATCGTCGATATGCACGCCATCACGGTGCGGCAGGATCCCCAGGCCCTGCGTTCCGCCTGTCTGGATGCGGCCGCCCTCTACCTGGCCATCGGCCTGGATCCGGAGCAGAGCACCATCTTCATCCAGTCCCACGTGCCGGAGCATGCGGAGCTGGGCTGGATCCTCAACTGCTACACCCAGTTCGGCGAACTGTCGCGCATGACCCAGTTCAAGGACAAGTCCAGCCGCTACGCCGAAAACATCAACGCCGGCCTGTTCACCTACCCGGTGCTGATGGCGGCCGATATCCTGCTGTACCGCGCCAACCAGGTGCCGGTGGGACATGATCAGAAGCAGCACCTGGAACTGACCCGGGATATCGCCTACCGCTTTAACCAGCTCTACGGCGAGGTGTTTACCGTGCCCGAGCCCTTTATTCCGGAAGAGGGCGCCCGCATCATGAGCCTGCAAGAGCCGACCAAGAAGATGTCCAAGTCGGACGACAACAGCAACAATTTTATCGGCCTGCTGGAAGATCCCAAGAGCATCGCCAAGAAGCTGAAGCGGGCGGTCACCGATTCGGAAGATCCGCCTGTGGTGCGTTTCGACCAGCAGCAGAAGCCCGGCGTGTCCAACCTGCTGACCCTGATGTCCGGCGCCAGCGGCCGCGCCATTCCCGAACTGGAACAGCACTTCGAAGGCAAGATGTACGGCCACCTCAAGACCGAAACCGCCGAGGCGGTGCTGGCCATGCTGGAGCCCATCCAGCGCCGTTTCCACGAGTTGCGGGAAGATGAAACCGAGCTCAGGAAGGTACTGACCATGGGGGCCGACAAGGCCCGGGTGAAGGCTGTACAGACCCTGGAAAAGGTATATGATGTAATCGGCTTCGTTCCGAAAAGCCGTTGACTGAGAAGGAGCCGGGTTGGCTCCTTTTTCGATTTTGCCTGACTGGATTTACTCCCACCTATGACCGAGCAACAACCCCTTGATCGGGAACTGACCGACAAGCTGTACTGGCTGCGTAAATTCCGCATGGCCAAGAACGAAAAAACCCTGGAACTGATGGTATCCAAGGCGGTGGATAATCATCATCAGTACGCCGCCGTGGTGGCCGCCATCTATCTGGCCGAATGCCAGCGCGAGCGGGAAATGGCCCAGGGACGTTTTCTCCAGCAGTAGCCGCCGCCGTCATATCCGGGGTGGCAGAGTAAGCGGTTACTCTTATGGCACCTTTTGTCACAGGCTGACGCAGCGTTGTTTCTGGTGCTGTTGTTCTCGCCCATTCCGATCCATGCTTAGATTATCCTCTCCACTCCCGGAGTGTCGGCGACCACAGGAGGATCGGATATGAACGGCTCTGTATTAAGACGCGGTGCCTTGCTGCTGCCCCTGCTGGGGGTCTTCGCCCTGGGGGGGACGGTACCCGAGGTCCAGGCCCGCGGAGATGATCGCCGCTATGATCGGCATGCCAAGCACTATCAGCATTATCCCCACAAGCATATGAAGCAGCGTCAGCACTATTACCGCCATGCGCCGAAACAACGGGTAGTGGTGGTGGAACGGCATCATTACCACCGGCCGCCGGCTTACTATGCGGTACCCGGCCCCGGCACCCATATCTCGGTGAGCCTGCCGCTCGGCACCATCGTTTCCTCCCTGCCCGGTGGTTTTATCAGCTTCAGTTATAGCGACGGGCCCTATTACTACCAGGGCGGCAACTACTACCGCCCTTATGATCGGGGTTATCGGGTTGTCTCTGCACCGCCCGGGCACAGGTGGTAACGGTTTTTTGCAGTGGCATTTATGAACAAGGCCGGGTAACCGGCCTTGTTGTTTGTATTACAGGCAGCGCCGTTTTTTACAAGCGAGTAATGGTTTCGCCCCGGATAATGGTATTACCTTTATCCTGCGGCAGGCTGGGGATGCGGATGCCGGCAAATTCGATAATGGGGATGATGGCCCGTTGCTGTTCGTTGCCGCCGGCATTGTAAAAACGTTGCAGGCAGACATGCAGCAACCGACTGTCCTCGGTGTCCGCAATATGGCCGTAGCTGGGGCTTCCATTATCGGCGGGCAGGGGTACCCAGTTATGTCCGGTAGCGGGCGCCGGACAGTCGCCATTACGCCAGGACGGAGGCAGCCAGCTGTTGTTTATCTCTTTGGTTACTTCGCGGCTTAGCACAGTGTTGTAGCTGGGTGCCGCAGGATCGACCCTAAGCACCGCCCGGCTGGCCTCCGAACTGACCTGGCGAAAACTGATCTCCAATAGCAGCGGAATGCTGTAGGCGAGGATGCCATAGAGCAGGGTAAAAAACAGTATAAACAGCGCCGCAAACTCGATGGCCACGGCGCCGGATTGCTTTTTTGGGGGGCCTTTATGCAGCATATCCATTCCTTAGTTAATCAGCCTTGGTGCACCGCAGTTGAGATCATACAGTTCCAGGTAGGATTTGCCCACGCCGGCACCGGTTCCCAGTAGGGCGGTCAGTAAGGGGGATAATATAGCTTCACCTACTGTGTTGAGTATGAGGGTAATAATGGATATCAGCTCACTAACCACGGCATCCACTGAACCCAGTAAACCACCAGTAAGAAGATCTAAGATATCTAGCAATCCAGAAATTAGATTTCCTAATAGTCCCTTGTTACTGTCGGACTCTATAATGTCTGAAATTAATTCCGTTAATTGAGTGATGATGTCGGATACGGTGTCGCCAAGTTGCAGATTATTGGGGCCTGTTGCTTGGCTTTCCCCCGCCAATATATTATCTATGGGCTCACTATACGAAAGGGCGGGGATATGTGATTTGCCTGAGATGTTCAGTAGTGTGCCGCCCAGTATAGTGACAATATCGGTGTCCTGTAGGCTGGTATCGCAACTAAGGCTGGTCGACCATTTATTATCATCGGGTATTTCACCCAGGCAGATATTGAGTGTTTTTGAAGTTACCAGCATGTCTGCCGATGGTGGTGGAGCGCTGCAGTTTGCCTGTTCGAAAATGGCTGTAGCGGTAGTGACGTCTATCCATATGGGAAGACGTATATTGGCGATTTTTTCTATAATTCCTAGTGGTGATGTATTGGTATTAATATCTATATAGACCCTAACCTGTGCATTATAAGCTTGTGTGCCTACCGGACCTATGGCGATTGAAGGCGGCTCCACCACACCAAGCTCCACCCTTGCCAACCCGAGTATACTGAGTTCGGGGATTTCGATACCTCTACCCCCAGTGCCCAGGAGTATTGCCGTGCTTAATATGTCGCTTATTTTTAATTGGGTATCCAGGGCCGGGCCTACAGATCTGTCTGGGTTTGTGGCTAAGGTGAATAAGGAGTTTTCATCTTCCAAGCCAAAAAGTTGAACCTGTATTTCTTTCAGTATAGGGTCGCTAAGAACCTCATTGCGCAAAGTGGTGAGCGCGACCTCCAAAGCGGAGTCTGAGATTACATCCAATGAGATATCAATAAGATCTTCAAGACTGAGCAATCCAACCTTGGTGTTGGTCAAATCAATCAGCCCCTGTGGGGAAAGTGCTTTCAGCTCATGTATGGATATATCGGCTCCTAAAGCATGTAGAATCCCTGAAGGACTGATAGCTACATCGGCCAAGCCATTGCTGTTCAAGACGGTTAGGGTGTCTACATTGATTCCGACCGACTTAAGGATAAGGCCTACCAGTGCATCGCTGTTTAATTTCAACAGTTCTGCGCCAATACTAAAAGCCGCGATAGGCTCTCCTCCCTCCCGTTCGGCAACGGCTCTGGCTTGTAATGATATTTCATTTTTATCACTTAAACCCAGCATGCTGCCGGCCCTGAAGATCAGGCTGGCGGGAACGGTTTCCGTGGCAATGGTCTGAACGGCATGGCCGGAGGCGTCGGGTGTGGAGACCCTCAACCCTTCATTGGTCTGTATTTTTACGCATTGGGTGGCGATTGATTGGGTGTCATTGATAAGAAAGCCATTGGATGTGGCATTTTCAATGGCGTTGGTCTGCACCAGCCCGGGATTTTTTGAACAGTCACCCTCATTTAATCTGGCGATGCTTTCCAAGGCGGCGGTATCGGCCAGTTTTTGCAGCTTGCGCTGTTCCATATAGAGGCGGCCGGTATCCAGCACCAGCATCAGGCAGCCCAGGGCCATCATCAGGGTGCCGACCGCCAGTATGCTGAAGGCACCGCGCTGCCGGGATAAAGGGGATTGCAACATGGCAAGGCTCCTGAACAATGGGATCAGCGTATCCGCAATTTGGCTTCGCCCCTGATTTCATCGGGCAGTTGAGGTATCCGCCAGCCGAGCAGGGAGATGGCTGGCATGATGGTAGAGGGTTTGTTGTGGCTTACACAGGCACTCCATTCACCATCGTCCGAGATTTTCAGGAAGCTGTCCGCGTAACCATCGCAGCGGTTGGCCCAGCCGGGAGGGAGCCAGGAGTCTTCGATCACCCGCGCGGCTTTCAGCTCGGCATTGGTCTTGATGGCGGTTATCCGGGGATCCTCGGTACCGACATGGTAGTGGTAGATATTGGGTGTGCTCACCGCCTGGCGCACGGCTTCGGCAGAGAGTTGCTGGTAGGCGGCACCCAGCATCAGCGGTATGGTATAGCCGACCAGGCCGTAGAACAGCACAAACATCAGCACGAAGACAATGGCGAACTCGATGCTGGCGGCACCAATCTGTGAGCGTCTGCGGGTGTCAATTTTTTGGCGCATTCCCGTGCTCCGATATTATCCTTCTAATTAATGCATTCATTATATGATTGTAATTGTCAATAAACCATGGCTTGTTTTGAGATCATGGTTTAGTGCACGTTATTCTTCGGTTTTATAGTATTTTAATACTAATTCTTTAGTGTTTTTTATGGTCTGTTATTTTATTGCACGAATTTCATGCCAAGATAAGTATTTATGATGCTTGACTCCCTGTATTCAATAAGGGATAACACTAAGCAGTAAACCAATGATTTTGCAAGGTAACCGGAATATGGGGTGGTGTTGGGCGGGGATGTAAATGTTTTGTAGGGCAATGTGTTTGAAATTATTGCTCTGCCATTGCTTTCAATACCGCCATTAGTCAACCATGCCGACGTTTTCCCGATACCGGTGCGCAACGACTGGCGGGCCTGGTTTAAGCGTGATTTATGGTGGCGTGGTCGGGAGGCTGAGCGACGCTTGTTGACCTGAAATACTTTCCTAGTGGGCATTATAACGCGGTAGTAATCACTCACCAGCAAGTATCCTATCTTGTTGTGTAACTTTTTAGCGGCCCTGTGGTTACCTGGGCCGCATTTTTTATTGGCCTCGAAACACGTTGAAAATATTGGAATGTTACCTAGGGGGTATGTGATGCTCCGCTGAATGGGGAGAGGCGATCCAGTAGCCTTTTCCCAGTCTCTGTTGACAGAGCATGACCAAGGAAGGGAGCAGGTATAACCCAATGGAACTCTGGATATCGAGTCGGACTTCTAGCTTTGGGGAGCATTAAGGAGTCAGCATCATCGATGACACGACCCGGAGTCGGATAGATCTCGATGACAGCGCTGAGATATTCTGACCTGACGCTCAAGATTATACTCAATATCTACTGATAGCCCTTAAACAATGAGCCCATATGGGCTTATTGTTTAAATTGACTTAACTCGTGGTTATTACTCACCACCTGTTCCTTCTCCACCTTTTAACTTAGCGGCTACCTTGGTAAATACACTATTTATTTCATCCCCCACACTACCTGCCGCAACCATAAATGCCACCGCAATCAAACCGGCGATAATGCCATACTCAATGGCTGAAGCACCGTCCTCCCGTTCCATAAATTGTTTTGCTTTTAATTGAAGATTTACATAGCCCTTGATAATGGTCTGAGTCATTTTTCCGTTCCCTCGTTATTGTTAGGTTGTTTGTTAGATTGATGCTAGTCTGTTTTAGTAAATAGTAAATATATATAAAGTATTAATGCTTGTTGGCTAGTGAGAATCAGGGTCCGGGGCGATCGGCATGATGACTATTCCGCTTGAAGGCAGGCCTTCCTGAGGCCGAAAGTCGAGGAAATAATGCAGGAAGTGGCTGTTTTAATAAGCCTTTTAAGCTAGACTTTTTACTTGGCCAGGATGTTGGCCTGCCAGCAATGAAATCATAAGATTGGGTTACTTTGTAGGCAACTCTCAAGCCTTCATTGTCTTGCTGGTAATGATAACTAACCATAACTAACTATAACCGCATCCAGTATTGACCGGCTCCCGTCTCGTCTGCGCATGGATGCGCTGTCATGTCGATAAAAAGTAGAAGTACAAGGAGACAGCAGGGATGAACAGTCGACTGACCTTGGGATTGGCCGGTGTGCTGCTGGTGGGCGCCCTGACTGCCGGGTATCAGGGGATCAAACTCAGCAACCAGATGTCGGCGGTGGCACCTCCGGCTGCGGTGGTGCAGGCACCCGTTCCCAGCGAGACGCTGGCGCCTACTATCCCGCAGCAGCTGGTGCAGCGGGTGGATAAAGAGCAGCACAAGCCCGTGGTGGTGCTGGCCAGGTCGTTGCAGCCTTTCGAGACCATTACCGCCGAACATCTGGCGGTGGAACAACTTAATATCGCCCCTCCCGAGACTTTCTCCGACCCTCGCGCGCTTGTCGGGCGCCACGTCTGGCAGCCGCTGCCGGCCGGCATCATGCTCAACCGGTCGCAGTTCAAGGCGGGGGGCCCTCTGGCCCGGCTGATCGGTGACCATGAGCGGGCCCTGGCCATTGCCATCGACGATGTGGTTGGCGGCGGCGGCTTTATCAGTCCCGGCGACTACGTCGACGTGCTGCTCTATCTGCGTGAAAGCGATCGCAACCAGGATCAGACCGCCCAGGTGGTGGTGCCCGCGCTGCGGGTATTGAGTGTCGGCGATGAGCTGGCGCTGACCTCCGGTGGCGAGCCGGCACTCTACCCGCCTGCTGACGATAGTTCCAGCCGTCGGCAACGGCCCGCCGGCACCGCCGTGCTGGCCGTGCCCACCCCCCTGTTGACTCGCTTGATGCTTGCCTCCCAGGTGGGGACCCTGCGTCTGGCCGTGCGCAGCGCCGACGAGCAACGCCTGGTGGGGGATTCCCGGGAGGGACTGCGGGAGAGCGACATCAAAGAAATGGAGCGGCAACTGTTCCAGTTCGAGAAGCTGGCCCTGCGCCAGGCCCGCCCCCCGGCACAGCCCGGCGTAGTCGGCCGGTCCCCCGGCGTCACCATCCATCGCGGGCCGGAAGTATCCCGGCAGACTCCCTGAGCAGGCAGAGCACATCATGAAACGAGCTATTCCTTCTTTACTGTTTTCGCCGCTGGGCGTGCTGGGTGTGCTGGGCGTGCTGTCCCTGTGGCTGCCGGCAGGGGCCTGGGCCAGTACCTGCGCGGCCCTGCCGCCGGTACCCGAGGTCGTGGAAATCAACCAGGGGATGCAGCAGGAGATTCGCCTGCCGGTGCCGGTGACCCGGCTGGCGGTGGGTGATCCCCTGGTGGCGGATGTCAAACTCACCGATCGTAGCGGCGTGCTGCTCAGCGGCGTCGGCAGCGGCGTGACCAACCTGAATATCTGGACCCGCTGCTCCTCCTCGCCGAGGCAGAGCATGGTCTTCGTCAAGGGAGTGGCGACCCAGGCGTTGTCGCCGTCGGGGCTGCCGGGTGCCACGGACCTGCCGAGCCAGGTCCAGACCGATATCCGCTTTGTGGAAGTCAGCCGTGGCAAACTGAAGGATGTGGGGGTGTCGCTGTTCGGCAAGCGGGGCAGTTTTCTGTTCGGGGCGCCGGGCAACACCACCGGCAGCATCGGCCTTGGCGGCGTGGTCCCGGACGGCAGCGCCACACCGGTTTCCCTGCCAGGCAACGGCTTCAACATTGCCTGGGGCGGCGGCAGCCGGGAAGTGCTGGGGGTCATCAATGCCCTTGAAAACAGCAACTTTGCCTATACCCTGGCAAATCCCAGCCTGGTCTCCCTGAGCGGACAGAGCGCCAGCTTCCTGGCAGGCGGCGAGTTTCCGGTGCCGGTGCCCAGCAGCGGCAGTGATTCGGTGTCCATCGAATACAAGGAATTCGGGGTGCGCCTGACCCTGACTCCGACCGTGGTCGATGAAAACCGCATCCTGCTGAAAGTGGCACCGGAAGTCAGCGAACTGAATTTCAACACCGGGGTCTCCATCGCCGGCACCACAGTGCCGTCACTGAACGTACGCCGCACCGATACCAGCGTGGCGCTGGCAAGCGGTGAAAGCTTCGTCATCAGTGGCCTGATGAGCGCGCGTAACTACGCGGACGTGGATAAGCTGCCGGGGCTGGGCGACATTCCCGTGCTGGGCGGCTTTTTCCGTTCTTCCCGCATCGAGCGAGAAGAGAAGGAACTGCTGATGATAGTGACTCCGCACCTGGTGCGGCCGCTGGCCTCCCATGCCCACCTGCCCGAATTGCCGGGAGAGCGGCTGCGTCGCTACGATCCGAATGCCTTCGAGTTGTTGTTCCTGGAAAACGGCGACTTCGACATGCACGACGGACTGTCCAGATAAGGAGGATGGCCATGGAACAGACTTTTCTTGTTTACTCTGCCAACCAGGCGGACGTCGAATGGTTGCAGTCCACCCTGCAGCCCTGCCAGGTATTGGCCGTGAACGAGCATCTCGATGAGATCCTCGGCCTTATCGACATTACCGAAGCCGGCCTGATCTTTGTGGGGCTGGATCCGGAAAACATGAGCAGCCAGTGCAGCCTGATCGAAGGGCTGCTCGAGGCCCGTCCCCTGCTGACCGTGGTCGGACTCGGTGATGGAATGGATAACCAGCTGGTGATCAATGCCATGCGGGCGGGGGCCCGGGACTTTATCGTTTACGGCATGCGCAGCAGCGAGGTGATGGGGTTGGTGCGCCGGCTCAGCCAGCGGGTGCCGGTGATGCCGCAGCAGAAATACAGCAGCTGCCTGACGTTGCTGTACGGGGTGCAGCCGGATCCGGACGCCGCCCTGGTGGGCGTGCACCTGGCCCACTCCCTGCAGCAAAAAGGAAAACGGGTGCTGCTCATCGATCTGGGCTGGCCCGCGGGAGAAAGCCTGGAAATGCTGGGGTTACAGCCGGGCTTTTCCTTTGGCGATGCCCTGCGCAACCTGCGTCGGCTGGATGGCAACCTGATTGAAAGCGCCTTCAACCGCCATGACAGCGGGCTTTATGTACTGGCGTTGGGCGACGATGACCCCAGGTTCAACCAGGTGCCTTCAACCGAGCATTACTTGCTTAAAGGCGCCCTGAGCCAGCATTTTGATCACGTGGTGATGAACCTGGTCGGGCAGGCCGACTGTGAGCAGTTGCGTACCCTGGTGAACCAGTGCCAGCAAGTCTATTGGTATGTGGATCAAAGCGTGGCTTGCTGCAAGCGCAACCTGCAGGTGCTGGGACGCTGGCGGGAGCAGGGCATGCGCCTGGAACAGGTACGGCTGGTGGTGGATCGTTACGTCAGGCAGGTCGCGCCGGATGCCATGACGCTGGCTTCCACCTTCGGGCTCTCCCTGGCGGCCAGCCTGCCCGCCAGCCTGCCCGCCAGACTCAAGGTGAAGAACAACGGCCGTCCCCTGAACGAACTGGAGCCCAGGGATCCCTTGAGTCGCGCGCTTGGACAACTGGCCAACCAGGTGGCCAGGAGCGGCAGCGGTGTCGACCAGGAAAGTGGTTGGCTCAGGCGCCTGGTGGGGGCCATATCATGATTCAGGACCCCCTGTTTGGACACAATGGCAACACCGGAGTCCAGGGACCGCTGCTCAAGGGAGCCTTGCATCGGCACATTATCGATGCCCTGGAAGAGCAGCCCGATAACCTGCTGGACAGCAGTCGGCACCTGCTGGCGCAGTTTGTCAATGTCAAGGTGGGGGAGTATGCCAAGGGGCGCCATATTCCGCTGTCCCGTTATGAACAGGACAAACTGACCGAAGAACTGGTGGACGAGCTGGTCGGTTTTGGCCCGCTGGAGATGCTGCTGCGGGATCCGTCGGTGACGGAGATCCTGGTCAATGGCCCGCACCGTATTTTTATTGAACGCAAGGGGGTGCTGCACCGCAGCGATCTGCGCTTTATCGACGACGCCCACCTGCTGCGGGTGATCCAGCGGATCCTGGCGCCGGTCGGCCGCCGGCTGGATGAGTCTTCCCCCATGGTGGACGCGCGCATGCCCGACGGCAGCCGGATCAACGCGGTGATTCCGCCGGTCGCCATCGACGGGCCCGCTCTGTCGGTGCGCAAGTTTCGCAAGGACATGCTCAAAAGCACCGATCTGCTGGCGTCCGGCTCGCTCGACAAGGCCATGCTGAACTTCCTCGAACTGGCGGTAAGTCGGCGTTGCAATATCCTGGTGAGCGGGGGAACCGGCACCGGCAAGACCACCATGCTCAACATGCTCAGCCAGGTGATTTCGCCGGCGGAGCGGATTGTGACCATAGAAGATACCGCCGAGCTGCAGTTGAAACATGACCACGTGGTGCGCCTTGAAACCCGGCCTCCCAATGCCGACGGTTATGGGGAAATTGCGGCGCGGGATCTGGTGCGCAACGCCCTGCGGATGCGGCCGGACCGGATCATCCTCGGTGAAATACGGGGCGTGGAGGTACTCGATGTGCTGATGGCCATGAACACCGGCCACGATGGCTCCATGACCACGCTGCACGCCAATAATGCCCAGGATGCCCTGCTCCGGCTGGAAAGCCTGGTGGGCATGTCGGGGCTGCAGGTGGCGGAACGAACGCTGCGCCAGACGGTCTGCTCGGCCATCGACGTGGTCATCCAGCTTGTCCGCCTGGCCGACGGTCGTCGCTGCGTCAGCGAAATCCTGGAAGTGATTGCACTGCGTGACGGGCATTATGTCACCAATACCCTGTTCAGGTTGCAGCGGGATGGAGCCCATGCCTTTGTGCGGGAGGCGGTCAACCCGGGTGGAGAGAAGCTGCAGAACATGCTTTGAGCCGATGAAGAGATATCAGGATTGAGATGCCTATGGAGATGCCGTTGCTGTTGGGACTGCTGGCGCTGACGCTGCTGCTGCTGTCGATTGCGCTGTTCCGTAAGGCCATGCTGAAGGCCAGGGCTGAGTCTCTGGCCGAGCGGCTGGTTCGGGTAAGGGGAGCGGAGCAAAAAGCCGCGCTGGGTTCGTTCGACAAGACCCTGCTGAAGGCCGGTTTGCAGCTATCTCCGCTGTCGGTACTGCTGCTGAGTACCTTGCTCCTGGGCACCATGCTGCTGTTTTTCCTGCTGTGGGGGATCCTCATGGCCATGGCGGGGGGGATCTTGCTGCTGGTGGTTGCCCGGCTTTATGTCGGCTGGCGTTTCCGACGCAGGGTGGCGAGGATGATAACCCAGTTGCCGGCCATGCTGGATCATATGAGCCGCAGCCTGAAATCGGGGCGAACTCTGGCGGACGCCTTGTCCCTGGCCATTGCCGCCGGCCCGGATCCCCTGCGCCACGGCCTGGGCAGGAGCCAGCGGTTTATCGAGCGCGGGGGCAGCCTCGAAGAAGCGATGGACGATTTTGCCGAGCTTTATGACAGGCCCGAATTCCGGCTGCTTGCCCTGGCCGTCAGGGTCAACCAGAAATACGGCGGTAACGCTACCGAAGTGCTGGGCAACCTGATTTCACTGATACAGGAAAGAGACAAGGCCAGCCGGCAACTGAAGGCGATGACCGGAGAAACCCGGATCAGCGCCCTGGTGCTGGGAGGGCTGCCGGTCTCGATGGCGGCCTATATTTTTATTACCAGCCCGGATTTTTTCATGGGGTTGTGGACGGATCCCTCGGGAAAACTGGTGTTGCTCAGCGCCTTCGTGTTCCAGCTGCTGGGGTCGCTGACCCTGTGGCGCATGCTGAGGAGCATTTGACATGAACGGCTTTATCATCAGCTCGCTCCTGCAGTTGGGTCTGGCCGTGCTGCTGCTGGTCCTGCTTTATCAAAACCGGCGGCAGCGCCGCCTTGTCAGCCAGCGGCTGGGCAAAGCGGCCGGGGTAGACAAAGAGCGGTTGTTGCATGAATTTGGCCGCAGCCGTCTGGGTAAGACGGGGCTGAGCCTCGACATGGAAACATTGCAATTGCTGGATCAGCTTGGCTGGCGCAGGAGCAGCAAGAAGGCGCTGTTCATCGCTATCCAGCTTGGCCTGCCGGTGGTGCTGGTGCTACTGGCCCAGTTGGTCAGCCTGCTGTTTTCCGGGCCGGGGGGGGTCTCTTGGCCGACCATGCTGTTTTTGATCGGGATAGGCTACCTTGTCCCCAAGCGGGTACTGGTTGGTGCGGTTCAGCGCAGGCGGCAAAAACTCGCCGCCGAAGTGGAGGCTGCCCTGCCATTGCTGCGTGTTCTGTTCGAAGTCGGCATGGTGGTGGAACAGGCACTGCGGGTGTTGGCCCTTGAAGGACGTCATATCCTGCCCGAGCTGTCCGGTGAGCTGCGGCTGTTGCTGCAGAGGGTAGATGCCGGCCTGGACTTGCAGGGGGAACTGCGGCGTACCGCCGAACTGCTCGATGTGGACGAAGTCAGTGACTGTTTCGTGGTGTTCGAGCAGCTCTCCCGCCAGGGGAGTGGAGCCATGGCATCCCTGCAAACGATGAAAGAGCTGCTGACCGAACGGCGCATGACGGCCCTGCAGGAAAAGATTTCCAAGATGTCCGCCAAGATGTCCATCGTCATGGTGGGTTTTTTGTTCCCGGCGTTATTGATTGTTCTGGCGGGGCCTGGCTTTATTGCCATTATCAGGGCCTTTGGGGAGATGGGATGAAACGAGTAGCGGGGCTGGTGCTGGTTGCCGGCATCTTGAGTGGCTGTGTATCAACCTCGGCCGGCAAGACGAGCGGACTACCCGAAGGGTCGCCTTATCTGGTCAAACCGGCACAGGGTAAACCCAGGCCTTGCGAATCGCTGACCCGAGAGCAGGAGTTGGCGCTGAACCTGTCCGTAGAGATGGTCGGGGGGCAACGACTTCACGCCGCCCTGGCCAACCTGGAACGGCTGCCGCCGGAGCTGCCGGAGGCCCGGCTGGGCAAGGCGCAGGTGCTGCGCCTGCTGAACCGGCCCGAAGCGGAAGGACTTTACCGGAGCCTGCTGGATACCTGCCTGGTGGCGGAAGGCCATCACGGCCTGGCGCAGATGGCGGTGCGCAAGCATGACAACGAACTGGCTCAACAGCATTTGCAGCAAGCCATCGCCTTCAAGCCGACCAACGATGCCATGCGCAATGACCTGGGCGTGGTTTATATGAAGCAACGCGATCTGGATGAAGCCAGGTTCGAGTTCCTGACCGCCATCGAACTGAACGAAGGGGAATCGCAGGCGTTGCGCAACCTGCTGACGCTGATGTTGTATCAGGATAACTTCGATGCGGCGGCGAAGCTGATGTCCCGCTACCAGTTGAACAGTCGTCAGTACCAGGTCGCTCTTGGCCGGGCCCAGGCGATGAAGCAGGAAGACCGCCGGACCGGATCGACCGCCGCAGGCAGGACCGCCGAATCCGAAGCGACGGTAACCGTGATGACGGCTGCACCCGCCGGGTGAATCCAGTTCAGGAGGGCGATGGAACCAGGCGGCCGCAACCCACCACCGACGACGGTCATTGGTACATGGGGGCCGGCCCCAGCCATCATGACATGACGAAACAGGGAGATTTTTATGAGTATTAACGGGTATTTGGCGGGAAGCCTGCTGCTGGCGTTGTCTGCTGGCGTGGCCGCGGACGGCGCGTTTGAGCGGGGTGGGAATTGGGAGGAAGGGACTCGTCAGCAGACCGAACGCTGGTTGCAATTGCAACGGGAAGGGGCGGCGGCTTCTATTTATAGTCAGGCCGCGACAGCCGCCGAGCGAGAACTGGCGAACCAGCGTTGGCTGGACAGCTACAAGCACCCCATCCCCGATTTCTTCGAACAAGGAGTGGAGGGCGGTATCGGTAATTAAGGCTGCTGACCCGAGAGGGAAAGGGCCAGTTGGGTGCGGTTGCGCATTTTGGTGAGCCTGAGGATCTGCGATACATAGAGCTTGACGGTGTTTTCGCTAATGCCCAGCTCGACCGCTATCTGGTAATTCGTCATTCCCTTACCGATAAGCAGCGCGACCGCCTGCTGGCGAGGCGACAGTTTTCCCAGCAACTCCTGGTCGCTGACGGGACGATTTCCGTCCGTTTTTTCCTGCTCCGAATCTGCCGTTGCGGTGGTGTTTTGCAATAACGAGACGTCCTGCTTGAGCTCGTTGATAAAATCCGACAACTGGCCCAGTTTGGTGTTGATTTGTCCGATGAAGAGGTTGTTTACTTCCTGCTGGAGGATGTCCCTGAGCTTTTCGACCCCATGCAGTACTTCCTCCATGTCCAGCGGTTTGGAGTAGTAGTCGGAAATGCCCGCCCGCAGGGCATTGATCACATTTTCTTTTTCGGATTGTCCCGTAAACAGCACGGATTTCAACGGCCTTTGTTCTTCCGCCGCCAAGCCCAGAAGCGTTTTGAGCAGTTCCAATCCGTTTTTCCCCGGCATACGCAGATCGCTGAGCACGATGGAAATGTTCTTGTGCTGTTCGAACAGCTGGGTGGCGTTTTCAGCATCATAACAACTGATGCACTTGAAGCCATGATCGGTGAAGAATTCACTTAGTTCCTCGGTGATCAGCGGTTCGTCATCAACGATCAAAATGGTATTGAACTGGGGCTTTTCCATGGAGTTGTTCATGTTATCTCGCATTCATTTATAATTATAGTTTTTTGATTATAACCCTGTGTTTATATATATAAAGCATTTAGTGTCATTATTTATAAGAGAGACTCTTCTTTTCGAATGTTTATATTGTTATCGCACTTTTTGAATGGTATTTTCATTGTGAAGAGAGCGCCATCTTCAGCGTTTTCTGCTATCAGTACGCCTTTCATTTGCTGAATGATGCCAAAGCTAACGGCCAAGCCCAGCCCTGTGCCTTTTCCTGGTGGCTTGGTCGTAAAGAAAGATTCAAAAATCTGTTCCAGATAATGGGGAGGGATGCCCCCGCCGTTATCCTTAACCTGAATGATAAGCTCGTCACCAGATGTATAGGTGTCCATGCTGATCCGGCCCTGCAAGTCCGGTTCCATCTCCTTCCGTTGCGTTATGGCATCCTTGGCATTGACCAACAGGTTAATCAACACCTGCTCAAGCTGATCCTGGTGCCCCATGAGCAAGGGTGCGGGTTTGCTGGCAATATGAATGTCAATACCATTTTTCAACAGGGTGTCTCGCGTCAGGGACAGGGCGCCATCTATTGCATGCTGCGGATCAAATGGCGTCATTTCCAGCGCCGACCGTCGGCCGAAGAACCTGAGGTGCTCGATGATTTTTGCACTTCTTATGATTTGCTCTTCAATTCTATTGAGTTTTGACCTGACATAGTCTCCGTCGTATTCATTGGTGTTTATTTTCCTCAATAGATTGGTCAGGGATATCCTCATGACATTGAGTGGCTGGTTCATCTCGTGGGCCAGCGTGGTCGCCATTTCTCCAATGATGGCCATCTTGGCGCTTTGATACATCTCCAGCCTGGCTTTATAAACGTCGGTATTATCCCGGCCGACGGCTTGTATTTCGTACAGTCGTCCCTGTTCATCAAACAGTCCCCGTTCGGCCCAGAGCACCCATATGGGTTCGCGATTGGGAAGATGAAGGCAAATCTCGGCGCTGGCGATGGGAGACTGTGGAGAAAGCGAAGCCATTCGGTTGTTGAATACCGAAAGTTGCTCTTCGGACAAAAACTCTGTCAGATTTACCGGCGTGTCGGATAACGAGTCGATACTCAGGTACGAAAGGAAAAGACGATTGGCGAACGTCAGCTCAAACGCCGGGTTGTAGCGGCAAATAATGGCGGGAGAGTCCTCCACCAGGATGCGGTATCTTTCTTCGCTCTTGTGCAGCTTTTCACTGATGATGGTGGCATCGGTGACATCGATATAAAGCCCCACGACTTCCTTGGGTTGACCCCATTGGTCATAAAGCAGCTTGGCCTCGTCCATCAGCCAATGATAGTTTCCTTCTGCATCCACGACCCGGTAATTGCAGCTGGCGATGCCTTCCTTGAGCAGCTTCCTGGTTCTGCCATGAAAAATCTCTTTGTCGTCGGGGTGAATGTAGCTCGGCAGAGGATCATTTTTGAACTGCTCGGGCTCCCAGCCCATCAGCGTGCTGAGGCTGTCGCTGAAATAAACGCTTTTCAGGGCGCCATCCTGGTATTCCTGGAAGTAGATGATGGCAGGAGCGTCGGCGATCAGGGAACGTATGCGTTCGTCGGCGGACTGGGCTTGTTGTTCATGCCGTTGCATCCTGTCGATATCGAGCAGGCTGCCGAGCAGGGGCTGATTTTTCTCCCGCGGCTGCGGAGTAAAACTGAGCTGGAACCAGCGTAGTTCACCCTCAGTTATTATTCTGATGTTCTGCTGGAAGGGAGTATCCCTGGTACAGGCATCGCTCAGACGGTCTTGAAACTCGTCGACATCGGCGGGAGAAATGAGCCGGTAGAACTCCGTGTCTGAACAAAAGGCAGGAACGCCGATCTTGCTGTGCATTTGTTCGGGAAAGTGGAACATGGCCGTGTCTGGATCAAACTCCCACCAGAAAACGCCTTGCATCTGGGACATGTGCCGGTTGCGCATTTTTTCGCGTTGGCGGTGTTTTTCTTGCCTTTTGATGGCCACGGCCGATAACAGGGTACTGGTAATAGACATCCAGTCCTTGTTGCTGAGGCATTGTGCGTTGCCAAATGTTGAAGGACCGGCGAAAAGCAGCCAGGCATCCGTTTGCTGTCGTCCCTGGTAAGGTATGGCCACACAGTGAGCAAGTCCATTGCCGGTGATGTCTTCCGCCAGCCGTACCGGCTTGCCCTCGTCCAGGCTGTCAAGGTAGTCGGAAAGCACCCGATTTTCCGGCGCGAATTGACCGGCGTTTGCAAGGCGCGTTTGTTGATAGGGGATCCATCGTCGCTCGTTGTTTTTGACAAACACCGCCAGGTTTGGAATACGCAGCATCTGGATCAATTCGTACAGGCAGTCCGACAGCGTGTCGTGCAAGGCATTGGGCGGACAGTTGATTATTTTCTGAGCGCCGTAAATGGCGGATTCCAGCAATTTAAAACGAAAGGCCTGCTCTTTTTCCTGGTTGAATGCCCTGGTGTTGTCTATCAGTATAAGTTTCCAGCCGACGTCCATCTTGTTCACACAGCCATGCATATGGAGCAAGCCTTTGTTTTTGGTCTTCAGGCTGAAGCGAAGGGACTGGCCTTGCCACTGTTCGGGCTTATCGTCAAGCAAGGGGGCGGTGAGCAGGTCGCTAAAGTGGCATGGTGCCAAGGGAAATTCTGCACTCAGGGCCCCCCGGTGGCTGATGATGTTAGCTTCGTCATCCAGTTGGAATATGACGCCCGGATGGGAATGCACAGACTCCGTCTGAACCGATAGTACGGTTTTTTTCTTGGTGGGCCGTAACCAGTTTTTCAAGTTATGTCCTTACTTCAGCAGCCAGGGTGACAGTATGAAGCCGAGGAATATAAAGGGAGCATAGGGGGGGCTTTTTATATTCTCCGGGGAAAGGCGGTTGATTTTTGCTCTGAACGGCGGCGGCAGTCGAGGCCAGGCTCTATGGATACCCAGCGCCCACACGAGCATAGCCAGACCGGCCAATGCGATGGTCCATAGCAGATACCGCTGATCGGTGGCCAGTGACAGGGCCAGCAGCATTTTTACATCGCCGGCGCCCATCTTCCCCAGTACATATCCGGGCAAGGTGATGGCCAGGGTCATAATGGCTGCGGTAATGGCTTGCCCGGAAGATGAACCGACCAGAGTGGTACCATTGAACAGCAGCCAAACCAAGGCAACAAGACAGGCGGGCAGTGTCAGGTAGTTTGATATTTTCTTCTGGTTGGCATCCTGCAGGGCACAAAAGCCGGCCCATATCGCTAAAATAGGATAGACCATTATTTGCTCCGGCTCTCGATAAACTGTCGATATAGTGTCACCAAACGTTTCCTTGATCCATCAATGATGGTGAAGGCAGAAAGGTTGTTGCAATATTTGACATCGGAGGCGGACTATTGGACCAGTCGCGCTGGTTGCGGATATCCGTGACCAGCCGTTGATGGAGGAATCTTCGCCTTGCTCTGGTGAGGTGGCCATATATGCCGGTGCGGGAACACCGGCATCTTGGGGGGAAATAAAATATCGGGGCTGGGAGTATGAAGTTTTTATTTCACTTCGTGTCCAGAGTAATCAGGTGGTTCAGGAACAGCAGGAACAACTCGGACTGGGAGCCGAGGCCGAGTTTGGCATAGGCACGCTTGCGGTGGTTCTTGACGGTGCCTTCGCCGATGCCCAGGCGTTCGCCGATTTCCCGGGAGCGGTGGCCGAGCAGCACCAGACGCAGAACCTCCCGCTCGCGTTTGGTCAGCAGCTTGCCGCCCAGGCTGGCGAAGGCGAGATCGATCCGGCCTTTCACGTCGTCCTGTTCCGGCGGAGCCGCCGATAGCTCGCCGGCGAGGGCGCCCCAGTGCTGCAGGCACAGATTCTGGAGCAGGGGCTCGAGCTGGCGCAAGGCGGCCAGTTGCTCCTGGCCCATGGCGGTCCGCCGGCCCAGGCGGCCGAGGGAAAACACCACCGTCACCTCGTCGTTCACCCGGCTGATGATGCCCACCTCGTCGTGCCAGCCGGTGTTCTGGTAGAAGCCCCGATAATAATCGCTCTTGGTGAAGAAGCGGGGAAGCAGCTCGGACAGCAGGTAGACCCCCGGCGCCACTCCCGTCTGCACCGCCTGGTAGAAGGGATCTTCCCGGTAGGCCTGGTGCAGGTAGTGTTCGAACAGCACCTGGCGTTGCTCGGTGAGGGAGTCATAGAGATAGATGGGCTTATGGTTACGGCTGTAGCCCAGCACCAGGGCGCAGTCGAAGGGCAGCGCTGTGTTGATAAAGGCCACCAGGGCCCGGGGAAAAGCCGGGGTGTGGATGGCGGCCACCGCATCGGTCAGGGCGGGCAGCCAGGGGGGCGCGGATGCGGGCATCGTTGTTCTCCGTGTGGGTCCGGCCGGCGCCGGTATTGCCGGAGGCACAGGGTAGCAGGAACCGGGACCGGAAAGGAGAAATAGGATCCGGGCTGGGATGCCCCGGCCCGGTCCGGGCTCAGCGATGGTTGTCGATGGGCAGCAGGGGAACGCCGGTGGCCTGCTGCAACTGTTCGAAGCTCACCCCCGGAGACAGCTCCCGTACCTGCAGGCCTTCCTCGGTCACATCCATTATTGCCAGATCGGTGATGATGCGGTCGACCACGCCCTTGCCGGTGAGCGGCAGGCTGCATTCGGACACTATCTTGTGTTCGCCCGACTTGGCCGTGTGCTCCATCAATACTACAACCCGGCGTACCCCGGCCACCAGGTCCATGGCGCCGCCCATGCCCTTGATCATCTTGCCGGGAATCATCCAGTTGGCCAGATCCCCCTTGGCCGATACCTGCATGGCACCGAGAATGGCCAGGTCTACATGGCCGCCGCGGATCATGGCAAAGGACTGGGCCGAGGAGAAGAAGGCCGACCCGGGCAGGGTGGTGACCGTCTGCTTGCCGGCGTTGATCAGATCCGCATCCACTTCTTCCTCACGCGGGAAGGGACCTATGCCGAGCAGGCCGTTTTCCGATTGCAACCAGACTTCCTGGCCGTCGGGAATATAATTGGCCACCAGGGTGGGCAGGCCTATCCCCAGATTGACGTAGTATCCGTCTTGCAATTCACGGGCGGCTCGGGCGGCCATTTGTTCTCTGTTCCAGGACATGCTTGCCTCCCTTATGGGCGAGTGGTGCGTTGTTCGATGCGTTTTTGCGGCGTCGGGTTGACGACGATGCGTTGGACATAGATGCCCGGGGTATGGATTCGATCCGGATCCAGTTCGCCGGTTTCTACCAGTTCTTCCACTTCCACCACGGTAATACGGCCGGCGGTGGCCACCTCGGGGTTGAAGTTGCGGGCGGTCATGCGGAACATCAGGTTGCCGGCCTTGTCGGCCTTCCATGCCTTGACCAGGGCGATATCGCCAGTCAGGCTCTGTTCCAGCAGGTATTCCTGGCCGTCGAACACGCGGGTTTCCTTGCCTTCCGCTATCAGGGTGCCCACGCCGGTACGGGTGTAGAAGGCGGGGATGCCGGCCCCGCCGGCGCGCAGTTTCTCGGCCAGGGTGCCCTGAGGGGTGAACTCCAGCTCCAGCTCGCCGCTGAGGTACTGGCGTTCGAATTCCTTGTTTTCCCCCACATAGGAGGAAATCATCTTTTTGATCTGGCGACTCTGCAGCAATAGTCCCAGGCCGAAATCGTCGACGCCGGCGTTATTGGAAATACAGGTCAGATCTCGGACGCCGCTGTGCTGCAGAGCCTCGATCAGGGCCTCGGGAATGCCGCACAGGCCGAATCCGCCGACCGCGATGGTTTGCCCGTCCCGGACTATGTCTTGCAACGCCGCCTGGGCGGAGGGATAAATTTTGTTGGCCATACTGAATTCCTGTTTATCAGCAAGAGGGTGATGGTATTGAAGTCTAGCTCCTGATAAGTGCCTGGACCTTACCGGCTCTCCGGCCGCGCCCGCTGGAAGGCCTCCAGCCGGTTGCAGGCCTCGTCGATGGCGACCAGGCGCGGGTAGGGCGCGAGATCCAGCTTGAAGCGGCGGGCGTTGTAGAGCTGGGGCACCAGGCAGAGATCCGCCAGGCCCGGGGCTTCGCCGCAGCAGAAGGGCGCGTCCACGCCGGCCAGCTGTTGTTCCAGGGCGCCCAGGCCCTGTTTCAGCCAGTGCTGGTACCAGGCCAGCTTCTGCTGTTCATCGATGCCGAATTCGCCCACCAGATATTGCAGTACCCGCAGGTTGTTGAGCGGGTGGATGTCGCAGGCCACCTGCAGGGCCAGGGCCCGGGCACGGGCGCGGGCCAGGGCCCCGGCCGGCAGCAGCGGCGGTTCGGGAAAGCGCTCGTCCAGGTACTCGATGATGGCCAGGGACTGGCCGAGCAGGCCCTCGCCGGTGTCCAGGCTGGGCACCAGGCCGGTGGGGTTGAGGGCGCGGTAGTCCTCACCACGCTGCTGGCCTTCCAGCAGGTTGACGGGGATGGCCTCATAGGCCACCCCTTTCAGGTTCAGCGCTATCCGCACCCGGTAGGCGGCGGAGGAACGGACGTAGTCATAGAGCTTCATGTTTCACCACCCGCTGATCGATGGCACCGAAGATGGAATGGCCGGCCTCGTCCAGCATCTCGATGCGCACCCGGTCGCCGAATTTCATAAAGGGGGTGCTGGCCTCGCCCTGCTCGATGATCTCCAGCATGCGCCGCTCGGCCAGGCAGCAGGAGCCGGTGCTGCGATCCACGTTGGACACGGTGCCCGAACCGATGATGGCGCCGGCGCAGAGTGAGCGGTTGAAGCTGACGTGGGCCACCAACTGGGCGAAGTCGAAGGTCATGTCGGTGCCGGCATCGGGCTCGCCGAACAGGGTGTCGTTGAGGTGCACCCGCAGCCGGCGGTGGACCTTGTGCTCCCGCCAGTAGCTGCCCAGTTCGTCAGGGGTTACCGCCACCGGCGAGAAGGAGGAAGCGGGCTTGGACTGGAAGAAGCCGAAGCCCTTGGCCAGCTCGTGGGGGATCAGGTTGCGCAAGGAGACGTCGTTGACCAGCATCAGCAGCCTGATATGGTCGCCGGCCCGCTCGGCGGGGGTGCCCATGGGCACGTCGTCGGTGATCACCGCCACCTCGCCCTCGAAATCGATCCCCCAGGCCTCGTCCGCCAGGCGGATGTCCTCGCGCGGGCCGATGAAGCCGTCGGACACGCCCTGGTACATCAGCGGATCCGTCCAGAAGCTGGCCGGCATCTCGGCGCCGCGGGCCTTGCGCACCAGCTCCACGTGGTTGACGTAGGCGCTGCCGTCGGCCCACTGGTAGGCCCGGGGCAGGGGCGAGGCGCAGGCGGCTTCGTCGAAGGCGAAGCTGTCGGCGCAGGCACCTTCGTTCAACTGCTGGTACAGGGCCTGCAGTTTTGGCTCGGCCTCGGCCCAGTTGTCCAGGGCCGCCTGCAGGGTGGAGGCGATGGCTCCGGCCTTTACCGCCCGGCTCAGATCCCGGGACACCACGATAAGCTGGCCGTCGCGGCCCTGTTTGAGAGAGGCTAGTTTCACAGTAATCTCCTTAACTTCAATTTGTTGGCAAAGTTGTCTGAATACTTCGATGAGGTCGGCCAAAGGGCCGGCTCCGCCGACGCGCTGTAAATACTTCCCTGTACGCTCGGCACATCCATCCCTGGCATGTAACGGTCGGCGGAGCGGCTTCCCTTGGCCTCCTCTCGGGCATAGATGTTGCCTGCTCAAACCACTCTGCAAGTCTGTCAGTAGCTTGTGTAAGATGTCTTCCAGCTTCCCGCTATCAGCCTTTCACCTGCCAGGAATTCACATAATCCGGATTTTCCACCCCCTCCGGCAGGGCGGCGACGTCCAGCGGCAGCCGGGTATCGATCATCACCGCCACCTCGTCGGTCTCGGTGCGGGCGTGTTTGGCGCCGGCGGCGAAGGCCTTGGGGTGGGGGCCATGGGTAAAGCCGCAGGGGTGCAGGGTGATCATGCCCGCGTCGATATTGTCCCGGCTGAAGAAGTTGCCCTTGTGGTAGAAGATGACCTCATCGTAGTCGTCGTTGTTGTGGTAGAAGGGCACCTTGAGCGCCCCCGGATCCGATTCTATGGGCCTGGGCACGAAGGTACAGATCACGAAGCCGTTGGCCACGAAGGTGGTGTGGGCCGAGGGCGGCAGATGGTAGCGGTGGCTCATCAGCGGGCGGATATCGCGCCAGTTGAGCCGGAACACGGTGAGATCGCCCTTCCAGCCCTGGGCATCCAGCGGGTTGAAGGGAAAGGTGATTCGGTTCATCTGGTCCCGGGCCTTGAGCCGTACCTGCCATTCACCGGGCTGGGCGCTCTGGGCCTTGAAGGCGTCGTCGATGCGCGGGTATTCCAGTACCGCCGGATCGAACACCGCATGCTGGCCCACCAGACCGCGTTCGGCGTTCATGTAGGAGCCGTTGCTGGCCTCGATCATCAGCAGGGTCACCGGCTCTTCGATTTCCAGCCGCCAGGTGGTGGAACGGGGCAGGATCAGGTAGTCGCCATCATTGAAGGCCAGTCGGCCGTAGTCGCAGTAGATCCAGCCCCGGCCCTGGTGCACGAACAGGCACTCGTCGCCGTCACCGTTGCGTACCAGGTGATCCATGGATCGATCGCTTTTCCAGATGCGTACCTTGACGTTGGCGTTGTGCAGCAGTGGGATGGCGTCCCAGGGGCTGTGACCCGGCTGTTCCAGCCGGTTGGTGTCGAAGGCGCGGGGTCGCAGGGGGCCTTCCCAGTCACTCCAGCCGGTGGGGGCGTGGGTATGGTACATATGGGCGGCGGGGCCGAAGAAGCCCTCCTTGCCTATTTCCCGCTCGAAGGTTCCCTCCGGCATGTCGCAGTGAGCCTGGTGCGAGGTGTTACCCTCGCGGATGGGAAATTGGAACCAGTTACGCATCTGTCTGCTCTCCCTGAAAATGATTTGGTTGCATTTGTTACTAATATCCATGGCTACGATGGATATTTCAAGTGCCATTGTTAAAATATAGTAAATTAAAGGAGTTTTTTTTGGGAAAGAGAGCTTTTCGTTGCGTATCGTTGGAATAAAATAGTTACACTGTTTTCCATATTGAGCCCTTGCCAAAGGATGTTGCATGGCAGAGAAAAAAACGCATTTTGTGCTGGATGACTTCGTTCCCTACAAGTTGATGCTGGTGTCGGAGCGGGTGGGAGCCGGCCTGGCCGCTTTTTACCGGGAGGAGTTCGGCATCAGCCGGCCGGAGTGGCGGCTGCTGGCCGCGATCGGGCACAAGGAGAAGATCATCGCACGGGAGCTGGCCGAGTTCACCTGCATGGACAAGGTCAAGGTGTCCCGCGGTCTGCAGGGGCTGGAAGAAAAGGGGCTGATCGCGCGCAGCCCCCTGCCCGAAGATCAGCGAGCCGCCCTGGTCGGCCTGACCCCGGCGGGGCTGGAGCTGTATCGGCGCATGGTGCCCCGGGTGCTGGAATGGGAGGCGAGCCTTATCGACTGCCTGTCGGCGTCCGAATACCGGGACATGGTCAACGGCCTGGATCGGCTGCTCAGGCGGCTGGAGGAGTTGTAATCCCTCTTACGCTTATACTTGGGGAAGTGCCCGCCACCGGAGTTTTCCCATGCCCGTTACCGATCGTCCCTTCCTCGACCAGCGGCTGCTCGAGGCCCTGGCTCGCGGCCTGGCCGACAGCTCGGGCCAGGCTTTTTTCGAGCAACTGGTGCGGCAACTGGCGTTGATGCTCGGGGTCAAAGGCGCCTGGGTCACCGAGTGGCAGCCGGCCCGCCGCCGGTTGCGGGCGCTGGCGTTCTGGTTTGACGGCCATTATATCGAGGATTACGCATACGATATCGGCGGCACCCCCTGCGAGCCGGTGATCACCCGCTGCGAATTGACCCTGGTGGCGGAGCGAGTGATCGAGCTTTATCCCCGGGATCCGGATCTGCCGTCCCTGGGCGCGGTCAGCTACTTGGGCCAGCCCCTGCTGGACACCAACGGGGTGGTGCTCGGCCACCTGGCGGTGCTGGACGACAGGCCCCTGGCGGCCAGTGCCGCCCTGCTTTCGGTGTTCCGACTGTTCACCGCCCGGGCCTCGGCCGAACTGGCTCGGCTGTGGCGGGATCAGGCCCTGGCCGAGCGGGAGGCCCGGCTGCGCACCCTGGCCGAAGAAGCCCGCCAGTTGCGGGAGGACATCGCCCGGTTGCAGGGCGAGGCGGAAATCCTGGGCGAAAGCCCGCCCATGCGCCGGATGCGGGAGGAGCTGCGGCGGGTGGCGGGGCTCGACACCACGGTGCTGATCAGCGGCGAAACCGGCACCGGCAAGGAACTGGTGGCCAGTGCTCTCCATCGCCAGAGCGGGCGGGCCGCCATGCCCTTTGTCCGGGTCAACTGCGCCGCCATCGCCCCAGGGCTGCAGGAGAACGAGTTTTTCGGCCATGAAAAGGGTGCCTTCACCGGCGCCCTGCAGCGGCGGGAGGGACGTTTCAAGCTGGCCGACGGCGGCACCCTCTTCCTCGACGAAGTGGGGGAGATGCCGCCGGATCTGCAGGCCAAGCTGCTGCGGGTGCTGCAGGAAGGGGAGTTCGAGCGGGTGGGCGGCGGCCGCACCGAAAAGGTGGACGTGCGCCTTGTCGCCGCCAGCCACCGGGATCTGGCGGCCATGGTGGCGGAGGGGAGCTTTCGCCAGGATCTCTGGTACCGGCTCAACGTGTTTCCGCTGCGGGTGCCACCCCTGCGTGAGCGGGGCGACGACATCCTGCTGCTGGCCCGGGCCCTGCTGGCACGTTTCGCCCGCCGCCACGGCCTGCCCCAGCCGGAACTGAGCGAACAGGACGAATGCCGCCTGCGCCGCTACCCCTGGCCGGGTAACGTACGCGAGCTGGAAAACGTGCTGGAGCGGGCGCTGATCATCAGCCCGGACGGCCGTCGGCTGGCCCTGGACCGGGCCCTGCCCGATACGGTGCCGGCACCCTGGCTCCATGAGCCCGGCGAGCCTGCCATCCTTACCGCGGCGGAACTGGCGGCGCTGGAAAAGGCCAACCTCGAACGGGCCCTGGCCTGTTGCCATGGCAAGATTGCCGGCCCCGACGGCGCCGCCGCCCTGCTCGGGTTACATCCCAATACCCTGAGTTCCCGCCTCAAGGCCTTCGGCATTCGCTGATGCCTCCCCCGATCTCGTGCTTCCCGATCCGAATTATCGTGAAACACGAGATATCGGGAGCTGCGGTGTGGGCGGAATAAATAACAATAAGCTGATTATAAAGTAAATTTTTGTTCCTCAACGGCTGGCATAAGGTTTGCGATGGTAGAAACGAGGCGAGAGCCATCGCCCAGCCACCATCACCCGAGGAGCAATGCCATGAACACTCACACCCAGATGATCAACGGTCTCGACAAGGATCAGATGATGACCACCATCGCCGCTATCCAGCAGCAGCCGGGCCTGGCCCGTTTCCAGTTCCGGGCCCGCAACCACTGGATCAGCGGCGGGGAGAACCGCTCCAGCATCCAGGACTTTTACGGCGCCGGCCAGGAGGACGAGTCCCGGGCCGAGCCCTTCCACTTCACCAACGGTGAGCCGCCGGTGCTGCTGGGCGCCAACGAGGGGGCCAACCCGGTGGAATACCTGCTGCATGCCTTGGCCGGCTGCGTGACCACCACCCTGGTGCTGCATGCGGCCGCCCGCGGCATCCGCATCCGGAGTCTGTCCACCGAGCTGGAAGGAGACATCGATCTGCACGGCCTGCTGGGCCTGGATGACGGCGTGCCCGCCGGTTACGAGCAGATCAGCATCCGCATGAAGGTGGACGCCGACTGCAGCGACCGGGAGCTGGAAGAGCTGATGGGCTATGCCCGCCAGCATTCGCCGGTGTGCAACACCGTTTGCCGGCCGGTGCCGGTCAGGCTGGTGCGGGTCGCCTGACCTCGGACGGCCGGGTTCTTCCAGGCCCGGCCGCCATCGTCCTTGTGATATATCAACGGTTTGTCATTACTATACTGCTAGAGTAGCTACAATGAATTGTGCGCTGCAGCAAGAGGTGAACGATGAACCGAGGGTCCGCGAACAACAGTTCCCCTTCTTTTCCCCCCAACTGGCATAGCCAGCCCGGCGAGGCGGTGGCGGCCGGACTGGACAGCCCCGAGCAGGGCCTGAGCCGGGCCGAGGCCGAAACCCGGCTGCACCGTTTCGGGCCCAATCAACTGCCCGGGGTGGCGCCCACGCCCTGGTGGCGACGGCTGCTGCGCCAGTTCCACAACCTGCTGATCTACGTGTTGCTGGGCGCCGCCGTGCTGGCGGCGCTGATGCAGCACTGGGTCGACACCGGCGTGATACTGGCGGTGGTGTTGGTCAACGGTGTCATCGGTTATATCCAGGAAGGACGGGCCGAACAGGCACTGCAGGCCATCCGCGCCATGCTGTCGGCCAAGGCCACGGTGATCCGCGATGGCGAGCGGCGGCGGATCGACGCCAGCGAGCTGGTGCCCGGAGACAGGGTCTGGCTGACCGCCGGCGACAAAGTGCCGGCGGATGTCCGCCTGCTGAATGTCAGCCGGCTGCAGGCCCAGGAGGCGGCCCTCACCGGCGAGTCGGTGCCGGTGTCCAAGGATGAGGCGCCGGTGGCGGAGGACGCCGACCTGGGGGACAGGCGCGGCATGCTCTATTCCGGTACCCTGATCACCCAGGGCCAGGGCATGGGGGTGGTGGTGGCCACCGGCGCCCGCACCGAGCTCGGCAAGATCAACCGGCTGCTGGCGACGGTGGAGGAGCTGACCACTCCCCTGATCCGGCAGATGGCCGGTTTCGCCAAGACCCTGACCCTGGTGATCCTGAGCCTGGCGGTGCTGGTGTTCGTGCTCGGCTTGCTGCGGGGGCAGGATCCCCAGATGCTGTTTATGGCGGTGGTCAGCCTGGCGGTGGCCGCCATTCCCGAAGGCCTGCCCACCATCCTCACCGTGGCCCTGGCCATCGGCGTGACCCGCATGGCCCGGCGACGGGCCATCATCCGCCGCTTGCCGGCGGTGGAAACCCTGGGCGCGGTGTCGGTGATCTGTTCCGACAAGACCGGTACCCTGACCCGCAACGAGATGATGGTGGCCAGCCTGGCCCTGCCCGACGACCGCTACCGGGTGGAGGGCAGCGGCTATGCACCCGAGGGCGATCTTCACCGGCTCGACGGCGTCGAATCTCCTTCCCGCGCCTTGGCGCCCCTGCTGCAGGCCTGCGTGCTGTGCAACGACAGCCGCCTGCTGCGGGTTGCGCAGGGCTGGCAAGTGGAGGGGGATCCGATGGAAGGCGCCCTGCTGACCCTGGCGCTCAAGGGGGGGCTGGATCCGGCCGAACAACAGCAGCATTACCCCCGTCGCGGGGAGATTCCCTTCGACTCCCGCTACAAATATATGGCCAGTTGCCACCGCCGGGAGGACGGCACCGCTTTCCTGCTGGTGAAGGGGGCGCCGGACGTGCTGCTGACGCTATGCCGGGAAGAGCATGGCGGCCAGCCCCTGGAGCAGGGCCGCTGGCAGCGAGAAATGGAAGAGATCGCCGCCGGCGGCCAGCGGGTGCTGGGCTTTGCCACCAGGACGCTAACGGCCGCCGAGGCCGAAGGCGAGCTGCGGCATGAACAACTGGAACGGGGCCTGCAATTGCTCGGCCTGGTGGGGCTGATGGACCCGCCCCGGGAAGAGGCGATAGCGGCGGTGGCCGAGTGCCACCGTGCGGGCATCCAGGTCAAGATGATCACCGGCGATCACGGCATCACCGCCGCGGCCATCGCCGCCCGGCTGGGGTTGCACAACAACGACGAGGTACTGACCGGAAGGGAGCTGGAACAGCTGAGCGACGCCGAGCTGTGCGAGCGGGTAACGGAGGTGAACGTGTTCGCCCGCACCACGCCGGAGCACAAGCTGCGCCTGGTGCAGGCGCTGCAGGAGCGGGGTGCCGTGGTGGCCATGACCGGCGACGGCGTCAACGATGCCCCGGCGCTCAAGCGGGCCGACGTGGGAGTGGCCATGGGCCAGGGCGGCACCGAGGCGGCCAAGGAGGCCAGCGAGATGGTGCTGACCGACGACAACTTCGCCACCATCACCCGGGCGGTGCACGAAGGGCGCACCGTGTACGACAACCTGAAAAAAGCCATCGTCTTCCTGCTGCCGGTCAACGGCGGCGAATCCCTGTCCATCATACTGGCCCTGCTGCTGGCGCTGACCCTGCCCATAGAGCCGTTGCAAATCCTCTGGGTGAACATGGTCAGCTCCATCGGCCTGGCCCTGGCCCTGGCCTTCGAAGCCAGCGAGCCCGGGGTGATGCGCCGTCCTCCCCGGGACCCCTGCGCCCCCATACTGTCCCGTTTCCTGATCTGGCGCATACTGCTGGTGTCGACCCTGTTCACCATCGGCATTTTCGGGGTCTTCCAGTGGTCCCTGGCCGCCGGCCACGAGGTCGGCTATGCCCGCACCCTGGCGGTGAACACCCTGGTGGCCATGGAGGTCTGGTACCTGTTCAGCGTGCGTCACCTGTACAGCGAGAGCCCGGCCTGGACCGGGTTACGCAGCCTGAGGCCGGCCCTGCTGGCGGTAAGCGTGGTGCTGGCGTTGCAACTCTTCTTCACCTACACGCCCATCATGCAATTCTGGTTCGGGACCCGGCCCCTGGCGGCGGGCCACGTGCTGTTGACCATAGGGATTGGCCTGGCGGTCTTCCTGGTGTTGGCGCTGGAAAAACGGCTGGTCAGGGTGGAGGGTAAATGAAGCGGTTGACCCTGGTGCGCCATGCCAAGTCGAGCTGGGACGACCCGACCCTGGCCGACCTCGATCGGCCCTTGGGCGCACGCGGCCTCAAGGATCTGCCGGTGATGGCGCCGTTCGCCGCGGCCCGGTTGCCGCCGGTGGATCTGCTGCTGTGCAGTCCGGCGCGGCGCACCCGGGACACGGCACTGGCGTTCGCCGCTGCCTTCGGCTATCCCGAGGGCGGCATGGTATTCGACGCCGGGCTCTACGAGGCTTCCGGGACCAGGATCATGGGACTGTTGCGGGGGCTGCCCGGAAATGTTGGCCATCTGCTGCTGGTGGGCCATATGCCCGGCCTGGGCGAACTGAGCAGGATGTTGTGCGGCGGGCCGGGCGACAAGTTCCCTACCTGCGCCGTGCTGCACATGCGGCTGGCGATTGTCGGCTGGAGCGAGTTGCAGGCGGGCAGAGGCGAGCAACTCTGGTATCAGACCCCGAAGCGGATGGGCTGAGCTACACTTAGCCTCCGAACGGGCCAAGCCTGCACACGGAGCCACTTCCATGGGTTTTGAACCGGACCTGCAACAGTCCCTGGACCAGAGCCTGCGCGCCCATGCCTGCGCCCTGCTGGAACAGGCCGCCGCCGGCTTGCAAGGTGAGCGCGAACAGGACGAAGCGGTGCATGAGGCACGCAAGGGCATCAAGAAGTTGCGGGCCCTGCTGCGCCTGATCGAGCTCCCCCTCGGGCGCAAATTCCGTCCCTGCGACCGCTATTTCCGGGATATCGCCCGTAGCCTCTCTCCCCTGCGCGATGCGGTGGTACAGCGCCAGGTTCTGGAACTACTGGGGCGGCAACATCCGGAACTGGCCGAGCTGACCGGCCGGCTGCAGCCCCTGCTGCCGGTGGCCAAGGTGAAAAAGCCGGGCAAGCTGCTCCGCCAGGCGGCAACGGCCCTGCTGGATGGGCGGCAGCGGGTTGCCCGGTGGCCGCCGTTCGAGCCGCGCTTTCGTACCCTGGGGGCCGGCTTTCGCACCGTCTACCAGCAGGCCCGGGAGCCGGCCTGGCTGCTGCTAGGCAGGGAGCCGGCCGAGCCTTGGCACCAGTGGCGCAAGTGGGTGAAATACCATGGCTACCAGCTGCGGCTGCTGCAGCCACTGGCACCGGACTGGCTGCAGCCCAGGGCGCTGCGGCTCAAGGCGCTGGGGGAGCGCCTGGGGGATGAGCACGATCTGGACATGCTGGCCGGGATCCTGCTGCGCCATGACGCCGCCCTGGCGGGAGCGACAGGGCCTGCGCTGGCGCTTATCGGCGAGCGGCGTGACCAGCTGCGCCGGCAGGCCCTGCAAGAGGGGCAGGCGCTCTTCGCCGACGAACCCGGGGAAATGAGCCGGCGCCTCAAGCAGCACTGGCGGCGGGACTAGGCTTCAGTCCAGGGGCAGCACTATGGCGGTCAGCTTCCAGCCCAGTCCACGGCGGCTCAGGATGAACTCGGCCTGCTTGCCGCTCTCATCGGTCATGGTGACCACGAAGTGGCTGAGCGAGCGATAGCCCATGGAGGCGTCGGAAAAGGGCTTGCGGCGTTCGGTTTTGGACTCGCCGGGGCCGCCGCCGTTCCCGGTGGGCGGCGGATCGCTGCGGGGAATGCCCGGGGCCGGGGTTTCGCCCCGCATCAGTTGCTCTATGCCGGCCGGGGTCACATAGGTCTCCACCAGGCCGTCCACCACCACGTTGGCGAAGGCGGCGCCCAGGGCGGCCAGGGGATTCTGCCGGAGATCGTCGCCCAACTCGCGCAACATGCGCGCGTTCAACTGATCCTTCAGGCTCTGGCGCACGCTGTCGAATTCCACGTGTTCGGCCAGGGCCCGGCCGTCACGGTGGTCGGCCGCCTCGCGGATCTGGTAGACGGTGATCCAGGGGGCGGCCACGCCGTAGCCGAGGGCCAGCACGGCAGCCAGGAGCAGAACAGGCTTCAGGGTACGCATGGGTACAGACTCCAATATGGGCGAGATGCCAAGGCTGCCTGCAATCGCCGTCGCAGGCAAGACGAAAAGCGGACGGGATCAAGCCTGAAGCCGCTTTTTGCCGCCGGGGAGCACCATAACCGGGGGCCGGGTCCATACTTAGGGCTGATCGCAATCACCGAAGGAGGACACGTTATGTTGGAAGCACACGGGATGGCCGTCGAGATGCAAAAGCAGGACGAGCACACCCTGTATCTCACCATCAAGATTTACGGGGATATCGCCTACGACGACTTCAGGGAGATGGAGCAGCAACTCGAGCAGACCCTGGCCACCATGGATAGTCCCAGGATCAAGGCGCTGGTGGACATGATCGACTTCAGCGGCTGGGAGGCCAGGGCATTCTGGGAAGACATCCAGTTTACCCGCAAGCATGGTGACGACTTCAGCAAGCTGGCGATAGTGGGGGTGGATCTCAAGGAAAAACTGATGGCCATGGTGGTCGACTGGTTCATGTTGAGCAGCCAGGTGCAATACTTCGAGAGGCTGGATGACGCCAGGGCCTGGCTGGATCAGGAGGAGCCCTGAACGACTTCTTTCGTCGCGGCCGGGGTCACCGGGTTCCGGTCGGCACGGTTGTCGCCACCGGAAGCGCTTGAGTTCTGGCAAAGAACTGTCAGAATTCTTGCCCGTCGTTGTTCCTTTATCAGGGTTCCTAAAACATGCGCTTTTACAAATCCGGCCTGCCACTGCTGGCTGCCATGCTGCTTACCGCCTGTTCGTTCAACTCCACCAGGCAGGGCTCGCTGCCCGCCGGGATCGAACTCGTCCGAGGCCCTACCCCGATCGCCGGCGGTAACGCCCGTGGGGCCGAGGACATCACGGTGCGCACACCGCACTTCACCTTCGCCATCTCCCCGGCCAGCCAGGGTGCCTTGGTGGATCTGGCCCTGGTGGAAAACGACGCCTTCGGCAAGGATCGCATCCAGTCCCTCGACTTCGTGCCCGGGGAAGGGGTACTCAGCCTGGAAGCGCTCACCATTACCGAGCACACCCCGGAGCGGCTGGTTATCGACCTTAAGCGTCAATGGAACGGCCATACCCTGCTGAGCCGTTACGAGGTAAGTCGCGACTACCCCGGCATCAAGCTCAGTACCCGGCTGCAAGGCCCGGTCAAGGAAACCCTGTTTGCCGGCTATCGCCTGCAGCGCAACGAGCCGGTACAGCCGGGCCCCAGTTACAACGAGATGTCGCGCATGGTGCAGAGTCACTGGACCGCGGCCCAACCCCAGAATCATCTGGGCGAGCTGTATGAAACCGACGATCTGCGCCGTGCGCACCAGCCGGGGCAGGCCGGCGAATTTACCGCCTGGCTGAGCGCGGGCTCCCTCGGCAGCCTGCTGTCCGACAAGGAGATGTACACCATCGCCAGCGACCAGGCCAGCCTGGGGCTGTTTGAACTGAACCCCGCGGCCAGCAACTTCGACTCCTACCTGTCGGTAATGCGCCAGCGTTGGGACCGAGGTGAACGGGTCTACCTGAGCGCCAGCCCCCTGCTGAAGGACGCCCGCCAGAGAAGCGCCAAGCTCTATGCCTATACTCCCAAGGGGCGGCTCAGCGGCGACTTCGCCACCGCCGCCGCCAAGGGCCACAGCTTCGTCAGCTTCGGTCCCGAAATCTATCCGGTTACCACCAATTTCGGTGGCGAAGCCGCGCCCTACAGCGAAACCCAGGTGGAATTCCGCTCAGAGGTCGGCCTGGCCAGGGCCGAAGTCTGGCTGGACGGCAAGCAGGTGGCCGGCTGGAGCATAAACGGTGCCAAGTGGTTCCGTACCGGCGTGCCGGTGCCCCCCAACCGCACCTGGATGCAATGGATAGTGGAAGACAAACAGGGCAACCGCGCCTACTCCAACCCTATTTGGGTGAAATAAGAAGGCCAATCTGGCTGTGACCAGTAAACAAGGTGTGTCCCTCACTCTCCAGACATAAAGGGCCCTCGGGCTCTTTATTTTTGGTTTCTCGGCAAGACTAAAGCTTTTTACATTTTATCGGGCCAAACAGTAAGGCGCCGTTAACATACACCGACACATCAGGGTTCCCCGTTGCTCCCCCAAAAACCGGCTGCTTCGGCAATACGATTTCTCCGGCCAATTCCAGTACCAGATCGACGCTTTCCTCGACTTCGGCGGTGTGGTTGCCGTTACCACCGCTGAATAAGACGGTGATGGGCACATTGTGCAGAGTAATAACGGGGCCAAGGGTAATGTTGGGGCCAGGACTATTGCTACAATCGCCTTCGATGGTCAGTTCCATGGTAGCCGGCAGCTCAAGGTTTTTAACGACCTTGGCGGCCTGGGCCGGCGCGGCTCCCCCCAGAACCAGCGCCATGGTGGCGGCCAGGGCCGAGGTTTTCAGTAAGGTGTTCATTGTCTTATCTCCAAAAATGGGATACGGACATTCTTTCAGGCAGCTCCATTCCTCGGTCGATAAAGAGACCGGCGCGGGCAATGCCTAAGCTATTACAGTCAAGCTTTGTGCCATATCTCTAACTTGTTCATTAAGAAAGGTTTTTCATTTACTGGCGGTGATGGGGGTGTCGTCAAGTGTTAAGGCTGCTTGACACTACAGCAGGTAATTTTTTTATCATGTTGATTTATAAAGGTTAATTATCCCTTTCTAACTGTTGCATCAGGCTTACAGTTCCGCCGTTGGCACAAATCGGGGTTTCGCTTTTGTTCGAATCCATCTTCGGTGTTGTTTCCGGACTATGTTGAAAGAAGGCGTGATCAATCAGCTAGCGGAGCCGCAAGATGGAAAGTTTTTATGTCAGCCATACCCTGGGCTGCGCCGATGCCGAGGCGGTGGCAGCCGCCATGGGGGGACGCAATGCCTTCGTTACCCCGCCCCACAAGGGATCGGTGGTGGTGCTGGACGAAGCGGCCGAGTCCCAGGATCCGGAGGTGGTGCTGGCGCTCGGTTGCCGGCTGTCGAGCGAGCTGGGAGTTCCCGTGCTGGTAGCGCTCAACCATGACGACGACATCCTGTTGCTGGCCCTGTGCCAGCGAGGCTGGGTGGTGGATCAGTACAATTCGGCACCCGAGCTGTTCGAGCCGGACCCGGATGCCGAGCCCATCGGCCCCCAGGGCGGCAACGCCGAACGGCTGGCGGAGGCCTTCGGCAGCCCCCATACGGACGCAATCGAGCGCATACTGCGCCATCCTTCGGGAGACACCGGCTACCTCTTTGCCTACGAACGGCACTTCGAGTTGGTAAAGGCCCTGGGCATTTCCGAATATGGGGTCAATACCGGCTACAAGTACCTGGCCGCCGGGGAATATCCCGCCGGGCTGGAACTGGACCAACTGATCCGGATATGGGCCGAAAGCGGCCAGTGCAATGAGAATGATTCGCTTTGATGTGAGCGGTTGATCCGGTAGGCTAGCGTCTTTCTTCGTTTCCTGTTCGGAGCCTGTTCATGTCCAGCTCGTCCAGCTTTCAGGCGCTATGGCGCCTGTTGCGCTATGCCCGGGGCTATCGCCGCCGCATCATCGCCGCCACTGCCTGCTCCATCCTCAACAAACTGTTCGATATCGCGCCCGAGATCCTGATCGGTATCGCCATCGACGTGGTGGTTAACCAGGAGCAGAGCTTCGTGGCCCGGCTCGGCTTCGTCACCCCCAAGGAGCAGATCCTGATGCTGGGTGTGCTCACCTTCGTTATCTGGGCCGGCGAGTCGCTGTTCGAGTACCTTTACCAGATCCTGTGGCGCAACCTGGCCCAGCGGTTGCAATCGGATCTGCGTCAGGATGCCTACGAGCACGTGCAGCGGCTGGATATGGGCTTTTTCGAGTCCAAGAGCTCGGGCCAACTGGTGTCCATCATGAACGACGATGTCAACCAGCTGGAGCGCTTCCTCGACGGCGGCGCCAACAGCCTGATCCAGGTGTTTGTCACAGTAGTGGCGGTGGGGGCCGTGTTCATGGTGCTGTCGCCGCAGATTGCCCTGCTGGCCTTCACCCCCATCCCCCTCATCATCTGGGGCGCCTTCTACTTCCAGCGCAAGGCCGGCCCCGTGTACGCCGAGGTGCGTGAAAAGGTGGGCGATCTGGCCGGGCGGCTGTCCAATAACCTGGGCGGCATCGCCACCATCAAGAGCTTTACCGCCGAGGCCCGCGAGGCCGAGCGGCTGCGCCAGAGCAGCGAGGCCTATGTGGAAGCCAACCGCAAGGCCATCCGCATCAGCTCGGCTTTTATCCCCATCATCCGCATGGCGATACTGGTGGGCTTTCTGGCCACCTTTATCCTCGGCGGCCTCAAGACCCTGGACGGCTCGCTCAACGTGGGCGCCTACGGGGTGCTGGTGTTCCTCACCCAGCGGCTGCTGTGGCCGCTCACCGGCCTGGCCCAGGTAATCGACCTGTTCGAGCGGGCCATGGCCAGTACCCGTCGCATCCTGGATTTACTGGGTGCCCCGGTACAGGTGCAGGACGGCGGCGAACCCCTGGCCGAGCCGGTGAGAGGGGAGGTGCGTTTTGAAGGACTGGGCTTCCATTATCCCTCCAGCCGGGTGGGGGTGAACGACATTGACCTGACCGTGCCCGCCGGCACCACCCTGGCCCTGGTGGGGGCCACCGGCTCCGGCAAGTCCACCCTGGTAAAGCTCTTGCTGCGCTTTTACCAGCCGGACCAGGGCGCCATCTACCTGGACGGCCAACCGATAGCGCGGCTGGAGATGCAGGCCCTGCGCCGCAATATCGGCCTGGTGAGCCAGGAGGTGTTCCTGTTCGAAGGCAGCATCCGCGACAACATCGCCTACGGCCGCCCCGAGGCGAGCGAGGCGGAGGTGATCGCCGCCGCCCGGGTGGCGGAAGCCTGGGAATTTATCGAGCGGCTGCCCCAGGGGCTGGATACCCCGGTGGGCGAGCGGGGCGTGCGGCTGTCCGGCGGCCAGCGCCAGCGGTTGTCCCTGGCCCGGGCCCTGCTCAAGGAGCCGCCGGTGCTGATCCTGGATGAAGCCACCAGCGCGGTGGACAACGAGACCGAGGCCGCCATCCAGCGCTCGTTGCGCCAGATTGCCCACGGCCGCACCGTAATCATGATAGCCCACCGGCTGTCCACCATCGTCCATGCCGACAACATAGTGGTGGTCGATCAGGGCCGCATCGCCGAGCAGGGCCGCCACGCCGAGCTGCTGGCCGAGGACGGCCTCTACGCCGCCCAGTGGCGGGTACAGACCGGCGAGGCGACGGAAGAGCAGGAAACGGTGTTTGCCTGAACGCCTACCCCAGGGCGGTGTCCAGCAGCATCATCAGCACAAAACCGAGCATCAGGCCATTGGTGGCCCACAGCTCGTGGCCCTGGCGGTGGGACTCGGGGATGAGTTCGTGGCTGATCACGAACAGCATGGCGCCCGCCGACAGGGCCAGCCCCCAGGGCAGCAGCAGGGGCGAGCCGACCAGCACCGAGGCGCCCAGCATGGCCATCACCGGCTCCACCAGCCCGGACAGCATGCCCACCGTCAGCGCGAAACGGCGACGGTAGCCGAGCGCCAGCAGCGCCATGGCCACCACGAAACCCTCGGGGATATCCTGGATGGCGATGCCGGTGGCCAGGGACGTGGCCGCCACCCCGTCGCCCCCGGCGAAGGCGGCGCCGATAGCCAGCCCCTCGGGAATGTTGTGCAGCACTATCGCCAGCACGAACAGCCAGCCGCGCTTGAGCCGCTCCGAGCCGACTCCGTCCGAGCCCTTGATAAAGTGCTCGTGGGGCACGCAGCGCTCCAGCACCAGCATCACGGCGCCACCCAGCAGCACCGCCAGGGCCACGGTGCCGGCGGCATGCCAGTTACCGGAACCTTGCTCTTCCAGTACGTCCAGCGCCGGGACGATCAGCGAGAAAATACTGGCGGCCAGCATGACGCCGGCGCCGAAGCCGAGCACACCGTCGAGCAGACGGCCGGCCAGACGGCGGGAAAACAGGGCGGGCAGGGTACCCGCCGCCGTGGCGCCGGCGGCGATCAGCCCGGCGAAAAAGGCCTGGCGTACCAGGGGTTCCTGGCGCATCACCTCCACCCAGTGCAGCACCACCAGCCCGGCGCCGGCCAGCACCAGGGCGATACCCAGCAGGGTACGCGGCCGCCATCCGCTGCCTAAGGGGGCACTCCGGGGCCTGACGGAGGGGTCGTTCATGGCAGCGTCTCGTAGCGGCGGCCGACTTCGGCCCAGTTCACCACCTGGAAGAAGGCGGCGATATAGTCGGGCCGCTTGTTCTGGTACTTCAGGTAATAGGCGTGCTCCCACACGTCCAGCCCCAGTATGGGCGTCAGTCCGTCCATCAACGGGCTGTCCTGGTTGGCGCTGCTGGTCACCGCCAGCCGGCCGTCCGCGTCCGCCACCAGCCAGGCCCAGCCGCTGCCGAAACGGCTTACCGCCGCCTGTATGAACTGCTGCCTGAACGCCTCGAAGCCGCCGAAGTCGCAGATGATGGCCTCGGCCAGTCGACCGGCCGGCTCGCCGCCACCGTCGGGGGACATCAGCTGCCAGAACAGGGAGTGGTTGGCATGGCCGCCGCCGTGGTTGCGCACCGCCGTCTGCAGGGCTGCGGGCAGACTGGTTATCTCGCCCAGCAGCCGCTCCAGCGACCAGTCGGCATAGGGCGTACCTTCGACGGCCGTGTTCAGGCCGTTGACATAGGTCTGGTGGTGGCGGCCGTGGTGAATTTCCATGGTTATGGCATCCAGATGAGGCTCGAGGGCGTCGTAGGCGTAGGGCAGGTCGGGAAGTTGAAAGGTCATGGCTATCTCCGTCAAATAGAAATCATTTTTATTTGCGTTTAATGAAAAGGCAAGTCATATTTCTCGCATCGACATCGACGACGGGGAAGATGATGGACGTGTTGGAGCACTGGAAAGCCTGGATCACCCAGGCTAATCGGGCCTTTGCCTACGATCAGTTCGAACTGGCCTGCAACTGTTACCAGCAGGCGCTGACGCTGCTGGCCGAGCACTGGCCACCGGCCGGACGGGGGGAGCCGGTGGACCGCGCTCTCGATAGCGAATCGTTGATCGTCTGCCTGTCGATCAGCGTGCAGAACCTGGCCGAGACCTATGCCCGGCAGGGACGTCGGCGCCGCTGCCTTGGGCTGCTGAAGCGCACCCTGCGCCAGTTTTCACAGTGGCAGCAACGACAGCCGTTGCCGATGGAGGTGGATGCGGCGCTGTTGCAGGAGCGCAGCCGGCTGTGGCGGGAGCTGTGCCGGCTGGAACAGACGCAGGCCCCGCCGGGCCATCACTCGATCGCGTGCCACTGTGCGAGGCTACACTGAAGGGGTGTAACCAGATCGGGAGACGGATGCGTGAAACATGTTTTCCTGTTATTGGGCCTGCTGCTGGCTTCCGGCACCGGGGCGGAGGAGGTGGCACCCGAACCCGCCGCCATTCGCGAGTGGCCGGTGCCCTGGGCCGGCACCCGGCCGCGGGATCCCTATGTGGACCCGGCCGGACGGGTCTGGTTTTGCGGCCAGGCGGGCAACTACCTGGCGATGTTTGACCCCGACACCGAGCAGTTCCGGCGCATCGAGCTGGAGCCGGGCACCCATCCCCACAACCTGGTGGTGGACGAGGCGGGGCTGGTCTGGTACGCCGGCAACCGCAATGCGCGCATCGGCCGGCTGGACCCGCAGAGCGGGGAGATAGTCACCTTTCCCATGCCCGATCCGGCGGTGCGCGATCCCCATACCCTGGAGCCGGATGGCCGGGGTGGGCTCTGGTTTACCGCCCAGGGCAGCAACAGGGTCGGACGGCTGGACATGGCCAGCGGCGAGATTGCGCTGGCGAGGGTGCCGACTCCCGATGCCCGCCCCTACGGCATCAAGCTGGACGGCCAGGGCCGGCCCTGGGTGGCCTTGTTCGGTACCAACAAGCTGGCCTGGATCGACCCGCGGACACTGGCGCTGACCGAAGTGACCCTGCCCCGGGAGCAAACCCGGGTGCGCCGGCTGGAAATTGCCGCCAACGGCGATGTCTGGTACCTGGACTTCGCCGGCGGCATGATCGGCCGTTACCGGCCCGCGCAGGGCGGGTTTGACGAATGGCCCATTCCCACCGCGGAACGGGCCCAGCCCTACGGCTCCGGAATGGACGCGCGCGGGCGCCTCTGGCTGGTGGACGTGGGCTCCCGCCCGATGCGGCTGTTGGGCTTCGACACCGTCGGCGAACGCTTCCTGCCGGCGGTGGCTCTGCCCAGCGAGGGCGGTGCGGTGCGACATATGTACTACCATGCCGGCAGCGACAGCCTCTGGTTCGGCACCGATGCCAATACCCTGGGCCAGGCCCGGCTGGCACCCTAGCACAAAGTGCAGCGTATCGCTGCCAGTACAGGCCTTGCGCCGCCGTGGCGGCGCAAGGCGGCAAACCGCGTGGAGCCCGCCTGGGCCATGCCCTCCGGCCGGCAGGCAAGATACCGGCCAGCTTTAGCACCTCCCAACGTTTTCCGCGACCATGGCACTATCCTGTCGGCTCGAACGGCTATTTCCGTATCATGTTATCGTTTGGCGCCGTGGTGTCCGTCACATCATGGAGCAGGGACAGGGGCCCTTTCCCGGTCGGTGTGGCAGTATTAGGATCAGTGACTTAGGTTGCTAACCGGCGCTATTGCCGAGGTGGCTACACTAAGAAGGCGTTTTTCCGTGGGAGAGAGGTACACATGAAGATCCTGTATCCATTGCTGGGATGGTGGCTGGTGCTGGCCGTCGAGGCGCAGGAAGTGCCTGCCGCGTCACCCCTTATCCAGCAATGGCAGGTTCCCTGGGCCGGTTCCCGTCCCAGGGATCCTTTCGTGGCGCCGGATGGGCGGGTCTGGTTCAGCGAGCAGCTCGGCAATTACCTGGCGGTGTTCGATCCCGCCCGCGGGGCCTTCGATCGAACCGCCCTGGAGTCGGGCACCTATCCCAATGGCGTGGCGGTGGATGACGCCGGCATGGTCTGGTATGCCGGCAACCGCAATGCCCGCCTCGGCCGGCTGGATCCGGCGAGCGGGGAGATAGTCACCTTTCCCATCCGCAACCCCGCCGTGCGCGATCCCTACACCCTGGCGCTGGACGGAGGGGGAAAGCTCTGGTTCACCGTGCCCGAAAGCAACCGGATAGGTCGACTGGACACGGGCAACGGAGCCATGGAGCTGATACGGGTGTCCACCTCCAATGCCCGACCCTACGATATCAAGCTGGACGGCCAGGGCCGGCCCTGGGTTAGCCTGTTCGGCACCAACAAACTGGCCTGGATCGACCCCGGCACCCTGGAACTGACCGAAGTGACCCTACCCCGGCCCCGGGCCCGGGTGAGGCGGCTGGAAGTGGCCGGCAACGGTGATGTCTGGTACCTGGATTTCGCCGGCGGCATCGTCGGCCGTTATCGGCCGTCGTCGGAGAGCTTCGATGAGTGGCCGGTCCCCGGTGAGGGACGGGCCCGGCCCTACGGCTCGGCGCTGGATGGCGAGGGCCGGCTCTGGCTGGTGGATCAGGGCGGCAGGGCCATGCGGTTGCTGAGCTTCGACACCAAAGGCGAGCGTTTCCTGCATGATCTGGTGTTACCCAACCCAAGCGGCGCCGTGCGCCACCTGCATTACCACGCGGCCAGCAACAGCCTCTGGTTCGCCACCGACGCCAACACCCTTGGCCAGGTCAGGCTGGCGCCCTGATAGCAGTGGATCCCATCCGCGTGGATACCGGACCTTCGGGTCTGGTTTTTTATCCTGCGCACAAAATGACACACCAATGAAACCGGTTTCTGTAACCGGTTTCATTTTGCTGCTAGGATGGTCCCAACATCGGCCGGCAGCGACAACGGCTCTGGCCAGCCCGAACCATTCCATGCGAGGAGCCAAGCATGACAGTATTTCCGGAGCATTTTCTGTGGGGCGCGGCCAGCGCCGCCTACCAGGTGGAGGGGGGCCACGACGCCGACGGCAAGGGGCCGTCCATCTGGGATATTTATGCCCACCAGCCCGGCACCACCCATGACGGCACCAACGGCGACCTGGCGGCGGATCACTATCACCGCTTTCGGGAAGACGTGGCACTGATGGCGGAGCAGGGGCTCACCAGCTACCGCTTTTCTATTGCCTGGACCCGGCTGTTCCCGGAGGGGCGGGGCGCCATCAACCCGGCAGGCATCGTCTTCTACCATGCCTTGATTGACGAGTTGCTCAGGCACGACATCAAGCCGATGATCACCCTCTACCACTGGGATCTGCCCCAGGCGCTGCAGGACATCGGCGGCTGGGAATCCCGCGAAACGGTGGACGCCTTCGTCGACTACGCCGAACTGTGCTTCCGGGAATTCGGCGCCAAGACCGCGCTGTGGGCCACTTTCAATGAGACCGTCGTCTTCACCGGCATGGGCTATATCACCGGTGCCCACCCGCCCGGGGTGCGCTCCCCGGCCCGGGCCCTGCAGGCCTGCCACCATGTTTTCGTGGCCCATGCCCGGGCGGTGAGGCGCTTTCGCGAGCTGAAGCGCGAGGGACTGGTGCGCGCCGATGCGGTGATCGGTTTCGTCAATGTGCTGCAGCCCCACGCCCCGGCGAGCAACAAGCCCGAAGACCTCGCTGCCCGGGAACTGGCCGATGGCTGCTTCACCCACTGGTTCTATGATCCCGTGCTCAGGGGGGAATACCCGCCGGTCCTGCTGCAGTGGGCCCGGGAGGCGCTCGGTGCACCGCAGTTCGCCGCGGGCGACGCCGAACTGCTCAGGGCCAATATCTGCGACTTTATCGGGGTCAACTATTACAAGCGGGAGATGGTGGCCGCCAACCCGGACGTGGACAACACCCGTATCAACACCACCGGCGAAAAGGGCTCGGGCCAGGAATTCGGCTTCAGGGGGTTGTTCAAGTTCGTGCGCAACCCCGACGGTGAATACACCGACTGGGACTGGGAAATTTATCCCCGGGGCCTGACCGAGGGCATATTGCAACTGAAGGCGCGCTACGGCGATGTGCCTGTCTACATCACCGAGAACGGCCTGGGCGCCAAGGATCCCATCATCGACGGCGAGGTCGTGGACGATGCCCGCATCGACTATCTGGCCCGCCACCTCGGGGCGGCAGCGGACGCCATCGCGGCCGGCGCCGACGTGCGCGGCTACTACCCCTGGTCCTTCACCGATCTGCTGAGCTGGCTCAACGGCTACCAAAAACAGTACGGCTTCGTCTACATCGATCGGGACAACAACCTGGCCCGGCAGCGCAAGAAGAGCTTCTTCTGGTACCAGGAGGTGATAAGATCCCACGGTGCCAGCCTGTAACAAGGCCGGGCCGCGAGGCGTGTATTCGGGGTCGATTTGTCATGCCTGCGAAGACGGTCATCCAGGAGGCGGCACATGACGCGGACGGGTTGCAGAGCTTGCCATCCTTCCCTGGACCCCGACCTTCGCGGAAGGGACCGCCGGTCCCATTAAGAACAGCCGCCCGGGTGCCGTTTCTCCCTTACTCTTTTCCGACGACAGCAATGGCCACCATAACCGATGTATGCAAACTGGCCGGGGTTTCCAAGGCCACGGTCTCAAGGGTGCTGAACGGCACCGCCCAGGTGAAGGAGTCCACCCGCCGCGCGGTGTTCGACGCCATCGACCAGCTCGGCTACCGGCCCAACAGCCTGGCCCGGGCCCTGGCCCATAACAGCGCCAACAGCCTGGGGCTGGTGGTGTCCGATTTCGAGGGCGCCTACTTCGGCACTCTGCTCAAGCAGGCGGCCCAAAGCGCCGAGCAGCACGGCAAGCAGCTGATCGTGACCGACGGCCACGACGATCCCCTCCGTGAGCGTGACGCGGTGCACCTGCTGGCCGACCGGCGTTGCGACGCCATCGTGCTGTACAGCCGCTTCATGTCCGAGGCGCAACTCGCCGAACTGAAGACCGGGCTCGCTATTCCACTGGTGGTGATCAACCGGGAACTGCCGCCGGCACTGGGGCCGAGTGTCTGCTTCGAGCAGGCCGGTGCGGCCCGGTTGATGATGGAACACCTGATAGGCCTGGGCCATCGACGCATCGCCTGCATCACCACCCCCATCCAGGCTCCCACCGGCCAGGCCCGGCTCGAGGGCTACCGGGCCGGACTCGGGGCGCACAACATCGCCGTTGATCCGCAACTGATAGAACATGGCGACAGCCACCTCGACGGGGGCTACCAGGCCTGCCGGCGCCTGCTTGAACGGAAGGTGGGGTTCAGCGCCCTGTTCGCCTTCAACGACGATATGGCGGTGGGCGCGCTCCGGGCACTCCGTGAAGCCGGCATCCGGGTGCCGCAGCAGCTGTCGGTGGCCGGTTTCGACAACGAACCCATGTCGGCCTACAGCCAGCCGCCGCTTACCACGGTGGAGCTGCCGATCCAGGCCATGACCCGGCACGCCATGCAACTGGCGCTGGAACTGGCCGAAGGCCGTCCGGCACCGGCGCCGGTGCGCTTCCGGGGGCGACTGATCCCGCGGGCGTCGGTGACGGCGCCGAACACAAGCGATTAAACCAGCAACGAGGAGCACAGTATGATTGAAGCGGTCATTTTCGATATGGACGGGGTTATCGTCGACTCCGAGCCCCTGTGGTTGCAGGCCAAGCAGGCGGCGGGGGCCCGTTTCGGCTTTACCGTCACCGAAGAGGACGGCGCCCAGACCGTGGGTCTGCGCATCGACGAGATCAGCCAGCGCTGGGTACGTACCAAGGGGCTGGATCCGGCCTGTGCCGATGCCCTGACCGACGCCATGATCGGGCAGGTGATCGCACAAGTGCAGCAACTGGGCGAACCCATGGCCGGGGTGCGCGACACCCTGCACCGGCTGGGCCGCACTTCGCTCAAGATCGGGCTGGCCTCTTCCTCGCCGCTGCGGCTGATCGACGCCGTGCTCGAACGCTTCGGGCTGGCCGATCACTTCCAGGTGCGGGTTTCCGCCGAGCACCTGTCGCTGGGCAAGCCCCATCCCCAGGTCTACCTGGAAGCCGCCGCCGCCCTGGGCGTGCTGCCCCAACATTGCCTGGCCATCGAGGATTCGGTCAATGGCGTCATCGCCGCCAAGGCCGCCCAGATGACGGCGCTGTGCGTGCCCGAGCCGGCCCTGTACCGGGATCAACGTTTCGGCATCGCCGATTTCCGGCTACCCTCCCTGGCCGACTTCGACTGCCCCCAACTGCGTCGACTGCTGGGGTTGTGATGGACCGGATCCCGGCCCGGTGCCCGCCTGGCGGGGCCTGCTTCGGTACCAGGACGGGGGGACGGATTAACCGCGTTAAAAATAACACCTGTTCTTATTACCACTACGTTATTCAAGTTAAATCAGTGACTTAGGTTGTATTTAAATTTGATAAGCGCAGCTGGTGGGTCTATCATTGCCGATGGAATCCACGGGGAGAAGGACATGAAAGGCGAAAAACAAGTCATCGAGTACCTGAACCAGGTACTGAGCATCGAGCTCACCTCCATCAACCAGTATTTCCTGCACGCCCGCATGTTCAAGAACTGGGGCCTGCACGAGCTGGACGAGCGCGAGTACAAGAAATCCATCAAGGACATGAAGCAGGCCGACAAGCTTATCGAGCGCATCCTGTTCCTCGAGGGCCTGCCCAACCTGCAGCACCTCAACCGCCTGTATATCGGCGAGAGTACCGAAGAGATGCTGCAGTGCGATCTGCGGCAGGTCGAGGAGCAACTGGTGGTGGTGAAGGAAGCCATCGCCTACTGCGAGTCGGTGCAGGATTATGTGTCCCGGGAGCTGCTTACCGAGATCGAGGAATACGAGGAAGGCCATCTGGACTGGATCGATACCCAGATCGGCCTCATCGCCAAGGTCGGCATCGAAAACTATCAACAGTCGCAAATGTAAGGGGAGCCCCAGATGAAAGGTAACGGCAAGGTTATCGCGGCGTTGAACGAGCTGCTGGCCGGCGAGTTGAGCGCCATGGATCAGTATTTTATCCATTCCCGCATGTATGACGACTGGGGTCTGAAGAAGCTGTTCGAGCGTATCGACCATGAATTCGAGGACGAGAAGGGCCACGCCGCCAAGCTGATCGAGCGCATCCTGTTTCTGGAAGGCACGCCCGACATGGTGACCCGGGTGCCGCTCAATATCGGCAAGGACGTGCCCACCATGCTCCAGAGCGATCTCAACCTGGAATACAAGGTGATCGAGGATCTGCGCAAGGTCATGGCCCTGTGCGAGCAGGAGCGGGACTATCAGAGCCGCGACATGCTGCTGCAACTGCTGGAAGACACCGAGCACGATCACACCCACTGGCTGGAGCAGCAGTTGGGTCTTATCGACAGGATTGGGCTGCCCAACTACCTGCAATCCCAGATGGGCTGATCCGGCCCTTTATTGCCCACGGCCCGGCAGGGCCGTTTGTTCCTCATTCTGGCAAATCCCATCCCAGCGACTATTTTTGGTGCACCCGTCTGCTATTATGGGCGGCTGATGTTCACCCGGGCGCAAGGCCCGTCCATCCGCGGGGATAAGGCATGAATCGATCGATATTTTCACTGAACCAGGCCCATTACGGCGGCTTCTGGCGGCGCCTGTGCGCTTATCTGATCGACGTGCTGCTGATGGCCTTGCCCATCGGGCTGCTGTTGTCCTGGCTGCTCGACCCTGCCCTGGCCGAGCCGGGCGAGGTTGATTTCCAGCGGGCCGAGTCGCTCTACGGCCTGGTCTTCTGGTGGCTCTATTTCTCCCTGTTGCAATCTTCATCCTGGCAGGCCACCCTCGGCAAGAAACTGCTTGGCATGAAGGTGACCGATGCCCAGGGCCGACGGTTGTCCTTTGTGCGGGCCTCGGTGCGCTATCTCGCCTCCCTGCTGTCCGGTGCCCTGTTGATGCTGGGCTTCCTGATGATTCCCTTCAATCGCAAAAAGCGTGGCCTGCATGACTTTATCGCCGGCACCCAGGTGATCCGTAACCGCTAACGGCCGCCCAGCAAGGAACCGAGCAGGCCGCGAGCGATGCGTCTGCCCAACTGATTGCCGATGCTGCGCAGGGTGCTCTTGGCCACGCTTTCCAGTAGCGAATCCCGGTTGCCGGTACGGCTTTTGGTCGTGGGCTCGGGGGGCTCCACCGGCTGCTGCTCGAGGCGCCGCCCCAGCATCTCGAAGGCTGAATCCCGATCCAGTACCTGGTCGTAGCGTCCGGCCAGGGGCGACTGCTGCTGCCTGGCTTGTCGTTCTTCCGCCGTGAGGGGGCCGATTCGGGACTCGGGCGGGCAGATCAGGGTGATTTCCACCGCCGTGGGCGCGCCTTTTTCATCCAGCACCGATACCAGCGCCTCGCCCACCTCCAGGGTGGTAATGGCGTCCTGGGTAGTGAAAGCCGGGTTGGCCCTGAAGGTGCGCGCGGCGGCCTTGACCGCCTGCTCGTCCCGCGGGGTGAAGGCACGCAGGGCGTGCTGAACCCGGTTGCCGAGCTGGCCCAGCACGGTGTCGGGGATGTCCATCGGGCTTTGGGTGATGAAATAGACCCCTACGCCCTTGGAGCGGATCAATCGCACCAACTGCTCTATTTTCTCCAGCAGTGGCCTGGAGGCCGAGTTGAACAGCAGGTGGGCCTCGTCGAAGAAGAACACCAGCACCGGCTGGGGCGGATCGCCCAGCTCCGGCAGTGTCTCGAACAGTTCGCTCAGTAGCCAGAGCAGGAAGCTGGCGTAGAGCCGGGGGGTCTGCATCAGCCGGGTGGCATCGAGGATGCTGACCACCCCCTGGCCGGAAAAATCCTTCTGCATCAGGTCCTGCAGGTTGAGCGAGGGCTCGCCGAAGAAGTGGCCGGTGCCTTCCTGCTCCAGCACCAGCAGACGACGCTGGATGGCGCCCAGGCTGTTGGCGGGCAGGTTGCCGTAGCGCCCGCTCAGGACCTTGGCATTGTCCGCCACCCAGTTGAGCAGGGCACGCAGGTCCTTGAGATCGAGCAGCAACAGGCCCTCGTCGTCGGCGATGCGGAAACAGGCGTAGAGCAGGCCGCTCTGGGTGTCGTTGAGCTCCATGATATGGGCCAGCAACAGGGGGCCCAGTTCGGAGATGGTGGCCCGCACCGGGTGGCCACGGGTCGCGAACATATCCCAGAACAGGGTGGGGCAGGGCCGGGGCTGGTAGTCATCCTTCCCCAGCTGCGCCAGCCGCTCGGCCACCTTGCCACCGGGGCTGGCGGGAGCGGCCAGGCCGGACAAGTCGCCCTTGACGTCGGCCAGGAACACCGGGGTGCCGGCGCGGGAAAAGCTCTCCGCCAGCCGCTGCAGGGTGACGGTCTTGCCGGTGCCGGTGGCGCCGGTAACAAGTCCATGGCGGTTGGCCATGGCCAGCCGCAGCCGGACGGGACTGTGTTCGCGGGTACTGCCAAGGTAAAGGTGGGGTGTGCTCATGGGTTGGCCTGGTTGAGGGCGGATAGTCACAAGCTTAGCCGATGGGCTCAAAAAAGCCCGGCGGCTGCCGGGCGTGGAAGGGGGGGGGCCGCTCTGTTTTTTAGTCCAGGGTGTCCAGGCTCTTTTCGTAGTTGTCGAAGGTCTGGGCCACGGAGGCGGCGGGGGCGCCGGTCAGCTTGCTTACCGCGACGATGGCGATGGCGGCGAGGATAAAGCCGGGGACGATCTCATAGATATCGAATATGCCGCCGTTAAGCTGCTTCCATACCACCACGGTAAGACCGCCCACCAGTACGCCTGCCAGGGCACCGTTGCGGTTCATGTCGCGCCAGTACAGGCTGAACAGCAGGGCGGGGCCGAAGGCGGCACCGAAACCGGCCCAGGCGTAGGACACCAGGCCCAACACGGTGCTGTCGGGGTTGAAGGCCAGCAGCAGGGCGATGATGGACAGGGCGATGACCGCGAAACGGCCCACGTTGACGATACTCTCGGAGCTGGCGCTGGGGTTGAACACCTGCTTGTACAGGTCTTCTGCCAGGGCGGAGGAGGACACCAGCAGTTGGGAATCGGCGGTACTCATGATGGCGGCGAGGATGGCGGCCAGCAGGATGCCGGCGATCACCGGGTGGAACACGGCGTTGACCAACACCATAAAGATGGTTTCCGCGTCGGCCAGCTCTCCACCGAGGTTGTTCTGTACGTACAGCAGGCCGACCAGACCGACCATCAGCGCGCCGGCCATGGACAGGAAGCTCCAGGTTACGGCGATACGGCGGGCGGTAGTGATGTCCTTGTTGCTGCGGGTGGCATTGAAGCGCGCCAGGATATGGGGCTGTCCGAAGTAACCCAGGCCCCAGGCCGCCAGGGAGATGATGGCAATGGCGGACAGCGGCTCACCTTGTATGTCGCTCCACAGGGTCAACAGTTCGGGGTTGAGGTTGTGCAGATCGGTATTCAACTGGCCGAAGCCCCCTTCCATGGCGGCGATGGGCACGATCAGCAGGGCGGCGGCCATCAGCAGGCCCTGCACCAGATCGGTCCAGGACACGGCCAGGAAGCCGCCAAACAGGGTATAGGACACGATACAGAGGGTGCCGACGATCACCGCCACGCTGTAATCCAGGCCGAACACGGTTTCGAACAGCTTGCCGCCGGCCACCAGGCCGGAGCTGGTATAGAACAGGAAGAACAGCAGGATAAACAGGGCGGAGATGGTCTGCAGCAGCTTGGACTTGTCTTCGAAGCGGCGTGCCAGGTATTCGGGAATGGTAATGGCGTTATTCACTTCCAGGGTGTAGGTACGCAACCGCTTGGCGCAGAACAGCCAGTTGGCCCAGGTACCCAGCAGCAGGCCGCCGGCCAGCCAAAAGGACTCGATGCCGGCGGCATAGGCATAACCGGGCAGGCCCAGCAGCAGCCAGCCGCTCATGTCGGAGGCGCCGGCGGAGATGGCGGACGGCCAGGGACCCAGGGAGCGGCCGCCGAGGAAGTAGTCGGCCGAATTGGCGGTGCGCTTATAGGCATAATAGCCGATGGCCATCATGCCTATAAGGTAAACTATAAAGGTGCCGGTGATGGCAAAGTTGGATTCAATCATTCCCTGTTCCTCCAGGATGGATTCCTGTTTGTTCTGTTACATCGCAATGTAGGAGATACCACGGTTGTGAGCCACCATGGTTAAGCTTTTGTTACTTAAGTAAGGATAGTAGGGGGAACCTCAGCCTGGGTCTTTTGCTTTTCTGCGTTATTTTTTAGGAAAACTCCGCCGCTGCGGGAAGGGGGTCAGCGGTGCAGCTTGCGGTAACGGGAGGGGGAGAGGTCGAACCGGCTCGAAAACACCTGGGTAAAGAGGCTCTGACTGGAAAAACCGCAGTGCTGGGCAATATAGGCCAGGCTGTGCTGGCTGAATGCCAGCATCTTCTTGGCCTCGGCCAGGCGTTTCTCCAGCACGTACTGGTAGGGGGACAGGCCGGTCTGCTCCTTGAACAGCAGGTGAAACTGGCTTTCCCCCAGGAAGGCGCAGCCGGCCAACTGAGCCACGGTGATCTTGCGGCCCAGGTGCTGCGCTATGTAGGCGTCGATTACCTCCAGGTTCAGGCGTTTGGTGCGGGACTGCACGCGCGGAAAGGCCATATGCCGGTGCAGGGCGCACATCAGGGTATGGGCGCAGGACTGGCCGAGCAGATGGTCTTCCGGGTTGGTACGCATTTCGTGGCTGAGCACCGATACCAGTTGTTGTGCCTGGGGGTGCAATTGAAAATAACGGGGTTTTTCAAACAGGCAGTGCATCCGCTCCTGCTGATCAGGCAGGTCCGGCGACGGGCTGAGCGACAGATTGATCACCAGTATCTTGTTGGAGCCCAGGCCGCCGAAGGCGTGGTCCAGTTCGGAAGACACCAGGCAACCCTGGCCCGGTCCCACCAGGTTGCCGTTGCCACCGATATCGAACTCGGTCTGGCCGTTCAGGCCGATCACTATCTGATTGTAGTGATGATGGTGATGGGCCATTTCCGTGGGCAATGCCATGATTTCAAAGGGCTTAAAAGCAGGCATGGGGCTTTCCTTCGGATTGGGGCAAGGGCTGACCATAAAGACGCCAATTGTACACCCGAACAGGTCAAAAGTGCAGTTCAGCCCAACCGTGCCACCAGAAAGTCCACCAGCAGCCGTACCTTGGGTGACAAATGACGGTTATGGGGGTAGACCACCCAAACCCCGTCATCCGGCAGCCGGTACTGATCCAGCAGGCTAAGAAGCCGGCCCTGGGCGAGCTCTGCCTGCACATAATAATCCGGTAGTTGCACTATACCTAGGCCCTTGAGTGCCGCGTCCTTCAGCGCCAGCCCCGAATTGCAGTGCCAGCTGCTGCCGAGCCTGAACGGACGTGGTTTGCCGTCCTCCACGAAGCGCCAGTGCTCCAGGGTGCCCGCCAGGCACCGGTGCCGGCTCAGATCGGCCAGGGTTGCGGGAGTGCCGTGAGCGGCCAGGTAGGTGGGAGAGGCACAGAGATACTGGGTGCGCCGGGCCAGCTTGCGGCACATCAGGGAAGAAGAGTCCAGGGTACCGAGGCGGATAGCCAGATCGAAGCCTTCCTGCACCAGATCCACCGTCTGGTTGGTCAGCACCATATCCAGCTCCAGCTCCGGGTATTGCAGCAGGAAGTCGTTCACCAACGGCGCCAGGAAACGCTCGCCGTAATAGACCGGGGCCGTGATGCGCAGCCTGCCTACCGGTTTGCCTTCCATCGCCGTCACCATGCGTTCGGCTTCGGCCAGTTCGTCCAGCAGCTTGCGGGTATGGCGATAATAGACCTGGCCCACTTCGGTAAGTCGTAGTTTGCGGGTGGTGCGATACAGCAGCCGGGCACCCAGCCTGTCTTCCAGCTGGCTGATGCGCCGGCTGACATGGGCCACCGACACTTCCAGCCGGCGGGCGGCGGCGGTAAAACTGTCGGTTTCCACCACGCAGATAAATTCGTTGATACCGTCCCAGGTGGTCATTATTACTCAGCTGTAAAAATCATTTGTCCTGTCGTGCATTATCCCTCTGACAGCCTGTAATACAATTACACGAGGCAATAAATTGTAGCCGTGCTCGTAGCCGCGGCTTCAGTCGTGGATCCGCGTTGCGTGAGAGCAAGTCGTACAGCATTTTTTACAAGGAGCAAACCATGGAAATGATCAAGACCCGTGCCGCCGTGGCCTGGGAGCCGGGCAAGCCGCTGTCCATCGAAGAAGTGGATCTGATGCCCCCCCAGAAAGGCGAGGTGTTGGTACGTATCGTGGCCACCGGGGTCTGTCACACCGATGCCTACACCCTGTCCGGCGACGATTCGGAAGGGGTGTTCCCGTCCATCCTCGGCCATGAGGGCGCCGGCATAGTGGAAGCGGTGGGCGAGGGCGTGACCAGCCTGGCCGTGGGCGACCACGTGATCCCGCTTTATACCGCCGAGTGCGGCGTGTGCAAGTACTGCAAATCCGGCAAGACCAACCTGTGCCAGGCGGTACGTGCCACCCAGGGCAAGGGCCTGATGCCCGACGGCACCACCCGTTTCTTCAAGGATGGCCAGCCCATCTATCACTACATGGGCTGCTCCACCTTCTCCGAATACACGGTGGTGCCGGAGATCTCCCTGGCTAAAATCAGCAAAGAAGCTCCGCTGGAAAAAGTGTGCCTGCTGGGCTGCGGCGTGACTACCGGCATGGGCGCGGTGAAGAATACCGCCAATGTTCAGCCGGGTGACACCGTGGCGGTATTTGGCCTGGGCGGCATCGGCCTGGCGGTGATCATCGGCGCGGTGCAGGCCAAAGCCGGGCGCATCATCGCCATCGACATCAACGAGGACAAGTTCGAAATCGCCAGGAAACTGGGCGCCACCGACTGCGTTAACCCCAGCAAGTTCGACAAGCCGATCCAGGACGTGATAGTGGAAATGACCGACGGCGGCGTGGACTTCTCCTTCGAGTGCATCGGCAACGTCAAGGTGATGCGCTCGGCCCTGGAATGCTGCCACAAGGGCTGGGGTGAATCGGTGATCATCGGTGTGGCCCCGGCGGGCGCCGAGATCTCCACCCGTCCGTTCCAGTTGGTGACCGGCCGCGTCTGGCGCGGCAGCGCCTTCGGCGGCGTGAAGGGGCGCTCCCAGCTTCCCGGTATCGTCGAGCAATACCTGAACGGCGAGTTCGAACTGGACACCTTCATCACCCATACCATGGGCCTGGACGACATCAACCACGCCTTCGATCTGATGCACGAGGGCAAGTCCATCCGCTCGGTGATCCTGTACGACAAGTAAACGAAGATCGCCGTAAGCAAAAGCAAGTGCGGGTCTTGCTCTCTGTCGGGAGGACGGCCCGCACACTCTTTATTGCCTTATGCCTCGTAACGCCGTAGCCGCGACTTCAGTCAGGGCTACGGCGATGTGGGAGCCAGCTACGCGAATAAATTCGCGTCTACGAATGCACTGCAACGCCGTAACCGTGATTTCAGTCGCGGGATCTTGCCTGCAGTGCGAGAGTGGCGAGCAGACAAAGGAGCAACCATGCACATCGTACAAGAACAAAAATGCTTTGGCGGCCGCCAGATCCGCTACCAGCATGAATCCGACAGCCTGAACTGCACCATGCAGTTTTCCGTGTTCCTGCCGCCCCAGGCGGAACTGGAGCCGGTGCCGGCGCTGTACTGGCTTTCCGGCCTTACCTGCACCGACGAAAACTTCTCCACCAAGGCCGGCGCTCAGCGGGTGGCCGCCGAACTGGGGCTGGCCCTGATCATCCCCGACACCAGCCCGCGCGGCGAAGGGGTGCCGGACGATGACAACGGTGCCTACGATTTGGGCCTGGGCGCCGGCTTCTACGTGAACGCCACCCAGGCGCCCTGGAGCCGGCACTACCATATGTACGACTATGTGCTGAGCGAGCTGCCGGCGCTGGTGGAGCGCGAACTGCCGCTCAACGGCCGGCGCGCCGTCAGCGGCCACTCCATGGGCGGCCACGGAGCCCTGGTACTGGCCCTGCGCAACCCGGAGCGGTTCGTCTCGGTATCCGCCTTCGCGCCCATCAGTAACCCGGTAGACTGCCCCTGGGGGCAAAAAGCCTTGGGGGCCTACCTGGGACAAAACCAAGCCCTCTGGGCTCAATTCGATGCCAGTCTGTTGCTCAAAACCCATGGCTGCCCGTTACCGATGCTGGTAGACCAAGGCGAGGCCGACAGTTTCCTCGCCGAGCAGCTCAAGCCCGAGTCCCTGCAGGCCGCGGCCGATGTGGCTGGAGCGGAACTTACTCTGCGTCTGCAACCCGGTTACGATCACAGCTACTACTTCATTTCCAGCTTTATCGAGCAGCACCTGCGCTTTCATGCCCGTCATCTGGCTGGCTGAGACTCCAGAGCCCAGATACTGAACGGACAGCCAGGCATTTTCGCCTGGCTGTGTTCCCTCCCTGCTTCGGGTACATTCGCCTCCGCTCGCCGGTATTTAAATCGCTGTTCCTAATGGTAGATCAATCAAGACTGCGGGCGGCGTACCGCTAAGCAGGCCCTCCGCGCCAGAGATGATGGGTTCACGGCGTGTCTGCGTGCGGTGCCCGGTCGATGTAGCATCAGTTATGTAACCGCATGATCCGTACCCATCTGAACATGATCGATACCACTTCCGCCAATTTTAGGCACAAAGCCTGCCAAAAGGCATGAATTCGGACCCTTGGGCCACGTACTATGCATCTTCAGCCATTGCCGATATCGGTTGGATTTATATCTGAGGATCTAAATAAGAATTATTTTTAATATTTTGGGTTGGAGAGGGGCTCTGTCAAAGGGTTGAGTTGTCGGTTTATCGCAACTCGCAGTTTTAGTAGACTGCCTCCCTGTTTTTGCTTAATACGCTAGGGTTTATCGTAAAACGTGTACCACGCTGCCACCGATGAGGCGTCGCCTGATCTCGGCAGAAGCAGAACCTGGTACGCCATGTTTTAGTACAGCTTGCTGTACGGGTCGTGGGGGAGTGGCCGGATGTAACCCTACGGGCGGTAGCGTGCTTGAAATGAAATTATCCATATTCTTACATACAACATTTATCTGGAAGCGTAACTTATGAGCAAAGAGCAAGATCAAGAAAATGCAAGGGTGTTTCCAGCATTGCCTGCTTATCCTTATTATCAGGATGAAAGTATTTCATTCGTTGATTTAGCCAAAATTTTGGTGAAACGTTGGAAAGTAATGGTAAGTGTATTTTTTTTGGTAATATTATTATCTCTGATTGCAGTAATGATGATGCCGAAGAAATATGAATATACTACTGTATACTCTCTTGCTGAAGTTGATATCCAAACTCCACTGGAGAGTCCTTCTGCATTGTTGACGAAAGTTAACAGTATATATCTTATTCCACAGGTACGTACCTTGCGGCAACAGCATAACCTTGAATCGCTTCCATTTGATATAAAAGTCATTGCTCCAAAAGATACGGGTATTATATTGTTGATATCTGAAGCAAAAGAGGCAGATGAGGGGTTAGTCAACCAGCTGCACCAGGGGTTGGTTGATGCTCTAGAGAAAGAACAACGTATCCTTTTTATGCGTCGTAAAAGCTCATTTGAAAATCAGTTGTTGTCTGTAAAGGCGTTGCAGGAAAGAGCCATGGAGTCTAGTGCAGTAAACGCGAGTGAGTTGATCATTAGTTATGCTAGTCAAATAGCAACATTAGAAATGCAAATGAACAACATGAAGGAAGGAGAGGCTGCCGAGCAAGCAGTTCAAAGTCTTGAGACTAAAGGTATTGGTAAGAGGGTTATCATGATGGCGATAGCTGCTTTTGCCATTGTTTTTTCTGTTTTGGTTGTTTTCCTGATAGAGTTTTTTAGTAAAGTCAGGCTGAGTATTGCAGAGCAAGAGTAAATTATTTACCACCACTACCTGCTGTACATATACTGTCTCTTTCATATTAGCTTATCGCCATGAACGGACGCGGTCTTTTAATAATTCCGTCATCCTTCATCCTGTCCTGATGGCATTCTTCTTCTCTGTTATCTATAGTTCGGAGTGGCTACATAAAGGGTTGTAACATTGAATATAGCTTCGTGGTTTATGGTTGATTATATAACATGTTGAAATTTTTTTCTTTCAGTTTGAGAGTCGGTGCGATAGCTGTCAAATTCTTGTTTATACTTTTTCTTGGTTTATACTACTCTCTTGAAGATGTTGGTGTTTATGGCCTGGCGGCAGCGTTGGCTAGTTATTCTATCTATTTTCTTGGTTTGGAAACGCATGCCAGTGTAAACAGGATGGGTATAAAGAATAGTATTGAGTGGGTTCCTCTAATAAGAAGGCAGCATGGGGTTATTCTAGTTAACTCCATATTGATGTCTGTGTTTTTTATTGTCTATGTGTCGTGGTATTCAAAACAGCCAACGCTGGATTTATATGTTTTTTTGTTGTGTTTTATAGAGTTGTCAGGGCAAGAAATATATAGGAGATTTATTGCGCTGGGTAGAACATTAGATGCGGCAATTTTTATTTTTATTAAGAATGCCATCTGGCCTGTGTTTTTTGTGATCTTCTATTTTGTTTCCGAATATAAACCTGCAATAGAATATGTGTTTGTTTTTTGGGCTTCATTAGGTTTTGTTTTTAATCTTCTTGCCGGTGTGTATCTTAGGTTTTTCTTTTTTAAAAGTGCTCTATATCCAATTATAGATTTTTCCTGGCTCTTTGATATATTGAAAAAAAGCTCATTATTTTTAATCAGTACGCTTGTTGTTCGATTTGTGAGTGTTGGTGATCGAGTTTTGGTGGGAATGTTTGATACCGCCAACACACTAGGTGTTTATGTATTTTATACAAGTATTGCTGCTGCCGCGGGTGCTATCTTAAATTTTATAGGTGCTGCCCAGAGCTATCCAAGATTGATTATTGCAATTTCTGAAAATGACAAGCCCGCGTATATAATGTCCAGGCAGTCAATGCTTCTTAGTACGCTGGCTGTTGGGGGAGTGGCAACACTTGGAATTCCTATATCATTAATATTCTTAAGCTTATTTTTTGACAATGATTTGCTGGATTTTAAGGGCAGATTTTCTCTCTTCTTGCTTGTGATGTCAGGGATATTTTTGAGCGCTGTTAACATGTTCTATCATTATGTCCTGTATTGTCATGGCAGAGATAGAGCTATACTGAATTCCAACGTTTTTTCATTATTACTAGCTACTCTTTTTCTCTCCATTTTATGGGTGGGAGATAGCATAAATGCTATCGCTGTTGCTACCTCTGTTTTGGGATTCTATATGGTTGCTATTGTAGTGAAATTGATTATTGTTCGTGATCTGGAGAGATCTTGGATATGACATACAGAGTGATTGGTCCGTTTGATAGATACAACTATGGTGATCTTCTTTTTTCCCTTATTATCAAGAATAAACTCGATTCCATAGGTGCAGATAGTGAATACTATGGTTTAATACATAGCGATTTAAGTCGTTATGGTGCAGTGAAAACATTACCTATCTCCAGTTTTTACAAAAATACTGTTGATGGAGACAAAGTTATCATTGCTGGCGGAGAGTCGCTTTGTACTTCGTGGGCTGACTTATATTCCTATGTGAATGGTTTTTTTGATTTTATTTATGGTAATAGATTTTCAAAATATCTAGACAGGCGGGTAGGTATTTTTTCTTATGCAGCCAGGTTGCTGTGTCGAGGGAGGAGTAAATATCCTTTTGCTTTCTCCTCTGAAGAGATCAGTTCAACGGTTAGCATTCGATTTAATGCGGTAGGTGGTGCAGCCCTGGCTAGATGGTCAGACAATAAACGGAAAAAATTTGTTGACAATATATCCAAATCAGAGGTTATTGGTGTAAGAGATCATGTAACATATACATCAATAAAAAGCTCGTTCTCAGAACTTAACGTTGAGTTGGTTCCTGATTCGGCAATATTAATGGATCAAGTTTTTCATCATGAGCTGGAACATAGAGATGTTTCACGTCAATATAATTTACCCCCAGAATATATATTTTTCCAAGTAGGCAATGAGAAATACACCGATTTGGATGTTATATATGCCGAACTTAAAAAACTTTCAGAATTAACGGGTTGCATGATCTTGCTCTGTGCGATTGGCCATGCACTCGGTCATGAGGACGTCAAGCCACTGAGTTACTTATATGAAAGGGCAAAAAAAGAAAGCAGGGACGATTTTTATTTGATATCAGACACTCTTAATGTCTTTGAATTGATGTCGGTTATAAAGAATTCATCCCTATATATTGGTACCAGTTTACATGGTGTTATTACTTCCATGAGTTTTGGTGTACCACATGTGGCGCTTAATAAAAGCATAGAGAAAGTCGCTGTATACCTGAAAGACTGGGGGGTGGAGGGGTTGAATAAACAATGCAATGAAGATGAAATCAGTAGTCATGCTTTAGACGCCATTTCTGTTTCAAAAAAACACATTCTGGAAACTGTGTCTCTGCAGAAAAAAGTGGCTAATGACTTTATAGATAGACTGTTAAGATGATGTCCTCTTTAGCTGAATTGTTAGTCATTGTTTTGTTTTTTTCTATATCATCCCTTCTGGTATCGGCGAGAAAGGGTAAAACAATTCTCGCGTGTTTTATCGTTTTTTGGGCGTTTTTCTACGATTATATCTCTTTTTACCTTAAAACGGCCTTGGGGTTTGACATATTTTCAATAAAGCTGTTCTTTGAAATTTTAGTTATGACCGCCTTCGTTGCTTTGTTGCTGAGGAGAAAGTTTGAGATAGCTGATGCAATAAAGATATTGGTGATTATAAGCATGGCATTATTCGCAGCCATGGTTGGTTTTTTTGATTCACTTCCTGTAAGAATGATCTATGTTGATTTTAGAGCCATTTTCCTACCATTAGTATTATGTTCTCTTTTGTTAAGCATTAAATATTTTGATGTCATAAATATAAGACTTGTTTTCTGTTTTGGTATTTTTATGGTTATGCTTAATGGTATGATATCTGTTTGGGATTATGCGACTTTTAGCGGGGATTATGAGTCTATTTGGCGGTATCAATCTCTCCTTCAATCTAAGCTTGAATTATATCAAAATTATAACCCTGGTCAGCTGGTATACCAAGTCATAAGAGGTGATGAATTAAGGTCTTCAGGCTTTATTGTTTCCGCTTTGACCGCGTCGTATATTTATGCCTTTTGCGCAATATTTTTTCTTTATCAATTATTAGGAATGAGAAAGGAATTTTTTGTTTTTAATGTTGTTCTCTTCTTTTTCATGCTTGCCTTTATTTATGTCACACAGGTTAGAGCCGGTTTTTTGATGGTGTTTTTTTCCTTCTTTGTTATGTTTTTTTATAAGTTTTCACATTGCCTGAATTTGAAAAAAATAACCATGTTTTTAGTTCCTTCTGTTACATTCTTACTGATGGTTTTTTATCTGATGACAGGAGAAGGAATTGGGATTGACTCCTCATCATTGGGCAGGTTGGTTCAGTATAATTATCTTGCTCTTGAGTTTAATCTGGTGGGGTATGGTCTTGGATCTTTTCCTGGTATGTTTGACTCGTTTTTTATCTATACATTACTAGAAATGGGAATGCTATCATTTCTTTTGTTATATGTTATCTATAAAATGTTGACTTCGGCCGTCTCCCATTATTATCGTGATTTTGTATATGCTCAGTTTTCTACTTTCATATTTTTATGTACTTTCCAACATGTTGCGGGTTCGGTTTACTATTTCTTCTTTATATTTTATCTAATGTGCCTGAGTAGGCAAGCTGTTGCTAATACTATAAAAAATAAAATTGTTAAAAATGAGTCTGATATTGCAGTTCTTGTTTGACTTTGTTCATCTTATAAGATTTGGAGTTTATCAAAATTCATGAAGAAAATTCTATTCTTAGTGGTTCTGTATAAAACTCACCCTGAAGCAAGTTCTACGATAATCTCATTATCAGAGAAGATTTTCGAAAAATATGGTATAGAACCATCGTTTGCTATATGGGATAACTCGTTGGATGGTTATGGCGAGCACACTTTGAAACATCTTCCTGGGCCGGTTAAATATTATCACTATGGTGTAAATGAAAAACTATCGGTTGCTTACAACAGAATTGTATTTGACTCTGATGATGTTGATTGGTTCGTCTTCCTTGATGATGATTCTTTGATTGACGATGAATATCTTTCGTCTCTCCCTGAATTTTTCTCCAGTAATACATACATTGCCGTCCCTAAAATTTCTTTTAATGATACTGTTATTTCCCCAGGGCAAATTAGAAGTATTAAAGGGAAGCGATTGCCGGGCTATTCCTTACTTGGTGGCGTGATGGGATCGAAAAATATTGTTGCTATGATGAGCGGAACAGTTGTTAGTCGAGATGTGTTTGTTGCTGGTTTGAAGTTCGATGAAAGATTGAGTTTTTATGGTGTGGATACCCGTTTTTTTATTGATTATTCGAAGAGATTCTCTCAACTATTCTTGCTGAGTGCTACAATGGTTCATCATTCGGCATTAAGAGATAATCTGATGCCTGTTAATGAACAAGTTGTTCGTCATAAAAAGCTAGCTGAGGCATGGTCAATCATTTTTGATGACGTCAAGTGTTATCAGGTTAAATTGTTTTTCTATATAATTTATTATGCGCTTAAGTTGTCTGTTGTAAGGCGTAATATCAGCTTTCTGCGAGTTGGCTTGTCAATATTTCATCTTTTCAAAACCAAAGCGAAATCATCTTGAAGTGATAATGTATTTCGAGGTGATATTGAAAATAAAAATTTACTCTGCAATAGGTTGGTTTTGAAAATATGAGTTTAGATAGGATTCTGTGTTTGCATCAAGGAACCGAGCTATATGGTTCAGATAGAAGTTTTTTAGCAGCTGTCGATGCTTTTTGTAAAAGTGAAAAAGTCGATGTCGTTCTTCCTGCAGAAGGGGAGTTGACTAAAGAGCTAATTGATATTGATTCTGTAAGGCTGTTTTACTATAAAAAAGGAGTGCTCAGAAAGAGAGAGCTGAATAGACCCTTTAGTTTTGTCTTTAATTTAATTTTTGGTTTTTTATTTTATATCAATCTTTTCAGAAAGTACCAAGTTGTTTATATCAATACGGTTGTTATGTTTTCTGCATTACTTGCTGCAGGTATTTATCGTTTTACATCCAAAAGAATTGTCTGCCATGTAAGAGAAATACCGACAGGATTCCAGTTGAAGGTGTTTCGTTTTGTTCTGAAGTTTTCAGGTGCTGAATTGATATTCAATTCCAATGCAACAAAGCAGGCATTTAATTTGACAGGGAAAGTTATTTATAATGGTGTACACCATGCCAGCATTGACTCCCTTAATGGAAAACATAATGGAAGTGATCGTTTGACGTTCATTAATTTACTCATGATAGGAAGAATTAATGACTGGAAGGGACAGTTTTTTTTACTCCAATCTTTAAGTGAACTTCCATCCAGTATCCGTAAGCTAATAAAAGTAAGAATTGTAGGTAGCCCATTCGAAGGTTATGAATTCCTGGTTGATGAGTTAAGAAAGATTATTGCTGAACATGAGCTTGGAGAGATGATTTCTCTGCTTCCGTTTAGTTCCGAGCCATCTGAGCATTACTCTTGGGCCGATTATGTTGTTGTTGCTTCAACGAAGCCAGAGCCTTTTGGAAGGGTTGCCATCGAGGCTTTTTCTTATGGTAAACCTGTCATCGCTGCTGCTCATGGAGGATTGATTGAGGTTGTTAATGATGGCATTAATGGTTTCTTGTTTAGACCCAATGATAAAGATGAATTGCTATCGCTAATTTACAGGTTGTTGGATGTTACACCCGAAAAATTTGAAGAGATGAGTAGCGCTGCTCTTGATGACTTTAAGCGTAGATTCTCCATCGAAAGTTATCAGGAAAATATACGAACATTTTTTAAATTGTAACGATTTTTATCTGGCTGGAATTTAATTTGTTAAAGTCTATTTACATTTTAGGTATACGTGGTGTTCCCGCAAAGCATGGAGGATTTGAAACTTTTGCTGAAAAACTGTCTCTTCATCTTGTATCTAACGGATGGAAGGTGACGGTTTATTGCCAAGAGGATTCTGGAGAGCATATCAGGGAAAGTGTCTGGAATGGTGTTCATCGGATTCATATTCCAGTTACTAATCAAGGCGCCCTTGGGACTATCATCTTTGATTGGAAGGCGACAAGGCATGCATTGTCCCAAGATGGCCTGTTCCTCACATTAGGATACAATACTGCCGTTTTTAACTTTATGCAGAGGGTGAAGGGACAGAAAAATATCATCAATATGGACGGCATTGAATGGCGCCGGGATAAATGGGGCATTGTCGCCAAAACCTGGTTCTGGCTGAACGAGCGGGCGGGGTGCTGGATCGGTAATCACCTGGTGGCCGATCATCCCAGGATCAAGGATCACCTGGCCACCCGGGTCCGCAGGGACAAGATCACCATGATCCCTTATGGGGGCGATGACGTGAGCTCTGCCGATGCAAGCTTGCTGGCACCTTATGGGGTAGAACCCAGCCAGTTTTCGGTTATCATTGCCCGCCCGGAGCCCGAGAATTCCTTTCTGGAAATGGTCAAGGCCTTCAGCCGGAAGCCTCGGCACCATAAACTGGTCGTCCTGGGCAACTTTTCGCCGGATAGCAACGCCTACCATCGCGAGGTGATGAATGCGGCCAGCGACGAAGTGATATTCCCGGGGGCCATTTACGACGCTCCCATCGTACAGGCGTTGCGCTATTTCTGCCGCTTCTATCTGCATGGCCACCGGGTCGGCGGTACCAACCCCTCCCTGGTCGAGGCACTGGGTGCCGGCTGCGCCGTGGTTGCCCACGACAATCATTTCAATCGCTGGGTGGCTGGCCCGGACGCGGTGTATTTCAAGGACGAAGTTGCCTGTGCCGAATTGTTCGATCACATTCTGATGGACGAGTCGGCCATCGAGCGGATGAAGTCCGCCAGCCTTGTTCGCTTCAACGAGCGCTTTACCTGGAGCCAGGTGTTGAAGGAGTATGAAGAACTCCTGCTGCAGTGGTATCCCTCTAACTGAACCGGATTATTATGACTCATAGAATTCTTGTCACCGGTGGCGCCGGTTTTATCGGCTCGGCCGTCATCCGTCACCTGGTTGCCGATACCGCCCACGATGTGGCCAATGTCGATAAACTTACCTATGCCGGCAACCTGGAGTCGGTGTCTGCCGTATCCGCTTCGGATCGCTACCGTTTTTATCACGCCGACATCTGTGACGCGGCCTTGCTGGATAAGATCTTTGCCGGGTTCAAGCCGACGGCGGTGATGCACCTGGCGGCGGAGAGCCATGTCGACCGTTCCATCGACGGCCCGGCGGACTTTATCAATACCAATATCGTCGGTACCTACACCCTGCTGGAAGCCGCCCGACGCTACTGGAACCGGCTGCCGGAGTCGGAAAAAGCCGGCTTCCGCTTCCACCATATCTCCACGGACGAGGTATTCGGCGATCTCGAGGGAACCGACGACCTCTTTACCGAAACCACGCCATACGCCCCCAGTTCACCCTATTCGGCATCCAAGGCCAGCTCGGATCACCTGGTGCGGGCCTGGCACAGAACCTACGGCCTGCCCGTGCTGGTGACCAATTGTTCGAATAACTACGGCCCCTACCACTTCCCGGAAAAGCTGATCCCCCATATGATTCTCAATGCCCTGGCGGGCAAGCCTCTGCCGGTCTACGGCACTGGAGAGCAGATCCGCGACTGGCTCTATGTGGAGGATCATGCCCGGGCGCTGGTCGAGGTGGTGACCAGAGGCAAAGTGGGCGAAACCTACAATATCGGCGGACATAACGAAAAAACCAATCTCGAGGTGGTGCATACCCTCTGCGATCTGCTGGAAGAGCTGGCGGTCGACAAGCCGGCCGGCGTGGCCCGCTACCGGGATCTGATCACCTTCGTGACCGACAGGCCCGGCCATGATCTCCGCTATGCCATCGATGCCGCCAAAATCGAACGGGAACTGGGCTGGAAACCGGCGGAAACCTTCGAGAGCGGCATCCGCAAAACCGTGCTGTGGTACCTGGACAACAGGGACTGGTGGCAGGGCGTACTGAGCGGCAGCTACCGCCTGGGCCGTCTGGGGGAATCATCATGAAGGGCATCATTCTCGCCGGAGGCTCGGGAACCCGGCTGCACCCCATCACCCGGGGCGTTTCCAAGCAACTGCTGCCGGTCTACGACAAACCCATGATTTACTACCCGCTGTCGGTACTGATGCTGGCCGGCATACGGGATGTGTTGATCATATCGACGCCGGAAGACCTGCCCAATTTCCGCAAGCTGCTGGGGGAGGGTGATGATTTTGGCATTCGGCTCAGCTATGCGGAGCAGCCCTCTCCCGACGGCCTGGCCCAGGCCTTCCTGATCGGAGAGGAGTTTATCGGCGACAGCAATGTGTGCCTGATCCTGGGTGACAACATTTTCTATGGCTACGGCTTCAGCGCCATGCTGCGCGAGGCCGCGCAACGCGAGCGGGGCGCCACCGTGTTCGGTTACCATGTTTCCGATCCCGAGCGGTTCGGCGTGGTGGAGTTCGATCAGGCCGGCAAGGCGGTTTCCATTGAAGAAAAACCGGAACTGCCCAAGTCCAGTTATGCGGTGACCGGCCTGTATTTCTACGACAACGACGTGGTCGACATTGCCAAACGCATCCGGCCTTCGGAGCGTGGCGAGCTGGAAATCACCGATGTGAACAACGCCTACCTGCAGCGTGGCGATCTGCATGTCAGCCGGTTGGGGCGGGGTTTCGCCTGGCTGGATACCGGAACCCACGACTCCCTGATGGAAGCCAGCCACTTCATTCATACCATCGAGGCCCGGCAAGGATTGAAGGTGGCCTGCCTGGAGGAAATCGCCTATCGCCAGGGCTGGCTGGGCAAGAGCCGGCTGCATGCCCAGGCCGAGTCCCTGGCCAAAACCGGTTATGGCCAGTATTTGTTGCATCTGCTCACCCATGAGGAAGTTAAATGAAGATCATTGAAACGGTGCTTCCCGGCGTATTGATTATCGAGCCGAAGGTGTTTGGCGATCATCGCGGCTTTTTTGTCGAAACCTTCCAGGAGGAGCGTTATCGCGAAGCGGGCATCTCGTTGCCCTTCGTACAGGACAACCATTCCCGCTCCCAGCGGGGAGTTCTGCGCGGCCTGCATTTTCAGCGTACCCGGCCGCAGGGCAAACTGGTTCGGGTCAGCCGAGGGGCCGTCTATGACGTGGCGGTGGACATCGATCCGAACTCCCCCACCTGCGGCCAGTACGTGGGCGTCGAGCTGAACGAGGAAAACCATCGCCAGCTGTGGGTACCGCCCGGTTATGCCCATGGTTTTTGTGTATTGAGCGATGTCGCCGACTTTCAGTACAAATGCACCGACTACTATTTTCCCGACGACGAGGGTGGCCTGCTTTGGAACGATCCCTCGGTTGCCATCGGCTGGCCCATCGCACAGCCCCTGCTCTCCGCCAAGGATCAGCAAAACCCGACATTAACGCAGTTGTTGGATGAGGCATGAACAATATGCGAGTACTGGTAATTGGCGCTTACGGCCAGGTCGGCCGCGAGCTGATGTCCTCCGCTCCCGCCGGACTGGAGGTCAGGGGGCTGGGCTCTGCCGAGCTTGATATTTCGGACGCCGGGCAACTGGAAGCGGTAATAGCTAAGGTCAATCCTGCCTTTATCGTCAATGCCGCGGCCTATACCGCGGTGGACAAGGCGGAGACCGAATCGGAGCGAGCCTGGCAGGTCAACGCCCTGGGGGTGAAAAGCCTGGCGCAGACCGCCGCCCGGCGGGACATTCCGCTGCTGCATATTTCCACCGATTATGTGTTTTCGGGCAACGCCCGCCAGCCTTACAAGGAATCCGACGAAACCGGCCCCAATGGCGTTTATGGCGCCAGCAAGCTGGCCGGTGAACTGTTGTTGTCCGCCCATTGTGCCAGGCATATCATCCTGCGTACCAGCTGGGTCTTTGGCGTCCATGGCAACAATTTTGTCAAAACCATGATCAGACTGGGGCAGGAGCGGAACCAGCTGGGCGTGGTGGCGGACCAATTCGGGGGGCCGACTGCCGCCGGCGCTATCGCCCGGGCCATCTGGGTGCTGGTGGAACAGTACCGGCAGCAGGGGCGCCTGGCATGGGGAACCTACCATTTCAGCGGCGCCCCGGCCTGCAGCTGGCATGAGTTTGCCACCGAGATCTTTGCGCAGGCGGGGAAGCTCGGCCTTGTCGAACGGCCACCAGTACTCGACGCCATCGAAACCCGCGAATATCCCACCCCCGCCCGCCGGCCTTCCTGGTCGGTGCTGGACGGTGAAAAACTGGATACGGCTTTTGGTATCGCACCGCCGGACTGGCGGGAAGAGCTTGCCACTGTGCTTCAACAGCTGCAGTCGATGAAGAAATAATTCCGAGAGCCTGTATATGTCCAAGTCGATTAGAGGATTAACGGAGCGCTATCCCGCTCAGTTAGTGGTTCCTGTGGTAGATCTGCTGTCTGTGGTCGGCGGTGGCGTGCTGGCACACTGGTGGCGCTTCGGCCATTGGCAGATGCACGATCGTTACCTTCTGGCCATGGCGGTGATGGCACTGCTGGTCGTCCTGCTGAACTCGCTGCTGGGCGGATACAGCCGCTGGCGCAATACCCGTATTCATACCCTGCTGATCCGGTTGGCGCTGGTGCTGCTTGCCGTTGCCATCCTGGCCACCTCCATCATTTATTTCTCTCATTCGGCGGAGCGTTACTCCCGGCTCTGGATCGGCGCTTCCCTGCTGCTGTCTTTCGTTTTCGCGGGCGGGGCCCGGGCCCTGGCACAACTGGGATTGCGCCAGGCCCGTATCAAAGGGTGGTCGCAGCGTTCGGTCTTCCTGGTCGGCCCCGGAAGAAATGTGCTGAAGGTGGGCAAGGGGATGCGAACCTCGCCGGCGGAAGGATACCGCCTCGCCGGGGTGTTCCGCTTCGAACAGAAGCTGGATGAAGCGCAACTGACTATCCTGGCCAACAGGGTGGAAGAGAGCGGTGCCAATGAGGTGTGGATCTGTGTTCCCATGGAGATGGGAGCGGTGGTACGCACCATCTTCTATACCCTGCGCAATCACACGGTGGAACTGCGTTTTATACCCGAATTCAAGGATATGCAGTTGCTCAACCACAGGATCAGCGAAGTGGCGGGTCACTACGCCATCGATCTCAGCGTTACTCCCATGAGTGGTATGGCCCCTGTCGTCAAGCGGCTGGAGGATCTGCTCATCGGGGGGCTTATCAGCCTGCTTGTCTTGCCGGTCTGCCTGGTCATCGCCATTGCCATCAAGCTGACGTCGCCGGGGCCCGTGCTGTTCAAGCAGTACCGGACCGGGGTCAACGGGAAATGCGTCAAGGTATACAAGTTCCGCTCCATGCAGGTGCACCAGGAGCAGGGCGGACAGGTGACCCAGGCGACCAAAGGTGATGCGCGTGTTACTTCTTTGGGCGCCTTCTTGCGCCGGACTTCACTGGATGAATTGCCGCAGTTCCTGAATGTACTGCAGGGACGCATGTCGATTGTCGGACCCCGCCCCCATGCCCTTGCCCATAACGAATATTACAAAGACATCGTGGAGTCCTACATGCGGAGGCACAAGGTCAAGCCGGGAATCACCGGCTGGGCCCAGGTCAATGGTTTGCGTGGCGAGACGGATACCCTGGAGAAGATGGAAAAACGGGTGGATCACGACCTGTGGTATATTGACAACTGGTCGGTATGGCTGGATTTGAAGATCATACTGCTCACCGTGTTTAAGGGGTTCATCAACAAGAATGCATATTAACATCATGTCGTATTCTGAAATCCATCACCTTTCCCTGGCCAGGCTCTACAGCAGCCTGGCTGTTTTTTTAATGGGCGCCATCGCCCTGATTGTGCCCAGTGGCTACAGTTATGGTTCCATCCTGCTGCTGCTGGGCAGCGTGACTTTGCTGTGGACGAGGCCTGAGCTGCAACTGCAAAAGGCAGACAAGCTGCTCATGGCGGTGCTGGTGCTGTACAGCCTGTTTTTCATGCTGCATCTCTGGCTGGAAGGAGCCAGGAGCAGCGCTTTCGACCGGCCCAGCCGCTTTATGTTTGCCGTGCCCGTATTGCTGTTCGTCCTGGCCTACCCCCCCCGGCTGGCTTTCATGTGGGCCGGGCTGGTACTGGGTTCGCTGCTGACGTCATCCTGGGCATTGTGGCAAACCTTCGGGGCAGGCATTGAACGGGCCACCGGTTACACTCATGTGATCCAGTTTGGCAACATCAGCATGCTGATGGGGATTTTCTGCCTGGCCGGTTTGGGGTGGGCGGCGGTGCAGCCGAACTCCCGACGATGGATGGCGCTGCTGCTGCTGGGGGCCAGCGCCGGCGCCCTGGGCTCGTTGCTGTCGGGCAGCCGGGGAGGCTGGATCGGGCTGCCTTTTGTGTTCTGGGTGCTTTACCGGGCATATGGCCAGAACCTGGGCCGACGGCTGAGCATGCTGGCGTTGGCCACCTTGCTGGCTTTGGGCGTCCTGGCCTATGTCCTGCCTCAGACGGGAGTCCAGGAAAGGGTGGCGCAGGCCTTTACCGATATCGAGCTGTACCGGCAAGGGGATAGGCTGACCTCCCTTGGCGCCCGTTTTGACATGTGGCAGGGCGCATTCCGGCTGATCGCTGAGAAGCCGCTCACCGGCTGGGGCTGGCATGGTTATCAGGCAGGCATGCAGGCCCTGGCGGACCAGGGCAAAGTCACCCAGTTCGCGGCGGAGCAACATGCCCATAACGAGTTGCTGGATAACTTTGCCCGCAGGGGCATCCTGGGCCTGCTGTCATTGCTGGCACTTTATCTGGTTCCGCTGCGTCTGTTCGCCCGGCGCCTGAACACGCCGGACATGGAGTTGCGGGCCCTGGCTACCGCCGGCACGCTGTTGTCGGTGGCCTTTATTGATTTCGGCCTTTCCCAAGTGTTCTTTGGCCACAATAGCGGGGTCATGGTGTACGCCTTCTGGCTGGCGGTGTTGTGGGGGGCCATGAGGGCCAGGGAGCAAGGGCGGAACTAGCTGGGCCTTTCTTCAAGGGAAAACAAGGGGCAGAGCCAATAGCAAATTGGCTCTGCCCCTTGTTTTTAGCCCGCCGTTTGCGGCGGGTCGTCTCTTTCCCGTGGGAAGGGATGACACGGGATTATCGCTTTTTATCCTTGCCGGAGTCTTTATCATGAAACTGGAAATCTGTGTCGATAACGTCAGCTCGCTGCTCGCCGCCGTGGCGGCGGGAGCCGATCGTATCGAGCTGTGTGCTGCTCTGGCCCTGGGCGGACTGACCCCGAGCCCGGGCTTGATGCGGCAGGCGGCGGCCTGCGGGGTACCCGTCCATGCCATGATCCGTCCACGCATGGGGGACTTCGTCTACGATGAAGCAGAGATAGAGACCATGTTGCTGGATATCGACGCGGTTCGTGCCGCCGGGCTCGCCGGGGTGGTGCTGGGCCCCCTGAACGCCGAAGATCGGGTGGACCAGGCCGTGCTGGAGCGGCTGCTGGAGCGTGCCAAGGGGCTGGAGGTGACTTTTCATCGGGCCCTGGATCTCAGCCGTGACTGGCGGGCGGATCTCGAATTGCTGATAGTACTGGGTTGCCAGCGGGTGCTTACTTCCGGGCAGGCGGCCAGTGCTCCCGACGGCGCCGGAGTGTTGGCGCAGATGGTGGCGGCGGCCAGAGGACGGATCCGGGTGATGGCCGGCGCCGGGGTCGATGCCGCCAATGTGGCCGAGCTGGTGCGACGAACCGGAGTGGACGAGGTGCACCTTTCCGCCTCGGTGCGCCGTGGCCGGCCGGCGACCCTGGCCATGGGCGGCCAGGATCCGGGGGATTACCTCGGGTGCGATGGCGACAGAGTGAGGGCGGTCAGAACGGTTCTGGCAGGCCTGCAGCCGTAAGCGCTTCCCGTCGGTGTGACTTCAGTCACGGGATCCCGCCGGCGGTGGGGACTCGTACTGTCGGCCACGCGATTGAAATCGCGTCTAACACAACACCCCTTCAGGCCAGGGTTTCGGGGGGCAGCGGCTGGCAGGATTTTTTCCTGCGCCAGGCGCGCCAGCCCAAAAAGCCCGCGCCCAGGGCCAGGGCGTAGCCCGCCTCCTGCCCGAGCGAGAGCAGCACGGCCAGGCACAGTAGGCTGGCCAGGGCGGCGAGGGCGCGCCAGGGGCCGGTGAGCAGCTTCACCCCCGCCACCATGGCGAGCAGGTAGACCAGGATAAAGTTGCCGTTGGCGTAGCGGATCAGGGTATCCAGCGGCAGCCGGAACAGCCAGGCGGCCAGGGTGCAGAGAGCGCACACGCCGATCACCCAGGCCAGGGCGCGGAAGGGGGCGCCGTTGCGGTTAAGGCGAGCCAGCCCCGTGGGTAGCTTGCCCTCGTCCGCCAGGCTCCACAGCAGCCGGGCAAATCCCTGGATATAGATATTGATGCTGGCGAAGCAGGCGAGGTAGCCCACCAGGGCCGCCGCCCAGCGCCCGCCTTCGCCGAACAGCCCGGCCATCAGGGTAGGGATGGAGGTGGTATTGGCCAGTTCACTGCCGAACACCCCGAAGCGGATCACCGCCAGGGCGCAGGCCAGATAGACCAGGCCCGCTAGCAGCACCCCGAACAGCAACGCCAGGGGAAAGTCCCGCCGGGGATTTTTGAACTCTTCCCCCATGTGGGTAAAGGCTTCCAGCCCTACGAAACACCAGAACATCACCCCCAGAGCGGTGGGCAGCAGGCCCCATTGCACCTGATTTAGGGGCGGCAGGGCGGGCGGTGCTGCCAGCAGACCTCCCGACCACCAGATGGCCAGCAACAGCAATACTATGGCCAGGGCGATCAGCACCTGCACCAGGCCGGAGGCCCGGGTTTTGCGGCTGCCGAGCAACAGGATAAGGCCCAGGGTGCCGAGCTGTACCAGCAGATCGCCGCCGGCGGAAAGGTCGAACAGGGCGTGCCAGAAGCCGGCGGTCAGGGTCAGGGCGGCGGGAAGGCCGACTGGCAGCACCGCCAGGAACAGAAAGGCGGCCAGCTTTTCCATCGGCTGTCCCAGGCCCCGGCCGATCAGGTGCGGTGCCCCGCCGGCATGGGGAAAACACTGACCCAGGCGGGCGAAGCTGAAGGCCACCGGCAGCACCAGCAGCATCAATCCCAGCCAGGCCCATAGCGAGTCCTCCCCGGCGATACCGGCGGCCACCGCCGGTACCACGAAGATACCGGTGCCGAGCAGGGAGGTGGCCATCATGCCGGTGCCGTAGGCCAGCCCCAGTTCCTTGTTCAAACGTGCCATTTTGTTTCGATTCCGAGCCTGATAATTCTGATATATTACCGCCCACGCATCATATTACGACGCTGCAAAACGCCGTTTGCCGGCGGCAGTTCGTCGCTTTGTGCCGCCGTTTCGCCGGCGGCGGGAGAAAGGCTTCGGGTGGACAAGTTCGATCAACAGATAGTGGCCCTGCTGGCCGGCAATGCCCGCATGGCGGTGGCGAGCATCGCCCGGGAAGTGAGCCTGTCCCGCTCGGCGGTGTCCGAGCGCATCCGCCAGTTGGAAGAGCGGGGTATTATCCGTGGTTATCACGCCCGTATCGGTGGCGGCGGGGGCGCGGTGCGCGCCTATTTTGAACTGCATTATCATGTGCACCGCTGCGAACAATACGCCGCCCTGCTGCGTACCATTCCCGAGGTGAAGCTGTGCTATACCATCAGCGGCGAAACCGACATGCTGGTGTATGTGGAGGCGGCCTCCATGGTCCGGCTGGACGAGGTACGTGGCCAGATCGAAAACATGCCCAATATCAAGACGGTGAAAACCCATATGATATTGTCCGAGCTTATCAACAACCTGGGGTGAGCATGAGCATGCAGATCTTCAAGGCCCACTGGCTGGCTCCCTGGTTCAACCATCCCTTTCTGGCCACCGAACTGACGGCGGATGGCCTGGTGCTGCACTTGCGGCGCGAGCGGCACGGGCTCGGCTGGCATGAACTGAGCGGTCCGCCCCGGCTGGAGGAGGCGCGCCGGCTGTACCGGCTGCGGCTGTTCTGTACCCAGGGTGAGATCGAGCTGGGCTGGCTGCCGAAGGCGGTGGCCGAGCCTCTGGCCGAGGCGGTGACCCTGGGCTGGTACCGGTATCATGCCGGGCGGATACAATCCCTGGCCGAGCAATGCCTGGCGGCGCTGGAGCTGGGCTATCTGCGCGACTCCCGCTGGCGGCAACTGAAAGCACTGGTGGCCGGGGAACCGGTGGACTGGCCGGCCTGCCCGCCGCCCGAGTCCCTGGACGACCGGGCCCGGGCGGCATTCGAACTGGTGGCCACGGTGCAGGCGGCGGACGAAGCCTGGCGGGAGCAATGCTGCCAGGACTATTGCGAGCAGGCCCTGCTCGATCACGGTACCTTGTTCGACGGTCTGGAAGCCCATCCGCTTACCGAGGCCCAGCGCCTGGCCTGCGTGGTGGATGAAGACCACAACCTGGTGCTGGCCGGGGCCGGTTGCGGCAAGACCAGCGTAATGGCGGCACGGGCCGCCTTTCTGCTGGCTTCCCGCCAGGCCCGGGCCGACGAGCTGCTGCTACTGGCCTTCGGCAACGAGGCGGCGGCGGAAATGGCCGAACGACTGGCGCGTCGGCCGGAAACCGCAGTGATCAGGGTCAGTACCTTCCATGCCCTGGGGCTGATGATACTGTCCCGGGTCGAGGGGCGCACTCCGCCCCTGAGCGACTTGGCCCAGAACGAAAAGTCCCGTCACGGCGCTTTCGCCACCTGGCTGGAACAACTCGGACAGGAGGACGAGGCCTACGGTGTACGCTTGCTCGACTGGCTACGCCGTCACCGCTTCCAGGTTTCGCCCCGGCCCGATTTCGGCCGGCTGGCGCGGGAGTGGGCGCCGCTGGTGTCGGCTCTCAAGCTCTATGGCGAGCCGGACCCCTTTGAACTGACCCCGGATCAGGCCGAGCAACTGACCCTGGTGCGGCCGCTGCTGCACCGTTACCAGACACACCTGCGCGAGCGGGGTGAAATTGATTTCGACGACATGATCGAAAAGGCCAGTGATTATGTGCGTCGGGACCGGTTCGAGGTGCCCTGGCGCTATATTCTGGTGGACGAGTTTCAGGATATTTCCGTACCCCGGGCCACCTTGCTGCAGGCACTGCGCGATGCGGCCCCCGGTTTGTCCCTGTTCTGCGTGGGGGACGACTGGCAGGCCATCTACCGTTTCAGCGGCGCCGACGTTTCCTTGACCACCCGCTTCGGCGAGTACTTCGGCGCCAGCCGGATCACCCCCCTGGATAAGACTTTCCGTTTCAACAACCGTATCGAGCAGGTGGCCAGTCGCTTCGTTACCCGCAATCCCGACCAGTTGCCCAAAACCCTCGGTACCCACAGGCGCAGCGAGGGGCCCTGTGTACACGTGTTGCCGGTGGGTCACGACAGCCAGATGGACGCGGTCAGCCGCCTGCTGGGGCAGATCGCGGCCCAGCGTCCGGAGGCCTCCGTCTACCTGCTGGCCCGCTTCCGCTTCAGCCTGCCGGATGAGTCCCAACTGGCGGCCTGGCGCCGGCGTTTTCCCGATCTGCGGCTGGAGGCCCAGACCCTGCACGGTGCCAAGGGCAAGGAGGCGGATTGCGTGATCCTGTTGGGGCTGACTCGGGGCAAGTACGGTTTCCCGCCCGAAAAAAACGGGCCTGGTCTGCTGGATCTGTTGCTGCCGGAGGAGGAGGCCTTTCCTCACGCCGAAGAGCGCAGGCTGTTCTACGTGGGGCTGACCCGGGCCCGGGATCAGGTCTTTCTGCTGGCCGATCGGCAGATTCCCTCGGTGTTCATCAAGGAATTGCTGGAAGGGGGCTACCCCGGCGTCAGCCGCTGGGGCTGAAGGATCACAAGGGACTGGAGCCAGTCGGATGGTTTTGTTAATCTTCTTTACATGAAAGTTTATGCATTCCGGGAGGGGAAGTGTCCAGCATCAAGCGAAGAGAAATCCGGCGTATCGTGGGGATCATTTCCCGCGCCATCCTGGAGCAGCGGCTGGCGCCGGGTACCCGTTTGGTGGAAACCCGGCTGTCCGAGGCGCTCACCGCCAACCGCAACCATGTGCGCGCCGCCTTGCTGGAACTCGGCCATCAGGGATTGGTGACCATCGCCGCCAACCGGGGCGCCACAGTGGCCTGTCCCAGCCAGCAGGAGGCGGCCGAGGTGTTTGCCATGCGCCGCATCCTGGAAGAGGAAGCGGTGGCCCTGGCCGCCCGCGGAGAGCGGCGGGGCGAACTGGCCCCGCTCCGTGCCCTGATAGAAGAAGAACGGCGGGCGGTCGAGGAGGACCGGCGGCCGGCGGCGGTAGATTGCGCCGCCCGTTTTCATATCGAGCTGGCCAGGCTCGGCGGCAACCGCCTGCTGGTGGAGGTGCTGGAGCGGATGGTCGCCAAGACGTCGCTTATCGTCAGCATGTACCAGAAGGACAGAAACGCCCATCACTGCCACTGTGAAGAGCACGGCAAGCTGCTGGATTTGGTGGCGGCGGGGGAAGCCGAGGCTGCCGCCCTGTCCATGCGCCGCCATCTGGAACACCTGGAAGCCAGCCTGGAGCTGGCCGAGGAAGAAGAGCAGAGCCTGGATCTGGCGGCGCTCTTCGCCGAACTGCAAGCCGAGGCGTAAGCCTCCCCCCGCTGACTGCCCTCCCTTATTCCCCTCTCGGGCTACCCCGCACCCTCTGCGGTGGGGCCGGTGCCCCGGCCGGTACGGGCCAGATAAATATTCTTTTTTTGTGAATAATTCAAAGCATGCTGTCGCCGTGATCCCATTTATCGCTTTATTATTCGTTAACCTTGGTGTAACGTTTTCCCTGCAATTTATTGCTAACAATTTAATTTATTTGTTGATAGCAACCTGTTCGGATGATTTCACTTAGGGAAGAATAATGACCATAAAACCTCTTATCTGGGGCGGCGCCCTGGGAGCGCTGGCCACGACCTTGCCGGCATGGGCCGATACCCAGTTTAACGGCGATGTGATCCAGGGAAAGCCGGTGATCACCCGGCTGGATGTGGACTCCCTCGAGCCGGGCAAGCAGCATGAGTTCTACTTTCGCGTCGCGGGCCAGAACAACGCCGGCCAGCATTACTACCTGCCGGTGAGCGTGCTGAAGGGGGAAACGCCGGGCAAGAAGGTGATGCTGGTGGCCGGGGTGCACGCCAACGAGATGAACCCCTATCTCACGGTGCACAACATCAAGGAGCGGCTCGCCGGGGAAGCGCTCAAGGGGACGGTCACCATAGTGCACCAGTTCAACATCCCCGGGCTTATCGCCAACGTGCGCGAATTCGTACCCTCGGGGCCGGTCAAGGTCAATGAAAACCTCAACCGCCAGGCCAATACCGAAGATACCAAGACCTCGGGTCAGCGGTACTCCCACAGCATCTGGAACGATCTGCTCAAGCACAACGCGGACTATGCCATCGACATGCATACCGCCAACCCCACCACCTTCCCGCTGTTCGCCTACACCGACTACAGCATTCCCGCGGTGAAGGAGATGACCCGGCTGTTCGGGGTGGACGTGGCCTTCAGTAGCCAGAGCCAGACCACGGTGGACGGTGCCTACAGCGGCATCGGGGTACCGGCCTTTACCCTGGAGATCGGATCTCGGGATGTGTACGAGCCCGAGCTGGTGGAGCGGGCGGTGGACGGCACCCTTAACTTCCTGCGCCATATCCAATTGATCGAGGGCGAGGTGGTGCAGCCCGAGCTGCCGGTGGAAACCGAGCTCTGGGAGGACGTGCGCGCCGAGTTCGGCGGTTTCGTGGTGCCCAAGGTGCAACTGCTGGACAAGGTGAAGAAGGGCGAGCTGATGTTCGTGCAGTACGACGCCTTCGGCCACGAGGTGAAGCAGTACCACAGCCCGGCCGACGGGGTGGTGGTGCAGATCATCCAGAACCCCATGGCGGAAAGCGGCAGCCAGCTCGGCAGCGTGGTCTACTGAACCTTGATAACCCGAAAAGGGCCGCGATCATGGATCGCGGCCCTTTGTTTATTCGCCGTAGATATCGAAGTCGAAGTACCTAGCGTTGATCTTCTGGTACTCGCCGTTGTCGCGCAAGGCCAGTATGGCCTGGTTCAGCCGTTCCTTCAGCCGGACATCCTGTTTGCGTACGGCAATGCCCGAACCCTCCCCGAACCAGCGGGAATCGGTGACAAGCGGACCTTTCATGACGAAGTCGTCTCCTCCCTCCCTTTTTATAAAGCCTTCCTGAATCGCCAGCACGTCGGAAAACACGACATCCACCCGGCCCGAGCGCAGATCCAGATAGGCCTCGTCGCTGCTGCCATAGCGGATGAGCTGGATATCCCGGCCGTTGCCGTTGATCACCATGGCGGTGACGGGGTCGGAGCACTGGCCGCTGTGGATGCGGTCGAAGTCGAACACCATGATGTCGGCTTTGGCGCCCGGACTGAGCCGGCCGAGATCTTCCCGCCCCAGGGCCCGGGCGCCACCCAGGGTGGCCATGTTGTAGTAGTCCGCCGCCGAGGCCTCGGTGATATCGCCACTCTCGACCCGGCTCAGGATGGCGCCGACATGCATGTTCTGGATCATGTCGGACGGATAGGTGTCGGTGCCCAGGCTGATATTGATGCCGGCCTCGCGGAAGCGGCGGACCCCGCTGAAGTACTTGGCATGACGGCCGGAGACGATGGGGCAGATCACGGCGCTGGCACCGCTCTGGCCGATCAGGGCCAGCTCTCTCGCTATTGCTGATGGACGCCATTCCCAGCATGGAGGTGATCCACAAAGAGCGGACCCCGGTCACCGGCGAGGTGCCCAACCCCATCTCGCCCCCGCCGGGCTGCGCCTTCCATCCGCGTTGCCGTTTCGCCACCGAGCAATGCAGGCAGGCCGCCCCGGTGGCGAGGGAGCTCAGCGCCACCCAGCAGGTGGCCTGTCACTATCCCCTCAGCCTGGGCCGAGCCGGAACCCCAGGCTAGCGAGAGGCGGTTAAAGCCTGTTGTTTAAGGTCTTTGCGAAGCTGGTCTGTAACGACTCAGCAAAGAGTCAACAGGGCCACCTCCACCGACACGCTGCGGCACCTGGCACTCGCCGTTTCGGCCTGCTGCAAGCATTCACCGGATGCTGGGTCAGGCCGAAACAGCTCGTTATGGCGAAAGTGCGTTTTGGCCGAGTACTGCAGATCTAAAACGGTTTTTTAAAGCCGGCCCTGCGGTTTGTGGCCGCAGCCGGGTTAGCTTTATTCGACCGTCAGCCCAGCGGCAGCACCGTGGTGTGCTTGAGCTTGTCGAGCAGGATATTGGAGCGGATATTGGACACCGTCTTCAAGTTTAGCAACTGGTGCATCATAAAGTCGGACAGGCTCTTGAGATCGGTGGCCACCACCTTCAGCATATAGTCGGCGTCGCCGGTGACGCTCCAGCATTCCAGTACCTGGGGAAAGTGCTGGATGGCCTGGTGGAATTCGTCGGCGATGCGCTCGCCGTGCTTGCCCAGGGTCACGCTGATCAGTGCGGTCACGTACAGCCCCACCTTCTCCGGATCCACCTGGGCCACGTATTTCTGCACCACCCCCAGCTCTTCCAGCTTGTGCCGCCGACGCTGGCATTGGGAAGGGGAGAGGTGGATCAGCTCCGACAGCTCCACGTTGCTCAGCCGGCCGTTTTCCTGCAGTGCCTGCAGCAGGCGGGCGTCCTGACGGTCCAGTTCGATTTCATGCGCCTTTCTCACGGTTATTCCTTCTCCGGTGCAACATTCACGCAAAAAACTAAACTTTAATGTAACAAGTTGCAAACAAAATGTGTCCGCCTTGCCTTATTCTGTTTCCATTGCGTTTAAGCATAAACCAATGGAACAAAGGCGATTAAGGAGAATAATCATGATGTCTGAAGCAACAGCACCGGAAAAATCCTCTCTGTGGGACAATCCCCTGGGCACCGACGGCTTCGAGTTCGTGGAGTACGCCTCCAGCGAGCCGGAACAACTGGCCCGCTTGTTCGAGCGGCTGGGCTTTGTCGCCATCGCCCGCCACCGCAGCAAGAACGTGACCCTTTACCGCCAGGGTGACATCAACTTCATCCTCAACGCCGAGCCCAACAGCCGAGCCGAACAGTTCGCCCACATCCACGGCCCCTGTGCCAATGCCATGGCGTTCCGGGTCAAGGACGCGGCCCGGGCCATCGAGCAACTGGCCGCCAACGGCGCCAAGGTGGTGGAGTCCGGCGCCGGTCCCATGGAGCTGCAGATCCCGGCCATCGAGGGTATCGGCGGCTCCCTCATCTACCTGGTGGACCGCTACGGTGACCAGAGCATCTACGACGTGGATTTCCGGCCTATTCCGGGGGTGGATCAGCATCCCGGGGGGGTGGGCCTGACCTACATCGACCACCTTACCCATAACGTGGCCATGGGGAATATGGACGTCTGGAGCGGTTTTTATCAGAAGCACTTCAATTTCCGCGAGATCCGTTACTTCGATATTGAAGGCAAGCTGACCGGCCTCAAGTCCCGGGCCATGACCAGCCCCTGCGGCAAGATCCGTATCCCGATCAACGAGTCCGCCGACGAAAAGAGCCAGATCGAGGAGTTCCTGCACCAGTACAAGGGCGAGGGCATCCAGCATATCGCCCTGGGTACCCGGGATATCTTCCGCACGGTGGAAACTTTACGTGACGGCGGCATGACCTTCATGACCACCCCCGACACCTACTATGAGAAACTGGACGCCCGCCTGCCCGGCCACGGCGAGGACGTTGCCCGGTTGCACAGGAACCATATCCTGATGGACGGGGCGCCAACCCAGGGCCAGGGGCTGCTGCTGCAGATCTTTACCGATACCGTGATCGGCCCCATTTTCTTCGAAATCATCCAGCGCAAGGGCAATGAAGGCTTTGGTGAGGGTAATTTTCAGGCTCTCTTTGAGTCCATTGAGGAAGATCAAATCCGTCGTGGTGTGTTGAAGGCCGAATAATCTCTAATTTTTTACCACAGCCATTTTTTCAATCGGGAAGATGGTGGCAAAATAGCAGGACATACTGTCAGTCATTCTTTACACCTTTAGCTGGGGTGGCTGACGTTGTCCTAAACAGCTAAAGGAGGAGAAGCTGTGTCTGTGGTGGCAACGAATGTTCAGGATAAAGGGCAGGCCGGGGTGACCCCGGCCCTGTGGTCCAGTCGCTTTGTATTTATCATGGCGGCGGTGGGCTCGGCGGTAGGCCTCGGCAACATCTGGAAGTTTCCCTATATCACCGGCCAGAACGGCGGTGGCGCCTTTGTGCTGGTGTATCTGATCTGCATCGCCATGATCGGCATCCCCATCATGATGTCGGAGGTCATGCTGGGCCGGCGCGGCGGCAAGAGTCCCATCGGCACCATGGGCAGGGTGGCGGCGGCCGAAGGGCGCAGTCGAGGCTGGGCCGGCATCGGCATCATGGCCACCCTGGCGGCCTTCCTGATCCTGTCCTTCTACAGCGTGATCGCCGGCTGGACCATGCCTTATATCGTGGAGGCGGCCAGGGGCGGTTTCTCCGGCATAGGAGCGGACGACTCCGGCGCCATGTTCGGCGGTCTGCTGGCCTCTCCGGGCCAGTTGCTGATGTGGCACAGCCTGTTCATGGGGCTGACGGTGCTGGTGTCCGCCGGCGGCGTCAAGCATGGCCTGGAGCGGGCGGTATCCTGGTTGATGCCGGCGCTGTTCGTGCTGTTGCTGATCCTGGTGGGCTACGCCATGACCACGGGCCATTTCGGCGAGGCGCTGGTGTTCCTGTTCCGGCCCGACTTCTCCAGCCTGACCGCCGAGTCCATACTGGTGGCCCTGGGTCATGCCTTCTTCACCCTGAGCCTGGCCAGCGGCGCCATGATGGCTTACGGCGCCTACCTGAAGAAGGACGTGTCCATCGCGCGGACTTCCTTCACCGTGGCGATCATGGACGTGTGCGTGGCCCTGCTGGCGGGACTGGCCATTTTCCCCATCGTGTTCGCCCACGGCCTGCAGCCGGGCGAGGGCCCGGGGCTGATCTTCGTTACCCTGCCGGTGGCCTTCGGCCAGATGCCGGGCGGCGGCTTCTTCGCCACCCTGTTCTTCGTGCTGCTGTTGTTCGCGGCCTGGACCTCCTCTATCTCCATGCTGGAATCCCTGGTGCGCTTCCTGGAAGAGAAGGGCATCGGGCGGGTCAAGGCGGCAGTGGGCGGCGGCCTGGCGGCCTGGCTGGTGGGCATTACCACCGTGCTGTCGCTGAACCTGTGGGCCGAGTTCGCGCCGCTGGCCATGTTCGAGCGCTTCGAGGGCAAGACCCTGTTCGACATCTACGACTACCTCACCGCCAACATCATGATGCCACTCGGCGCCCTGCTGACCGCCATCTTCGTGGGCTGGGTGATGAAACCGGAGCATTCCCGGGCCGAGCTGGGCGACCAGTGGCACCCCCTCTGGCATGTGGTGGTGCGCTACGTTACCCCCATCGGCGTACTGGTGATCTTCTACTTTAACCTGTTCTGACCTTACTGGCGCCGCCGCGGCGGCGCCCTCTTCACTCTCTCCCTGATGTGTACCAATGGCCTTTGCGGGTCAGGGATTCCTATTGCCTGTAACACGGAGTAATTAACGGATGAAAGCACTTCTTACCCAATTCGAACGGAAAAACCCGGAAATCGTGTTCGAGTGGCACGACAGCGAGACCGAGGCCAAAGGCTGGGTGGTGATCAACTCCCTGCGTGGCGGGGCGGCCGGCGGCGGCACCCGCATGCGCAAGGGCCTGGATCGTCATGAAGTGGAATCCCTGGCCAAGACCATGGAAGTGAAATTCGCGGTGTCGGGTCCGGCCATCGGCGGCGCCAAGTCGGGTATCGACTTCGATCCGGCCGACCCGCGCCGGGACGGGGTGCTGGCGCGCTGGTTCCAGGCGGTGGCGCCGCTGCTCAAGCACTATTACGGTACCGGCGGCGATCTCAACGTGTGCGAGGTGAAGGACGTGGTGCCCCTGACCGAGCGCCACGGCATCTGGCATCCCCAGGAAGGGGTGGTCAACGGCCATTTCAACCCCACGGTTAGCGAGCAGATCCAGAAGCTGGGCCAGTTGCGCCTGGGGGTAGCCAAGGTGGTGGAAGACGGTCGCTATAGTCCGGACCCGCAGTGCAAATACAAGGTGGCGGATCTCATCACCGGTTGGGGGCTGGCCGAGTCGGTACGTCACTACTACGGTATCTACGGCGGCCGGCTCGCCGGCAAACGGGTTATCGTACAGGGCTTCGGCAACGTGGGAGCGGCGGCGGCCTACTACCTGGCCCAGGAAGGGGCGAACATCGTCGGCATCATCGATGCCTCTGGCGGGGTGATAGCGCCACAAGGGCTCGGCGTCGAGCAACTGAAGGCGCTCTACCTGGGGCGCCAGGGCAACCGGCTGGCGGGCAGCGGGGTGGTCGGTTTCGAGCAGGCCCAGGCCGCGTTGTGGCAGCTCGAGGCCGAGGTGTTCCTGCCCTGCGCCGCCTCCCGCCTGATCAGCGCCGAGCACCTGACGTCCCTGGCGAACAACGGGGTGGAGCTTATCGCCTGCGGCGCCAATGTGCCCTTCAGGGACCAGGAAATCTTCTACGGCCCCGTCTATCAGCAGGCGGACGAGCGGCTCAGCGTGATCCCGGACTTTATCGGCAACTGCGGCATGGCCCGGGCCTTCGCCTTCCTGATGGAAACCGAGCAGGAGATCTCCGACGAGGCCATCTTTCGGGACGTGTCCGAGCGCATTCGCGGCGCCCTGCAACGGGTACACAACCACCGCAACAGCCGTACCGGCATCGCCGCCACCGCCCTGGAGCTGACCCTGAAGGAACTGATGGAAGGGTGAGGACTGGTTAAAGCCCGTACCGCTCTATTTTCTTCAGCAGGCCCTGGCGCGACAGCCCCAGGGCCTGGGCGGCGTGGGTGCGGTTGTTGTCGTGGCGGGCCAGGGCCTCGGTGATCAGCGTTATCTCCAGTGCCCGCACCTGGGCCTCCAGGCTGTCGCCGGCGGCGGCCGGTAGCGGACGGGACTGGTTCCTGGCGTCCGGGTAGAGCAGGGCGATGTCCTCCAGGCTGATGACGCCGCCCGGGGCGATGGCGGCCACGCTGTCCAGGGCGCTTTTCAGTTCGCGCACGTTACCCGGCCAGCGGCGGTGGATAAACCAGTTGAAGGCCTCGGTGTCCGGGCGCAGCGGCGGCTGTCCCCGGGCCTGCTGTTCGAGGAAGTGGCCGACCAGCAGGGGAATATCCTCCGGGCGTTCGTCCAGGGGGCGGGTTGCTATGGTCACCCCCTTGATGCGGTAGAACAAATCCTCGCGGAACTCGCCCTTTTTCACCTTCTCCGGCAGATCCGCGTTGGTGGCGGAGATCACCCGCACGTCTATGGTTTCCAGGCTGCGCCCGCCCACCGGGTAGTAGCTGCCTTCCTGCAGTACCCGCAACAGCTTGACCTGCATCGCCAGCGGCATTTCACCGATTTCGTCGAGGAAGAGGGTGCCGCCGTCGGCCAGCTTGAGCAGGCCGTTCCGGGCCTTGTCGGCGCCGGTGAAGGCACCCCTGGTATGGCCGAACAGCTCGCTTTCGAGCAGTTCGGCGGGGATGGCGCCGCAGTGCACCGAAATAAAGGGCCCCCGGGCGCGCTGGCTGAGATCGTGGATGGCGCGGGAGATCACCTCCTTGCCGGTGCCCGAGGGGCCGGTCACCAGCACCCGCACGTCGGTGGGGGCGATGCGTTGCACCAGGGCGCGGATATTCTCCATGGAGGGGGAGGCGCCGATCAGGCTGGCCAGTGGCGGCTGGCGGCTTTGCTTCAGGCTGTTCAGCTCGCGCACCAACTGGTGCTTGGTCAGGGCCCGGCGCACCACCACCGCCAGCATGTCCGGATCGATGGGTTTGGCCAGAAAGTCCCAGGCGCCCTGGCGCAGGGCCTCCAGGGCCAGCTCCCGCTCGCCGTGGCCGGTGAGGATGATCACCGGCCGGTCGATGAACTGGGGCAGGGCCGCCAGGGTATGGCGGGGATCGAAATGGGGCGGCAGGGACAGGTCGAGCAGGATGAGATCGGCGTCGAATCCCTGCAGCTTGCCGCGCAGCTCGTTGAGATCGGCGCCGGTTTCCAGCTGGTAGCCCTCGGCCTCCAGCCACTGGGCGCAGAGGGTGCGAAAGGCGGGCTCGTCGTCGATAAGCAGGATGCGCGGGATCATAAGCGCTTCTCCTCGGGAAAGTGGAGTTCGAAGGTGACCGGCCAGCCCAGATCCTGGCGGTGGCGGATATGGCCGCCGTGGGCCTCCATGAGGCGGTGGACGATGGCGAGCCCCAGGCCGCTGCCGCCGCTGCGCTGGCCGACGAAGGGGCGGAACAGCCGTTCACCGAGTTCGGCTTCGATCATGGGGCCGTTGTTATGCACCCGCACCAGGCCGGGCCTGTCCCCCGCCTCGATGCAGATTCTCCCCCCGGGCCTGTTGCGCACGAAGGCCAGGGCGTTGTCCACCAGGTTCACCACCACCTGCTGCAGCCGGTAGGGGTCGGCCCACAGCCGGTAGTCGGCCGGCAGCCGGTGCTCGAAGGCGGTGCCCTGCCAGTCGAACTGAGGCTTGAGGCTGTCGAGCAGGGAGGCGAGGGGGATGGCCTGGCACTGCACTTGGATGCGGCCGGAATAGGCCAGCATGTCCGAGATCAGCCGGTCGGCGCGCTTCAGCTGGGCCTGGATCATCTCCTTGCGGTTGGCTTCCAGGCCGGCGGTGGCCATGGAGATGATGTTGAGCGGGTTGCGCAGTTCGTGGGCCATGGCCGCCGACAGCCCGCCCAGTTCCACCAGGTGCTGCTCCGACAGCCGCCGGCGCTCGGCTTCCGCCAGTTGCAGGGAGCGCTCCAGCAGGCCGCAGCGGGTGGCCAGCAGGGAAGCGAACACCTCCGCCGCCAGGCGCAGGCCCGGGGTCACATCCTCGAAACCCTGCAGGCGGGTTTGCCAGCCCTGGGGCTGGTGCCGGCACAGTATGCAGGGGCCGGCGGGCAGGGAGGGCGCCGGCTCTCCTTCCGGCGCAAGATGAATGACCACCGGCTGGCCCGTCTGGCGCGAAATCAGTCCTGCCGCCGCCGAGGTGAGTCCTTGCCAGCTGCTGGCCTCGCCCAGGCGCCGTTGCCAGGTGGCGAGCAACTGCTCGTCGAGCCGGCTGCCCGGGTAGATCAGCCGCTCCACCAGCTTGCTCACCGGCTGGTACAGGGCCAGGGCCAGCATCAGCAGCAGCATGGAGTAGAGCCACAGCTGCCACTTGGGCACGTTGGCCAGGGCCTGCATGCCGAACTGGCCGGCCATGGCGCTGAGCAGGGCGATAAGCCCCATCACCAGGGCCGTCATCAGGGTCCACAACAGGGCCCGGTTGGCCCAGGCGTTGACCTCCAGCATCTGGTAGCGGACCACCCCGTAGACCAGCAGCACCACGTAGCTGGGCAGCAGCAGCATGGGCCAGGGATACCAGTACAGGCCGAGGGAGGGGAAGATGAAGCTGGTGGCCAGCAGCAGGCCCCAGGCGCCGGCGGCGAACATGGCGGCGATGGAGCGGCGGCGGTTGCCGCTGTGGATGCGCAGGCCCCACAGCAGCAGGGCGTGGGCCAGCACCCCGATGGCGATGGTGTAGGCGATATTGAACCAGCCGAAGCCCTGAAACACGAAGTAGTGGGCAAAGGGGCCGAAGGTGATAATACCGCCCCCCTCCAGCCAGAGGCTGGTTGCCATTACCACCAGGGCGGCCAGGTAGAGCAGGCCCCGGCTGCGGGCCAGGCGGTCGAGCCAGGGGCGGCGGCCCGCGCCCTGGTTGACGAAGCCGACGGCGAAGTCGAGGAAGAAGGTGGGCATCAGGGGATTGGCCAGGATCAGGGCGACGCCGAGCCGCTCCCAGCCGTGGAACACCGCCACGTGGCCGGCGCACCAGAGCGCCATCATCACGCCGAAGCCCGCCAGCGCCTTCATGCTGCGCCGGCGGCGGGCGCGCCAGTACAGCCAGGCGGACACCAGCAGGGCGCAACCGCTGGTGAGGATCATCATCAGTTCGAAGGCGACATCCAGCGACATTGGCGGACTCCTGGGTGTAAATAAGGTTTACAGTTGACAGGGCAAAGACTGTAAACCTTGTTGTCGGTTCGGGCAAGTTTTTGCCGGTTTTTTGATCCAGCACAAGGCAACTCAAGGTGTTGGGGGTGCTGGCACGGTTTCTGCTAAGTCAGAGGACCAACCCAGCGAGTGAGCCAACAATAATGAACATGACTGCATTAATGATTGAATTCTCTGCTATTTTTATTGTCCTGCTGTTAGCGACCCTGCCGGCCGCCGTCAACCGTTACCGTCGTTAAGGAGGACCAATGGAATTCGATGCCGCCATATTGTCGCGAATTCAGTTCGCGTTCACGGTCAGTTTCCACATCATCTTCCCGGCCATCACCATCGGCCTGGCCACCGCCATCGCCATCTGGGAAGGGCTCTGGCTGAAGACCCGCAACCCCATCTATTTTCAGCTGGCCAAGTTCTGGATCAAACCCTTCGCCATCACCTTCGGCATGGGGGTGGTCAGCGGCATAGTGCTGTCCTACGAGTTCGGTACCAACTTCTCCGAGTTCTCCGCCATCACCGGCCCGGTGCTGGGCCCGCTGATGGCCTACGAAGTGCTGACCGCCTTCTTCCTGGAGGCGGGCTTTCTCGGGGTCATGCTGTTCGGCTGGCAGCGGGTGAGCGAACGCTTGCACTTCTTCGCCACCTGCGTAGTGGCGGTGGGCACCTGGATTTCCGCCTTCTGGATCATCGTGGCCAACTCCTGGATGCATACTCCGGCCGGCTATGAGATTGTGGACGGCCGCTTCGAGGTGGCCAACTGGCTGGAGGTGGTGTTCAACCCCTCCATGCCTTACCGGCTGGTGCACATGTTGATGGCGGCCATGCTCAGCGCCACCTTCGTGATCGGCGGCGTCAGTGCCTGGTATCTGCTCAAGGGGCGGGAGCAGGCCTTCGCCCGCAAGGGCCTGTCGATGGCGTTGTGGGCGGCGCTGATCCTGGCGCCGACTCAGGCGCTGGTGGGTGACTTCCACGGCCTCAACGTCAAGGAACACCAGCCCATCAAGCTGGCGGCCATGGAAGGCATCTGGCCCGAGCGGGAGGCCGGCGCGCCTTTGCTGCTGTTCGCGGTGCCGGACATGAAGAACGAGACCAACCATTTCGAAATCGCCATTCCCAAGCTGGCGTCGCTCATCCTCACCCACGAGTGGGATGGAGAGCTTAAGGGGCTCAAATCGGTGCCTGCCGACGAGCGACCCTACGTGCCCCTGGTATTCTATTCGTTCCGGCTGATGGTGGGCCTGGGCATGCTGATGATCGGGGCCGCCCTCTGGGGCCTCTGGCTGCGTCGCTCGGGCCGGCTTTATGAGCACAGGCCCTTTCTGCGGCTGATGAACCTGATGATCCCTTCGGGGGTACTGGCCACCCTGGCCGGCTGGTACGTGGTGGAGGTCGGCCGCCAGCCCTGGCTGGTGCAGGGACTGGTGCGCACCATGGAGGTGGTGTCGCCGCTGCCGGCCGAGCGGGTGCTGTTCTCGCTCACCCTGTTCGTACTGACCTACAGCCTGCTGTTCTGCGTCTATCTCTATTTCATGGCCAAGCTGGTGCGCAAGGGGCCACCGGACATGGAGCACCTGGAGCAACACCTGATCGGCGTCGATGCCCCCGGCTATGCCCTGGCCTGGGTGAAGCAACTGAAACACGAAAAGACGGAGGCATAAGATGGATCTGGCATTGTTCTACTACCTGCTGCTGGGTTTCGCGGTACTGATGTACGTGGTGCTCGACGGCTTCGACCTCGGCCTCGGCATCCTCTATCCCTGGTTCAAGAGCGAGGCGGAGCGGGATCACATGATGCGCTCCATTTCCCATGTGTGGGACGGCAACGAAACCTGGCTGGTGTTCGGCGGCGTGGTGTTGTTCGCCGCCTTTCCCGCCGCCTATGCGGGCATTCTGGTGACCCTGTACACGCCCATCATCATCATGCTGATCGGGCTCATCTTCCGGGGGGTGGCCTTCGAATACCGCTTCAAGTCGCATCGCTCCAAGCCCTGGTGGGACAAGTCCTTCTTTCTCGGCTCCACGGTGGCCGCCTTCTGCCAGGGCGCCATCCTCGGCGCCGTGGTGCAGGGGGTGGAGGCGGGCCCCGGCGAGCTGGGTGCCCTGGAATGGCTGTCGCCGTTCAGCATCTTCACCGGTTTCGCGCTGATGGTGGCCTATGCGTTGCTGGCCTGCTGCTACCTGGTAATGAAAAGCCGGGGCGACATCATGGCCCGCGCCGCCCATCTTGGCCGCAAGCTGGTGCTGGCGATCATGGCCATACTGGTGGTGGTGAGCCTGTGGACGGTGCTGGCCAATACCGAGATACGGGCGCGCTGGTTCGATGGCCTCAATTTCCTGTTGCTGCTGCCCCTGCCGCTGTTGAGCGTCCTGTTCGGCTGGTTGCTGTACCGGGATCTGGACGGCCAGCCCCACGAGACCCGCCCTTTCTGGCTGGCGGTGGGTCTGTTCATCCTGGGCTTTATCGGCCTGGTGGTGGGGCTCTTCCCCTATCTTATTCCGCACCAGCTGACCCTGTGGGATGCCCGGGCACCGAATTCCAGCCTGCTGTTCCTGCTGCCGGGGATCCTTATCTTCCTGCCGCTGATCTGCGCCTACACCCTGTGGGGATATCGCATCTTCTCCGGCAAGGTCGAGGACTTCGAGGAGGGTTACTGATGGGCGGCAAGAAGAGCTGGTTGTGGTTCGCCGTCCTCTACCTGGGGGGGGTGCTGGCCGTCACCCTGCTGGGCGTCCTGATCCGGCTGCTGGCCGGCGGGCTCTGGTAACTCTCACCAGGGCAGGCGGCGGCGCAGCCACAGGCCGGCCAGGATGCCGGCCGGACAGCACAGCAGGAAGACCCAGCCCGAGAGGGCCCCGGCCATCACGCCCGACAGCAGGGTACCCACGGTACAGCCCAGGGCGACCATGGCGCCCCATCCCATCAGCAGGCCGCCCACCAGGCAGCGCACCACCTCGCCCGGGGTGGGCCTGCGCGGGCGCCAGTCGCCGGCGAGCAGGGCCGAGGCCAGGGAAGCGGCCACCAGCCCCAGCACGAAGAGGCCGTTATCGGAAAGCAGGTGTTCCTTGACCACCGCCATGCAGCCGGAAAAACCGTCCAGCCCCTCCAGCCTGCCAGGCAGCAGCCCCAGGCTGTCGGCGCCGGTGCGCGCCAGGCTGCCGAGCTCGGCAGTCACCCCCAGGGGGGCGACCCTGAAGTAGGCCATCACCCCTATCATGCCCACCAGTATGCCGCCCACATAGGTGGGCCAGCGCCGGCCGAACAACAGGTCGTGCAGCGACCAGGCAGGGGGCGGTGACTCGGCCGGCGGCCGGTGGGTCCGCACCAGGGCCAGGGCGAGGGCGGTGAGCAGCAGCAACTGGAGCAGCAGGGCGCCGCCGTAGCCGAGGCGGGTGGGCAGCCAGATCACCGGCGCCTCCTGCATGACCCTCAGGTAGAGGGGATTCCAGCTGAGAAAGCCGAGCACGAAGCCACCCAGGGCTCCGAGCAGGGCGAAGGGAGAAGCGAGGGAGCCTTCGCCCAGCCGGTAGAGGTGGGCGCTGAGACAGGAGCCGGACAGGGCCATGCCGATGCCGAAGGTAAAGGCGCCGGCGGCCAGCACCCAGCTCACCGGACCTATGTGGGCTCCCGGCGGCAAGCGGCCCAGAGAGGGGTCGAGCAGGAAGGCGCCGAACAGCACCTGGTAGCCCAGGCTGCCCACCGCCAGGGCCACCACCAGCCCGAGCAGGCCGCGGGCGTCCCGGCGTTCGACGAAATCGCGGCTGATGCAGAAAAAGCAGAAACGGGAGCGTTGCAACACCAACCCGAACAGGGCGCCGACAAGCAGGGAGAAGGCCAGGTTGTTGCCGGTGGTGGAGCCATCGGCGAGGGCCCGTCCGGCCAGCAACAGGGCGATCAGCACCAGCAGGGCCAGGGCAATAGCCGGGTGACGGCCGGGGGCGACGCCCGGATCAGGTGGGGGCATGGCACTCATTCCACAACAGGGCGGCGGCAAGGGGCCCTTCGCCGCCGCCGCTCATCAGGTACCGCCCCAGACGGTGCCCGCGGGGTTGGCGATGGGCACGCCCACGCTGTTGCCGTATTCGGTCCAGGAGCCGTCATAGTTGCGCACCTCGTAACCGAGCAGCTTGCTCAGGGCGAACCAGGTGTGGCTGGAACGTTCGCCGATCCGGCAATA